>JAZNUH010000050.1:0-4160 GCA_045592225.1 Clostridia bacterium | reverse complement strand
GACAGAGAACCTGGGGTGTTCCCATTCCTATCTTCTACTGTGAAAACTGCGGAAAAGAGCTTATCAACGATGCCACAATAAAGGCAACCTCCAAGCTGTTTAAGGAACAGGGTTCAGGCGCCTGGTACGATGTTGATGCATTTGAAATTCTGCCCGCAGGTACAAAGTGTGAATGCGGATGCGATAAATTCACAAAAGAAACAGACATCATGGACGTTTGGTTTGACTCGGGTTCCAGCCATGCAGGTGTTCTGGATGTAAAAGAGGGACTTCAGTTCCCTGCTGACCTTTACCTTGAAGGTAATGACCAGTACAGAGGCTGGTTCCAGTCCTCGCTGCTTACATCAATTGCGGCACGCGGCGTTGCTCCCTACAAGGCAGTTATCACACATGGTATGATAGTTGATGCAGAGGGCGCAAAGATGTCAAAGTCCAAGGGTAACGGTATAAGCCCCCTGGATATTATTAAAGAATACGGCGCAGATATGCTCAGATTGTGGGTTGTTTCGGCAGACTACAGAACAGATATGAGAATATCCAAGGATATATTAAAGCAGCTTTCCGAAGCTTACAGAAAAATAAGAAATACTGCAAAGTATATTCTGGGTAACATCAGCGACTATAATCCCGATACAGATGAAGTTGCAACAAAGGATATGAGCGAGCTTGACAGATGGGCGCTCATAAAGCTGGGCAAGGTTATAGAAAGAGTAACCGAAGCATATGAAAACTACGAGTTCCATATGATTTACCATACAGTTCACAAGTTCTGTGTAACAGATATGAGTAACTTCTACCTTGACATTATCAAGGACAGACTGTATACATCCAAAGCCGACTCGGCAGAAAGACGTGCGGCACAGACAGTTATGTATAAGGTGCTTGATGCACTGGTAAGAATTCTGTCACCCATACTTGCCTTCACATCCGAAGAAATCTGGCAGTTTATGCCCCATAAGGCAGAGGATGATACAAGATCGGTACTCTATAACGAAATTCCGAAGGATGTTTATTCGGATGAAGAGCTTGAAGCTCGTTGGGAAAAGCTGCTGCTTATAAAGAACGATGTTTCCAAGGCACTTGAAATTGCCCGCGCTGATAAGGTAATAGGACATTCACTTGGTGCTTGTGTAACAATTTATGCAGACAGCGAAACAGAGGACTTCCTCAAAAACTTCCCCGAAGATTTAAAGACCCTGTTTATTGTATCCGAGGTTAAGCTTTGCAGTGATGCAGCTCCCGAAGGAGCATTCAAGGGTGAGTGCGAAGGACTTGCAGTTGCAGTTTCCGCACCCTCGGGCGAAAAGTGTGAAAGATGCTGGATGTACAGCGAAACAGTTGGTACAAACAGCGCACATCCCACACTTTGCGAGAGATGTGCAAAAGTTTTAGAAGACTAAAAAATGAAAAGCATACGGGCTTTTGCCCGTATGCTTCTTGAGGTTATATATGCTTTTTATTATTGTTTCGGTTTTATGTATAGCGCTGGACATTATAAGTAAACACATAATTTCAGCCAATATGTTTATTGGTGAAAGCATACCCCTTATTCAGAATGTATTTCACATTACATACGTTTTGAATGACGGAGCGGCATTCAGTATGCTGCAGGGTAAAACACTGTTTCTTATAATAATTACTATTGCTATTATTCTGTCAGCGCTTGTTTATCTTTTTATAAAAAAACCCAAGGACAAATTGCTACTTTTATCAATTACACTTATTCTGTCGGGCGCGATAGGTAATCTTATTGACAGAGTAACAATGGGACATGTAGTAGACTTTCTTGATTTCAGGCTTATAAATTTTGCTGTTTTCAACGTTGCAGACTGCTATGTTACAATAGGCGCAATTTTACTTTGTATATATGAATTGAAAATAACGCGCGGCGGTGGAGATGACGATGGAGAATAAAATAATCACCGTGGAAGCAGGCGGAGACCGTGCCGATAAATTTATAAGCGAAAATATAGAAAATGTGTCGCGTTCATATGCGGCGAAGCTTTTGGAGGACGGGAACATTACCCTTGACGGGAAAATAATAAAGCCGTCACATAAGCTTAAGCCGGGAGATACACTTTGTGTATCAATGCCCGAGCCCAAAAGCCTTGAGGTGGTAGCAGAGGATATTCCCATTAATGTGGTTTATGAGGATGAAAGCGTTATAGTGATAAACAAGCCGGCGGATATGGTTGTTCACCCCGCTGACGGTAATTTCACAGGAACACTTGTAAATGCTCTGCTTTACAGGTATAAAGACCGACTATCAACCATTAACGGAGTACACCGTCCGGGAATTGTGCACAGACTGGATAAGGACACAACAGGACTTATCATAGTAGCAAAAGGGGATAAGGCACACCAAAGCCTTTCCGACCAGCTTAAAACAAGAACCCTTAAACGAACCTACGCAGCACTTGTGCATGGTAACATACGCGAGGATGAGGGAGTAATAAACAAAAAAATTGCACGAAGCACCCGTGATAGAAAAAAGATGAGTGTAACAGACGGTGAGGGCAGAGAGGCAATAACCAGATTTGAGGTTATAGAACGTTTTGGGAATTATACCCTTGTCTACTGTCACCTTGACACGGGACGCACTCACCAGATAAGAGTGCATATGCGCCACCTGGGGCATCCGGTGGTGGGTGATAAAACCTATGGGATAAAAAAAGAGGAATTTGCCCTTGACGGACAGCTTCTCCACGCGTGGAAAATAGGTTTTATACATCCTGAAACAGACGAATACAAGCAATTTACCGCACCCTTACCAGCACCCTTTGAAAAGGTGCTGGCGGTTTTACGAAAGAGGTAAACATTTAGATATATAAGAAGGGAAGAGCTGATATGTTAAACGGAAAAAAAGACCTGACAGGACTTTGCGACGCAACTGTGGCGGAAATAAACTATATACTTGACAGTGCGGCAGAGATGAAGAAAATAGTATTGCAGGACAGCAAAAAGACATCCCACCTGCAGGGAAAATCCATTACAACTCTTTTTTATGAAAACAGTACAAGAACAAGACTCTCCTTTGAGCTTGCAGCAAAATATATGGGAGCAACAGCTGCCAATGTATCTGCATCATCAAGCAGTGTAGCAAAGGGAGAAACTCTTATAGATACAGGTAAAACCATTGACAGAATGGGTACAGATGTTATTATAATGCGTCATAACTGCTCGGGCGCACCTCATCTTTTAGCACAGCACGTAAATGCGTCTGTTATAAACGCAGGTGACGGAATGAACGAGCACCCCACACAGGCACTTCTGGATATGCTTACCATAAAGGAGAAAAAGGGTGGCTTTGAGGGACTTAAGGTTGCCATTGTAGGAGATATAACACACAGCCGTGTGGCGAGAAGTGATATATATGCCCTTACCAAGCTTGGAGCACAGGTTGCGGTAGGCGGCCCTGCAACGCTTATTCCAAGAGATATAGAAAAAATGGGCATCGAGGTATACCAGAGCATACCCGAGGCGTTACTTGATGCAGATGTTGTAATTGGTCTGCGTATTCAGCTTGAAAGACAAAAGCAGGGACTTTTCCCCAGTATAAGAGAATATTCAAGATTTTTCGGCATTGACGAAAAGCGTATAAAATACGCAAAGCCCGATGCAATACTTATGCATCCCGGTCCTGTAAACCGCGGTGTTGAAATGAACAGCGTAATGATTGACAGTGAGCAGTCATTCATTAACGAGCAGGTTACAAACGGTGTTGCGGTGAGAATGGCGGTACTTGACATATTTGCAAACCGCGATAATATAACTGTTTAAGAAGGGAGACATATACTATGAAATTGCTTATAAAGGGCGGACACGTAATTGACCCCAGAAACGGTATTGACGGTGTGCGTGACATATACATAGAAAACGGTGTTATAGCCGAGATTGATAATGAAATTGACCTTTCGGGTGTTGAAATGGAGGTTATAGATGCTAAAGGACTGACAGTTTTACCCGGTCTTATTGATATGCACTGTCACCTTCGTGAGCCGGGCTACGAATATAAAGAGGATATTGAAAGCGGCAGTAAAAGTGCAGTTATGGGCGGCTTTACATCTGTTGCTTGTATGCCCAATACAAATCCTGTAACAGATTCTGCTTCAGTGGTTTCATACATAATCGAAAAAGGAAAGAGTGTTGACTACGCAAAT
>JAZNUH010000049.1:0-9485 GCA_045592225.1 Clostridia bacterium | reverse complement strand
TGTTGTAACAATAGCATTATCTGTTTCTGCATACTGTGTTGTAGTCAATGGCAGATAGTATGTATCATCATATGTATATACTGTTCTGTTACCCAGTATGTCAGTTTGGTTTGCAAGCACATTATGTCCTTCTACATACTCGTAGGATTCCCCACCCTGATGGGATATGGCAGCTCCCTCTGTAACAGTTTTTTTGTAGCTTAACATCTGGTCTTTGTCATTGTAGCTATAGTCTGTTCGGATTCGGGTTTGCTTTGCGGTGGTATTTTCTGCTATTTCAAAGCGGGCATTAGTTTTCAAATACATTCCGCCATAGGTTGTCAGCAGAGTATAGTCATCCGTGTCCGAGAAACAATAATGTTCAATTTGTGGTGTGCTTCCGCTTACAGACATATCGTAAGACATAAGAACCTGGCGGTTTGCCACACCATCATCGCTGCTATCTGTATCAATTACTGTTGTGTAGTACAGCTTTCCGTCGGTTCCCAATGTAATTCTTTTTACATTGCTCAATGCATCAACCTTTGTTGCAGTATTGCTGTCAAAATCAATGTTATACACATTATACTGTGTTGCATGTTCTTCACTATCATTAACTGCGACATATATTTCGCCATTTGCTACCATTCCGTAATATGGTGTGATGTTAAACGTCTTTGATTCCTTGGTTACGCCGTTTTCGCCTATAACAAAACGATATACCTTTGAATCAACACTAAAGTATGCCACATTTTCGTCTGTGCAAAGCATTCTTACATACTGATTATAATTGCATGAAACACTGCTATACTTTGGTGTAATAATTTGGCTTGCCATATCATATGTCAGAAAAGCAATACCTTCCCGACTACTTAAACTGTTATATGCCAAAATATAAAATTTTTGCGCTTCCTGATTATATCTTACAGCTATAGATGAATACTCGCTTTCCAGGTCATACACACAGTCCTGCGACCATGCCGGGTTATTGTCTGTTGTATTAAATTTGTATATCTCAACATCGTACCAGCCATCATAAATAAAAGCATAAATACACTCGTTATAGCTTTTTACTGCCGCAAGTATTATATCATCTCCGGTGTAATCTTTTATGCCGGCAAAATACGGTTGGTAAACCACTTCTTCAAATTTTGTGGTATTTTCAGTTTTTATTTCATTATATGTATACGTTGTCAAATAACCATTTTCAAATGTTACAGCATATATTTTATTATTGATAATTATATTATATATATTATCGGTTTTGCTTGGCAGTTGATTTACACCGCTTTTTATTGAAAATGTCTCTTCCAAAATTTTATTGTGTCTGTAATCAAATGCGTATACAGTTGATAAATCCCCCTTCGTCATCGTAGTACGGTAGGTAAAACTATCATCATTAACATAACCACTTTCTTGTTCTGAATAGCTGTGCGGATATCCCGAATGGTCATTTTCATACTGATACCAAATCTCATTGTTAACAGAGTCAGTTCTTGATGATACTTTGTATACCTCTCTCCATCCGGGCCTTTGGTTGGCATACCCATCAAGGTAGTATGTACACCAGCTGCTACGCCTTGCTTTTTCATATTCATAGTTAATTGTACCGTTGGTGGGAAGTGTAAGCTTTGTCATAACAAAATTACTGCCGGCAATATTGTATGAAACAATATCTGTTGAAGAAACGCCTGTTACATGTGTAATCATTTCTTTATAGTCAAATGACGTCTTGTATCCTTCCCCGTCAACTATACTTTCAACCACGTCAATTTTACCATTATAGCTGGATTCGTGTTTTAAATTTATTTCAGCATGTATTTCATCGTTTACTGCCACTAAAATTTTGTTTATGTATTTATCAAAATTTGTTATACCTTTATCATATGTAAAAGTCACTATATTACCGGTACTGTCTGTTATTTTTGACAGAGTATGCATTTTTTGCACCGTGGAATTCATACGGAACAGGAAGTCCCAAAACGAATTTTTATAGCAAATTTCTTCCGCGTATTCAAATATAATTTTGTTGCCAAACCTGTCTTCGGATTTTATAATATTTCCAAATGTAAAATCAAAATAGTCTTTTCTGCCGTCTGCATAACAGAGAATATATGCATTAATTCTATTCTCTTCCGGTGTTTCATTCGTCATTTCATTTAAGGTTCTGTCATCCAACCACATTGTTGATATTGACATATCATCAAGCTTATAATTTTCCAGCGCCCATGTTTTGGTTGATTTTTTGTATTCCAGTTTATACGACCCTCCACCGGGAAGGTGTAATGTTTCATCGTTATTATAACCATAAAATTCATCGGTTGTAATATATGGGAATCCAAAGCTCCAACCAATAGCAAACTGGTTAAAATCTATTGTTTCTTCCCCTTCATTTTCCGAATAAGCCGCACCTGTAATAACAGCACTGTCCGAGTTATATTTTACAGACACATTCAAATCGTGTCCGTTTCTGCCGGGCAGTGACAAAAGCGTTTTTTCATATGTAAGTGCACCGGTAGCAAGAGAAACACTGTCCCCCGCACCTGCGGCAAGATTAAATGGGTCAGCCACATGGTCTACGGTAAAGCTTTCGGGAACAGCCGTCGATGTCGAATCTCTCGTTGCATTCTGTACCGATGCTGTTTCACCTATTTTTGTACCTACAACAGATGTTGAAATTGCTTCCATTGCGCTTTCAGTGCTTGTCCCGCTTTCTACCGGCAGGCTGTTGTCAATATTATTGTTTATTGCATCTATTACCGACTGGTCATATCCTTCGGGCAAGGCATCAGAATTCGAACCATAGTTTTTACGGCGCATTTCTTCTACATATGCATCCCAATCGTCAAAGGATATGGCAGGATTTTTAATTTCTTCTGCTGCCGATACCGCCGGTATCATACCGACCATAAGGCATATCGCCAAAATAACTGTGAGTATACGTTTTGCTTTTTTCATCTTTTATGCTCCTTTCAGTTCTAGCTTTGCTGGTTGTTATGGTTACTATGTAACCCATTGGCGATACACCCCCTTCTTGAATACAAAAAGGACGCCATACGGCGTCCTTTAAATTATTTTTGCAGACAAGCATCTCCACCGGGCAAATGCATTTGTCCGGAAAGCAAACACATATTTGCGGTATACCTTGTCTTTTTCACAGAAATTACCTCCTGCATTTTATTAATTTTAATATATCACAGAAGATATATTTTGTCAACATATTCATTTCAGCATTGCCATAAGACAAGGTGTAGCCTTTTCCATAACCTCGTCGGGGAGGATAATTTCCTCGCCGCCTGCGCCTTTTACGCAGTTTAAAACATCTATGAGTGTTGTAAGGCGCATATCCTCGCACATACATTTTTTGGACAGAGGATAAAAGCTTTTATCGGGGTGAGAAAACTGCAGGTGCTGAACAATGGTTGTATCTGTTCCTATTATAAATTCCTTTGCATCGCTTGCCGCCGCAAACTTCATAATGCCTGTGGTACTGCCGGCGTAGTCTGCCTTATCGGTTACCTCTTTAACGCATTCGGGATGAACCAGCACAAGAGCATCGGGGTGCTTTGAACGAGCATCGTCCACATCCTCGGGAGTGATGCGCATGTGTATGGGACATCCGCCCTTTATAAAATGAAAGTTCTTTTCGGGAAGCTTTTTGGCAAGCCACGAGCCGAGGTTACAGTCGGGTATAAAAAGTATATCGGTAGCATCAAGCTTTGAAACCACGTCAAGCGCCGAGGCAGAGGTTACACAAACATCGCACTCGGTTTTAAGCTCGGAGGTGGTGTTTATATATGCCACAACGCAGTACTCGGGGTGCTCTGCCTTAAGCTTTTTAAGCTCTGTGAGGGTAAGCTGTTCAGCCATAGGACAGCCGGCATCGGGGTGTGACAAAAATACCTTTTTGTCGGGGGATAAAATTTTAGCGGTTTCTGCCATAAACCTTACGCCACACATAAGCAGAGTTTTCTGCGGTGCATCCATAGCCATTTTGCTAAGGGCAAATGAATCGCCAACAAAGTCGGCAACCTCGAGAATTTCCTGTGTCTGATAGGCATGTGCAAGAATGCACACGTCATTTTCCTTTTTAAGTTTTATAATTTCCTTTTGAATGTCTGTTATATTCTGCATAATAAGTCTCCTTGATTTGATATGGACAGTATAATAGATTTTCGACAAAAAGTCAATAAATTTTACACAAAAGTTTACATATGTCTTGCAATGTGTAAACTTTTGTGTTAATATAGTGGTCACAAAATCTAAAAACCGCAATTATACGGAGGCAGTATGAATACAGATATACTTATTGTAGGCAGCGGATGTTCGGGTCTTTACTGTGCACTGCACCTGCCCGAAGATAAAAGGATAACGGTAATAACAAAATCCGACCTTGAAAGCAGCGATTCCTTTCTTGCGCAGGGCGGTATATGTGTGCTGAAGGATGAAAACGATTATGATTCCTTTTTTGAAGATACACTTCGCGCAGGTCATTATGAAAATGACCGCGAGAGTGTTTCGGTTATGATTAATTCTTCAAGAGAGGTAATTAACGACCTTGTTGGATACGGAGTGGATTTTTCGCGGGATGAAAAGGGTAATTTCAACTATACAAGAGAGGGTGCCCATTCGGACAGCAGAATACTTTTTCACCACGATATAACAGGCAAGGAAATTACAAGCAAGCTGCTTGCCGAGGCTAAAAAAAGAGCTAACATAACCCTTTTGGAATACACCACTTTGGTGGATATAATTGAAGATAACGGCGAGTGTGTGGGTGCAGTTATACAAATGCCGGACGGTGAAATCAAAGCATTGTCGGCAGAGTACACTGTGCTTGCCGCAGGCGGCATAGGCGGACTTTACAGACACTCCACAAACTTCCGCCACCTAACAGGTGATGCGGTGGCAATAGCCATAAAGCACGGCGTTGAGCTTAAAAACATTGACTACATACAAATTCACCCCACCACCCTTTATTCAGATGAGCCGGATGACAGAAGCTTTCTTATTTCCGAATCGGTAAGAGGTGAGGGCGCAAAGCTTTATGATAAAAATATGAATAGGTTTGTAAACGAGCTGCTACCCAGAGATTTGCTTACCGAGGCAATACACGAGCAGATGGAAAAGGACGGCACCGACTTTGTGTGGGAGGATTTGCGCACAATCCCCGAAGAAGAGCTGCACGGGCATTTCCCCAACATTGTGCAGCATTGCAGGGATATGAACTATAATGTAAATGAAGAGTGTATCCCCGTAGTACCTGCCCAGCACTATTTTATGGGCGGAATAAAGGTTGATATAAACAGCAAAACTTCAATGGAGCGCCTTTACGCAGTGGGCGAAACTGCCTGCAACGGTGTACACGGCAAAAACCGACTTGCAAGTAATTCATTGCTTGAAAGCTTAGTATTTGCAAAGCGTGCGGCAAAAGAGATGGCGCAAAACCCGAAAACTGTGGGAGAATTACCACCTGTTGACCTGTCCCGGTACAGCGATATGGACAAAATAAGAAAAGAATACAGGCAGTCGGTACTTGATACCATAAAAGAATTTAAAAAGCAAAGCGAGGAGAATAAAAATGTTTGATAATGCAACACTTAAACTTAAAGTTGATCCCTTAATACTTTCGGCACTTGATGAAGATATAACAAGCGAGGACGTATCCACAAACAGCGTTATGCCCTGTGCACAGGCGGGTGAGGTTGACCTTATCTGTAAAGAAGACGGCGTTTTGTGCGGTATGCAGGTTTTCGAAAGAGTGTTTACACTTATTGACGATAAAACCGAGGTTATTTGCTATGCAAACGACGGTGATGATATTAAAAAGGGTCAGCTTATTGCAAAGATAAAAGGCGACATAAGAGTTTTATTGTCGGGCGAGCGTACAGCACTTAACTATCTGCAGAGAATGAGCGGTGTTGCAACCTACACACGCAAGGTTGCAAGCCTTTTAAAGGGAACAAAAACCACCCTTCTTGACACTAGAAAAACAACACCCAACAACCGTATTTTTGAAAAGTATGCGGTAAGAGTGGGCGGCGGTTCAAACCACAGATACAATTTGTCCGACGGTGTTCTGCTTAAAGACAATCACATAGGTGCGGCAGGAAGTGTTAAAAAAGCCATTGAAATGGCAAAGGCTTATGCACCGTTTGTACGCAAAATAGAAGTAGAAGTGGAAAATATGGATATGGTGCGAGAAGCGGTACAAGCAGGTGCACATATCATTATGCTTGACAATATGAGCCATGACCAGATAAAAGAGGCAATGGAATTTATCGCAGGCAGAGCAGAGGTAGAGGTTTCGGGTAATGTGACAAAGGAAAACATTGCCGCACTTACAGACCTTGGTGTAGACTTTATATCCAGCGGTGCACTTACACATTCCTCACCTATTTTAGACCTTTCTCTTAAAAATCTGCATGCCATTTAATCGGAGGTAGCTATGAAGGTTGAAATGAGAAGACAGGGTATAATGAAACGTCTTTCCGAAGAGTCGGCACCTGTTTCGGCGGGCAGCCTTGCAGAGCAGTTTGGTGTAAGCAGACAGATAATAGTTAAGGATATTGCCCAGCTTCGTGCAGAGGGGGCAGAAATTGAGTCGCTTGCAAGGGGGTATGCTCTTAAGAAAAAGGCACGCCCTGAAAGGGTTTTTAAGGTAATCCACTCGGATGATGAGGTAAAGGACGAGCTGAGCCTTATAGTAGATATGGGCGGCGCGGTTGAAGATGTTTTTGTATACCATAAGTTTTATGATAAGGTACGGGCAAAAATGAACATCCGCACCCGTGCAGATGTGGACAATTTTATAGAAGATATTACAAGCGGAAAATCAAGTCTGCTTAAAAATGTAACCTCGGGTTATCACTATCACACAGTAACTGCAGACAGCTTTAAAACTCTGCGTGCCATTGAGGACAAGCTATGGGAAAGAGGTTTTCTTGCATCCCTTCGGGAGCATGAGCCGGAGGAGATAGACAGATAATAAAATATTTAAAATAAAGATTGACATACGAAAAAAAGGGAAGTATAATATTTAAAACCGAAAAGAAAGCGAGAGGCATATTATGGAAATTAAAGTAGGCATATTTGGTCTTGGAATACGCGGATTTAATCTTTTAAAGCATGTATGTGATGTTGAAAATGTAAAGGTTACAGCACTGTGCGATATTTACCCTGAAAGAATTGAAAGAGCTACAGATTATATGAAGGAGCAGAACATTGAACTGCCCTCATTTACAACAGATGATTATCACAAGCTTATCGCTTGCGAGGATGTTGATGTAGTTATGATTTTTGCTGCATGGGAAATACATATTCCCGCAGCTATTGAAGCTATGAAGGCAGGCAAACCCGTTGGTGTTGAAATTGCAGGTGCATATTCAATCGACCAGTGCTGGGAGCTTGTAAAAACATATGAAGAAACAAAAACACCTATTATGATGCTCGAAAACTGCTGCTACGGCAGACGTGAAATGATGCTTTTAAATCTTGTAAAGCAGGGCTTCTTTGGTGAAATTGCACATTGTGACGGTGCATACTACCACGACCGCCGTATACAGATTGTAAACGGCAAGGTAGACAAGCATTACAGAATGCGTAACTACATGAACAGAAACTGCGATAATTACCCCACACACGAGCTGGGCCCCATTGCGCAGTGGCTTAACATTAACCGCGGTAACAGAATGGTTTCTCTTACATCTACCGCATCAAGATCTGTAGGTCTGCATGACTATGTAAAGAAGCATCACGCAGATGATGAAGAGCTTATGAACACAAACTTTACTCAGGGAGATATCATAACAACAGTTATTAAGTGCGCACATGGCGAAACAATTAAGCTTACACTGGGCACAACACTGCCGAGATATTATTCAAGAGGTCTTACCATCCACGGAACAGATGCATTCTACTGTGAAGATACACAGACAATTATGCGCGATGCTGATTTTGAGGATGAAAAAGAGGATGAATGGTACAAGGAAAATAAGGGCAATGAAGAAAAGTATATGGAAATGTACGATCATCCCGTATGGAAAAAGTATCAGGAAGAGGGCGTAAGAGAAGGCCACGGCGGACTTGACTGGCTTACAATCAGCGCATTCTTTGATGCACTTAAGGAAAACAAGCCCATGCCTATAGATGTTTACGATATGGCATCATGGATGGCAATTACTCCCCTTTCCGAAAGATCTATTCAGCTTGGAAGTATGCCTGTTGAAATTCCGGACTTTACTAACGGTAAATGGGTTCTTTATTAAAAAATATGAGAAAAGAAAAGGCTGCAGCGTCGCTGCAGCCTTTTTTCAGTTGAGGTCTCCGGTTCTGTCTCTAACAGGATTTTGTGGTTAAAAATCGTGCCGCCACCCTGCATTTATATTATATTTTTCAAAGATACAGACAATCTCTTCCACCACTTCAAAGTCATCTTCAATCTCTGGGTTTTGAATAACCTGCTGTATTTCGTTTAATGCAGTAAGGGCGACGGAGTTTATTACGTCATTGGTATCAATATGAAGATATTGTATGGCAGAGTTTATTGCATCTGACACAGCACCTGAAAATATATTGAGTTTTATATCCATTTTACCACTTCCTTGACATCATTATACCATATAAAATGTAATTTTACAATAGATATTTCTGATATATTATAAATTGTAATTATACCATATAATATGTATAATATATGATATAAGGATGATTGATATGGCATTTACACCGAGAGAAACAAAAAAGAAGGTCAAGGCTGGATATAAAACACTGTATATTACAGATGAACTGGCTGAAAAAATTAACAATCTTGCAAAGAAACATGACACAAGCTTTAATAATATTGTAATAAGCATTATTGAAGAATTCTTTAGTGAGAATGAGGAATAACCAGAAACCCCATTGCGGATATTTCGATTAAGAAAAGGTGATTTTACTAAAAGTAAAATCACCTTTTTTGGTGGAAGTGAGGGGAGTGATGCATATGCTTTGCATCTGCCCTGCTTGTCGACCCAAATGCTTCGCATTTCGGTACCCTCCTCGTACCACTCGCCTAAAAACGGTTATCAACCGTTTTATTAACGGCTCGTGCCCTCTCGGGTTCAACTCCCTCTAGAATAAAAAAAAGAAAGCACTACCTGTCGGTAGTACTTCTTTTTTTGGTGGAAGTGAGGGGAGTTGAACCCCTGTCCGAAAACACATCCGCCGCAGCATCTCCGGGCGCAGTTTGTGGTCAGGATTCCCCCGGGTAAAAGTCCACAAACAAACTTTTACCGTCGGTAGCTTCATAATTCATGGGCGAGGCAAAGCTTACCCGCCGCACGTTCACCGCTATGTGACGCCTAGCAGCAAGTCGCGGTAGTCAAGCTGTAGACGGCTACCTTAATTAGGCAGCGTAAGCTAAATTATCGTTAGCGTTTAATTTTAAAAATTGAGCTTTGTAAGGCGGTGCTCACCGCCGCCCGCTTCCACAGGTTCAGTATCCCCGTCGAAACCCTTACACCCCC
>JAZNUH010000048.1:0-4018 GCA_045592225.1 Clostridia bacterium | reverse complement strand
AGTGGAGAAGTATGAAAAAAGTTTAACCGCAGGCTTGAAGGGGGTAAAGCCCGGTCAGGGCGTGGTTGGTATACATAGTATACAAAGCGTTTTCCGCTGTATTGTATACTGTTATTATACCCCCCCCCCGGAAAATTTTGTCAATACATAATACAAAAAAAAGATTATTGATTATATTTATTGTATAACATTTATGCTCGTTATGTCAACAAATCGGGCGTTTTTCACTATATATTTTTCAGAAAGCTTCATTATATGTTCACACTTTATTTATTGCAAATGCCATAACAATATGGTAGAATGATTTTACAGGGTGAAATCAGCGATATAAATTCCTTTGGAATTTGCGATATGTACCCGGTACGCTATATATCTTCAATGCGATATATTTTTGAACATGCTCGCCGTAGGCGAGATGTGTCAAAAATGAGATAATTTATTACGGAGGCTGTATTTTGTTTAAAAAAATCTTTTCATTGTTTACAGCCGCGGCTATTTTATTTTTAAGCTTTACCGCACAAGCTTCGGCTGACAATTTAATACAGAACAGCGGCTTTGAAGAGGATGAGCTTTTATGGGAAGCGGGCGAAATTTCGGATTTCACCTCCTCGGAGGGGTATAATTCGCTTATGCTTTCATCCCCCCTTTCCTCTGCCCTTGCACAGGGTTATCCCGTTATTGCAGAGTACATACCCGAAATTCCTCTCATCGAGGGCGGTATGTACAGTCTGTCCTTTGATGCGTGCAGTACAGATGAAGAACCCATTGTGCCCTTGCAAAGCAGTGTTAAATTTTCTGCATCGTCAAACCGTATTGTTGTGGAGGCGTCAGGTATTTCCAACAACTGGACTCATATTTCGGTTATGTTTCTTGCAGGCAAAAGCTATGACTACGGTCTTTCGCTTACACTTTATTCGGCATTGCCCGATTCACTTTTGTTTATAGATAATATATCCATTACACCAATGGAATTCGGCCCTACAGAGGTGCAGATTGAGGGTCCCTCCGAGGTGTACGTGCCCGAGGCAGGCTATGCCACATACCAGTATTCTACGGTAATGGTTGATGGTAACGAAAACAAATATCCCATTATGACAGGTGACATATACGCGCCCGAGCAGCTGCCCGACGGAGTTTCCTTTGACCCTGTAACATCATCGCTTATGGTGGAAAGCTACGCACAGCCCGGCGAAAGTCTTACCCTTATGTGCACACCTCCAAGCGGAATTGCAGGTCTGCCCGACGGCAGTTTTACCGTTACCCTTGACAAAAATATGATTACAAACGGCAGTTTTCAGCATTCTCCTGCCCTTTCAGGCTGGGACGCTTCCTCACCCCTTACCCCTGTAAGTGACGGGGACATTCGTTTTGCCGCGGTAAGACTTACCCCCGACGAGGAGCTTGGCTACACCGCCACACTCTCACCCGACAAAACACTGGTTTTCCTTGAAGATACTATGTACGTTCTGCGTGCTTTTGTACGCTCGGAGGACGGATATGAAACACGCAAAATTCTCTCGCCCAACGCACAGGTTTCGGGCAACCGGATAAGCGTTAACATTTCGGATATAGGCGGCGGCTGGACAGAGGTTATATCTGCCATTACCGTTCCCGTACAGGGTATTTACGACCTTGATATAAACATAGTTTCATCGGATATGCGCCCCATATACATTGACAATGTAACTCTCCGTGCCGAGGAGGTTGCACCTGCTGATGTTATTTTCAACGCACCCGCACACATCGTCCCCGGCGGCGACCTTTCATTCCCCTTTGCTTTTGCGGTGCGCGACCAGTCGGAAAATATAATATCGGCAGATGCTTCTGTTTTGGTTTACCCCGAAAACAAGGGGGTTTCCATCTCGGGGAATTATATTATTGTTGACAACTCTGCAAAGGCAGGCACATATACCCTGAAGGGTGTCTCAAACGAAAATCCCGATGCGGTGGGCACACATTCCTTTACCGTTTCAGACACGGCAATAGGCGACGGAGGGTTTGAAACCTCCCTGCCCGGTCATTTATGGGCAACCTCCCTGCCATCCGAATTCAAGACTGTCCCCACCTATGCCGACATATACCCCCACGACGGTGAGAAAATGGGCAGACTTGTCATGAACGGCAATGTTTCGGTGCTCTATTCGGATTCGGTTAAAAAATATGTTCAGGGCGAAAGCTATATATTCAATGCCTGGGCGGCAAAAGCCGTACCCGATATTGAAACGGTGGTAACCGTTCTGCTTGTTGACTCATATTCCATGTCGCTTGATGACAGTCTTGTGGTGTGTCAGTTTGAGCTTACCGACACAGACACATCCATTCAAAGGGTGTTCACCCCTTCACAGTCGGTTAACGGCAAGCTTATGATTGCATTTACAACACCCGAGCAGCACGATTCTCAGGTGATTTTGCTTGACAGTATATCGGTTCAGAGTGCAAAGGTTTATGCAACAAATGTTTCAATAGGCGGCTCGCCCTTTGCCGAAATGCTTATCTCGGGCAGGTACAAGTTTTCGTCAAACTTTGATACCACAGATGCAAGCACATATCGGTGGCTTATGTCCTCCGAGGCAAACGGCGTTTATATTCCTATATCGGGTCAGACCTCACAGACGCTTACAGTTACACCCGATATGCTTGAAAAATACATTAAGTTTGAGGTTACTCCCATTTCTCTTTCAGGTCCTGTTACAGGCAGAAGTGTTATGTCTGCATGGGTGCATATCGGCTATCCCATAGACAGCTCCATGCCCGAGGATGATGGCTTCGAGGATGTTGAGAATAACGGTGACACACCCTCCGACCCCACCGAAAACAATACAGAGCAAGCACCCGAAAATACACCGGCACCCCCGAAGGGTGAGCTTTCGGTAATTGATATTTCACAGTTTGCCACCCACAGCGCCGACAAGTGCTTTGTGGATATGTACGGGCACTGGGCAGAGGGTGATGTTAATATCGCCGCGGCGGCAGGTATTGTAAACGGCAGAGGTGAGGCTTTATTTTATCCCGCAGACTCTATAACACGTGCCGAATTTTCAGCGTTCCTTATCCGTGCTTTCCGTCTTGCGCCACTCTACTACGAGGAAGGCTTTGACGATGTAAAGCCCTGGGACTGGTACGCAGGTGTTGTGGAAACAGTTACCCATTACTCAATTGCACAGGGTATCGGCGACAAGCTTTTTGCACCTGATTTACCCATTACCCGCGAACAGATGGCGGTTATGATTATGCGCGCCTTTGCAAAAACGGGTGTGACCATTCCAAAGGGCAGTACAGCAGGCTTTAATGACAGTAAGGAAATAAGTAGCTGGGCGGTGGATGCCGTAGGAAGTGCGGTGGCGCTGGGTATTATGCGCGGGACTGATAAGGGGGCGTTTGAGCCGCAAAGAAACGCAACCCGGGCGGAGGCTATAGTCGCAATAAAACGCATGATTGAGAAGGGGATGTGAAAAATTGCACAGACCGCAAAAATGAATTTATTATTTTGACTTCCATTCATAAGATAAAAGTGCCTACAAATTTAAAAAGGCTCTACAATAATAGGAACCAACCCTTTCAGGGTTGGTTTTCTTTTTTCATTTTTGCTACAAACGAACCTTAGCCCCGCCGTACCACGTACTGTCGGGGGTTGTTCACCCTTCGGGTTCGGTTCGTTTGTTCTGCACTAATTTTTTCCATCCCCTTACATTGTTTTAAAAAAGACCCGGACCGCAAAAATGAATTTATTATTTTGACTTCCATTCATAAGATAAAAGTGCCTACAAATGTAGAAAGGCTCTACAATAATAGGAACCAACCCTTTCAGGGTTGGTTTTCTTTTTTCATTTTTGCTACAAACGAACCTTACCCCCGCCGTACCTGCGTCGCAAGTTTCGCTATGGTACAAGTTTCTATTTAAACTTGTACGTTTCAGCTCGCTTGCTCCTTACCCCTAAAAGCCTTGCGACTTTTGGGGACCCCGCAAAGTCCACAGGCTTTGTGGGGAAGAGGAGAAGCAAGGGAGTGGTAAGGTTTT
>JAZNUH010000047.1:0-15427 GCA_045592225.1 Clostridia bacterium | reverse complement strand
CTGTGTAGGTTTTATCTTTATAACGGCAAGGTCGGTTTTGTCATCCGCCCCGACAAGTGTGGCATCATATTCTTCGCCCGTATTGAGAGTTACCTTTACCGACTGTGCGCCGCTTACAACATGGTTGTTAGTAACAACATAGCCGTCTGCACTTATAATAATACCCGAGCCTGTACCCTGACTTGTTCCTCCCTGATAAAAGAAGGAAGGCTGCGTCTGTACAACTGTTGTTATGCCTACAACGGCAGGCCCTACAAGCTTACCAATATCCACCGTTGAAAGCTCCGCTCTCTTTGTGCCGCTGTTTGCAACCTGCACAATATTAGCCTGTGCCTGAGACTGTTCATCACTTTCAAAGGAAAATGGTTGTGAACCTCTTGCAGTTCCGTAAATGAGCATATTTACCGCGGGAGTAATAATGGGTGAAACCACGCTCATTATCAAAGCACCTACTATGGCACTTACTGCCGCCACAAGCCATGTTTTGCTTTTTTTCTGTTTCCCGGTCTCCTGCTGTGTTTTTTCAGCCGCCTTAAGATAGTTAAATTCATCATTCCAGTTTCCGAAATCAGTCATCTGTTTTTCCTCCTTGAAATTGTAAAATTCCATTTGTATAAACTTATTGTAATTTATTTTTGTTATGATAATGTGAACAAAATGTGAAATTTTATGATTTTTTTAGTGTAAAAGTAAATCTTGTATACCGGTTGGGTATACTTTCCACGCTTATACGCTCACCATGTTCAGCAAGCAGACTGTGTACAAGATAAAGTCCAAGACCCAGTCCCTTTTTATCCTTACTTCTCGACTTATCGCTCTTATAAAACCTGTCCCATATCTGTGATTGCTCCTCTTCACATATACCTGCGCCCGAATTTTCAACATAAATTACAACCTTGTTTCCCTTTGCTTTGGTACCAGTTTTTATATATCCATCCTGAACATTGAATTTCACAGCATTATCAAAAAGATTTATAAGCACGCGGGAGATTGCATCCCTGTCCGCATTGACATACATCTGTGAGTCACCAAGCTCAGCCTCTACACTTATGTTCTTTTCCGAGAGTCGGCTTTCCATTCCCAGAATGGTAAGGCGTATCTGCTCGTTTATGTCAAAATCGGTCATTGTAAGCTTACTCTCTCCGCCTTCAAGCCGGGCAAGCATTAAAAGTTCACTCACAAGCCGCGCCATACGTTTTATTTCGTTTGAAACAATTGACAGGTACTGTGCCCTTTTTTCCTCGGGTATGGTTCCGTCTAAAATCCCTTCTATGAACCCTGAAATAGTGGTCATAGGGGTTCGCAACTCATGAGAAACATTTGCAATAAAATCACTGCTTGTCATATCAAGCTTCTGCAAAGATTCGGTCATTTTGTTAAAGGTTTTGCAAAGCTCTGCAATTTCGTCCTCACCGTTTACATAAAGGCGAACATTAAAATCACCAAGCGCCACTCTGCTTGCCGCACGGCTTAAGTTTTTAATGGGCTTTAGTATTCGCATGGACATAAGATATGCCACAAGTACCGCTATAGATACTGCACATAAAACTGCGGGTATAAATATGCTGAATGTATCAAAAATTATTTTCGTAACCTCCGGCATGGGCACCGAAATACAGGTGGCACCCACCTGCTGACCATCAAATTCCAGTGGTGTACTCACCGTCAGGTAAGTCTCTTTGAGAAATCCGTCAAGATTACCCAGTATACTGTTCCCCTCGGGAGCAATTATTCTGTCAAACAGGGTTTTATTAAGCAGATTGCTTGTTATGTGCTCATTTATATTTGGGGATGCAATAACAATTTTGCCGCTGTTATCAAATATCATCACCACACCATCAAGACGTGTAGCCACATCCTCAATAACCATTTTGTAAACCGCTTCGGAAACAGCACTGTATTTTTTGCCAAAATACTCCAGCGTCATCTCGTTTATACGAACCGCTTCCTCCAGCAGTGCATCACTTTTATTTTCTGTTGTGTAGTATATAAGCGAGCTGAAAAGAATACCGCCTGTCAGCAGAATACATATAACCGTACTGGTAATGTTAACAAGCATAAGCTTGAAAAAAATACCTCTGCGCATATTACTTCACCTCAAACTTGTATCCCACACCCCACACGGTTTTAAGCGTCCAGTTACCCTCGTGTCCTTCAAGCTTTTCCCTGAGTCTTTTTACGTGAACATCAACTGTTCTCGAGTCGCCGAAATAGTCAAAGCCCCACACCTCTTCCAAAAGCTGTTCACGGGTATACACACGGTTGGGATGTGCAGCAAGAAAATACAAAAGCTCCATTTCCTTGGGCGGTATTTCCATAACCTCTCCGCCCACCGTCAGCTGGTATGTAGTAAGGTTTATTGAAATATTGTTGTACTCAACACACTTGTTTTCATCTTCTTTTTTATTGTATCTGCGCAGTACCGCCTTGACACGTGCAACAAGCTCGCGTGGTTCAAAGGGCTTTACCACATAATCATCAGCGCCCATTTCAAGTCCTAATACCTTGTCAAAGGTTTCACCCTTGGCGGTGAGCATTATTACAGGCACGTCACTTTGCTCTCTTATAATGCGGCATACCTGCACTCCGTCCATTTTGGGAAGCATTATGTCAAGCAATACCAGGTCGGGTGACTTGGTCTGCAGCTTTTCAATTGCCGCCTCGCCATCATAGGCGCATATTACGCTGTAGCCTTCCTTTTCCAGATACAGTCTTACAAGCTCGCATATATTGACATCATCGTCAACCATAAGTATTTTTATATCCGACACCTTTTATCCCTCCTACGGCTGATTTATAAAGTATTCAAGCACCTTTACAGAGCTTTGCTCGCGCTTGTTTATAAATTCGTCCTTTTTATCCTCGTGGGTTTGTGCGCGTATTCCTATATAAAGATTATCGGTACTCATACCAAGTCCCTCAAGTGTCTTGTTGCCTTTAAGGGGTACTGCTATTGCCTTTCCGTCACGGGTTACCGCATCGACAAGCTTTTCTGCCGGCAGAATATCCTCCAGCGGCATAAAGAATTTACTCTTGCCTTCAAAATATTGCTTTTCGCATATATAAACCCTTACCGTACTGTCCAGAAAGGTATAATTGAACTGCTGTTCTTTGGCAAGGTCCATTTCATTTTGTGCCACC
Source organism: Clostridia bacterium (assembly GCA_045592225.1). Classification (GTDB taxonomy): domain Bacteria; phylum Bacillota; class Clostridia; order UMGS1883; family UMGS1540; genus JAZNUH01. The sequence continues at coordinate 12,286 of JAZNUH010000047.1, read as the reverse complement.
TCGGGCATTACCATGCATGTAAAACGGATGTGGCTTTCCCCGTCACCGTCCGCATCTCCCGCCGCGGTGCGAACCTCTTCTTCAATGGGTTTGAAGGATAAATGGTCTATGTAATCACTGCCTACATATGCAATCGCAAGGTCATACTCCACCTTATTTATTACGTCAACCACCAGCACAATTGCTGCCAGAATTATAGCTGCCCAAATCAGTGTAACAAATTTATAATGATACCAGTAATTTTCAAGTTTTTTCTTAAAGCTCATATTTATCTCCTTGTTTGGTTTGATTTATTATACCCCTTTTTTCAAAACTAGTCAAGAAGTGTAACGGCAACCCTTTGAACTGTTTAAAAAAAGTTCATAATTGCCTATTGCAAATGCCTTTAAATAGTGTTAAAATTTCAAAAAAAGTAAAAATTTGCGGAGGAATTATGTTTACATTTACATACGAAACGCGATACGGAGATTACAAAGACTTTGATACAATAAAAACCGGCTGTCTGCTGGACATTATTCAGGATGTTTCCACAAGGGATTCGCACTCCAAAGGCTTTGGCATACACGAGCTTCGCAGTATGAATGCCGCCTGGCTTTTACAGGGTATATCCCTGCACATTGTAAAGCCTGTAAAAACCCTTGCACCAATCGAAGCCTTTACAGCTGTAAAATCCATGAAGGGCGTTACCTCGGAGAGAGGCTGCATACTGCGTCAGGAGGGTGAGGTTGTTGCAAAATCCATTTCCAACTGGTTTTTGTTTGACACCGCCAACAACAAATTTTGCAGGATAACCGACCAGATGCTGTCAGCCTATCCGCCACACGATTTCGGTGATGATTTTTTTGCATATTCAAAGCCTGCTATTCAAAAATTTGACAGCTTTGACTATACTGTTAAAATTGCAAATAAGGATATAGACACAAACCGACATCTTAACAACCAGAAGGGTGCAGACATACTTATGGATGCCCTCCCCTTTGACTTTAATTTCAACCATTTAAATCTTCTTTACAAAAAGCAGGCATACCTCGGTGACGTGCTCGAGGTTTGCACAAAGAAAATTGACAACGGATACTATGTTCACATACAAACACAGGCAAAAGAAATCTGCGTAGCAGGAACATTTGAATTGTTATAAAGGAGAGTTTTTTATGAAAGTAAATTTTATAACTGCCGACAAAGCCTTATATACCGTTCCCGAAAACACAGCCACAGATGTGCTGGGCAGACCTGTTTATTTCCGCCGCAGTTTTTCTGTTAACCGCGCGTGTGAGCTAACTCTTTACATAACCGCACTGGGTGAATACGAAGCATATCTTGACGGAGAAAAAATCGGTGAGGAATTTCTCTCCCCCGGCTGGACAGATTATAACAAACGAATTTATTATGACACCTACACCTTAAAGCTTACCCCGGGCAAGCATGCGCTTTGCGCCATTGTCGCAGGCGGCTGGTATTCAGGCAACGTAGGTGGTGTGGGTCCCGGAAAATACAGTGATATTGTTGCTTTATCCGCTCAGCTTGCCTATGCAGACGGCAGCGAAATTATAACCGATAATAGCTGGCGTGTAAATGTTGGCGGCTACTGCTATGCCGACAATATAATGGGTGAGTGGTTTGATGCATCTCTTGAACCTGAGGGATGGAAAACCCCTGACTTTGACGATTCAAGCTGGAATAATGCATTCCGTGTGTGGCAGTATGCTATGGGTACACAGATACTGCCGAGAGAGCACGAGCCTATTCGCGCTCATCAGGTGCTTCCCGCTATAGCACAAACCCGCGACGACAAGGGAAACTACATATATGACATCGGTCAGAATATGGCGGGTGTTGTGCGTGTGCACTTTAACGGTGAAGCAGGCAAAGCTTTGCAGCTTCGTTATGGCGAAATGCTTGATAATGGCAATCTTTACACCGAAAATCTGCGAACTGCAAGGCAGACCGATGTATATATTCCCTCCAAAAACGGCGAGTGCGAATATATGCCCCGCTTTACCTTCCACGGTTTTCGTTATGTCGAATCAAATCAGCCTCTTACGTCCATAGAAGGTATTGCTCTCTATTCAGATTGCAGGCAGACAGGTAATGTAGAAACCTCATCGGAACTTGTAAACCGCATTTTCCAAAATCAGCTCTGGGGTCAGCGCAGTAACTTTTTAGATGTGCCCACCGACTGCCCTCAACGTAATGAACGTATGGGCTGGACAGGTGATGCGCAGATTTTTGCACGCACCGGTATGTACAATATGCGTACAGATAAATTTTACAGAAAATATATGACCGACCTCCGTGATGCACAGTGCTCCGACGGTTCTGTTACAAGCGTTGTTCCGCAGGTGTGGCTCGAGCCGGGCCGTTCTCTCACCGGAACAGGTACCCCCGCCTGGGGTGATGCGGTGTTTATTATTCCATATCATCATTGGCAGATTTACGGCGATACAACCATCATAAAAGAAAACTATGGCGCAATGCAACGCTATTTTGAATTTTTAAAAGCGCGTGAAGATAATCACCTGCAAAGGGTTGATGGCTATGGCGATTGGCTTAATACTGATTCGCCTACAGATACACATCTTGTTGCTACCGCATATTACGCACACGATGCAAAAATTCTTTCCGAAATGGCAAGTGCGATTGGCCGCACAGATGATGCCGTATATTATCAAAACAAGTTTGAGTGTATAAAAGAGGCTTTTATACATGAATTTGCAGACGGTGACAGCCGACTTACAGGCGATACACAAACGGCTTATGTAATGGCGTTGCATTTTGACCTCTGCCTTGACAGAGAAAGAACCGCAGCTCATTTGCTACGCACTATAAAGGAACGTGACAACCATCTGTCCACAGGTTTTATAGGCACATCCTATCTGTTACCCGTTTTGTCCGAGGCAGGACACACCGATATGGCGTACTCACTCCTGCTCAATGAAACATACCCCTCCTGGGGTTACTGCATACGTATGGGTGCCACAACCATGTGGGAGCGCTGGAATTCCTACACAAAGGAGACAGGCTTTGGCGACAAGGGAATGAATTCCTTTAACCACTATTCCTTCGGTGCCGTTGCCCGTTGGATGTATGAATACATGGCGGGCATACGCCCTCTCACCCCCGGATTTAAGCATTTTGCGGTTATCCCCCATATGGATGCGCGCGTGCCCGAGGTAAATGTAACATACGAAAGTGTACAGGGCAAAATAGATGTAAGCTATAATACCAACACAGGAAAGCTTAACCTCATCATTCCTGACGGGTGCACCGCCGAGGTAACTCTGGACGGCAAAACCCAAACCCTCACCGGTGGTAGCTATAACCTGAATTTCAAGCCTTTATAACAAAACAAAATCAGCAGGTAAAACCTGCTGATTTTTATTTTATCATTTCTTTTTTGACTTTAAGTGTAATAATTTTTCTTACACTTTCTTCTATGTGCTCGCGGGGTATTTTCCCGTTTTCCACTGCCTGTACGATGGATGTATGTGCGGCTTTAAAATCGGCAGACATAAGTATCATATCAGCACCTGCATTTACCGCCATAACCGCCGCCTCACCGGAAGAATATCCATCGGTGATTGCGCCCATGCTGAACGAGTCGGTTATTATTATCCCCTTGTAGCCCAGCTCGCCCTTAAGCATATCGGTAATAACCTCTTTTGACAGTGACGAGGGAAGCTTTTCTTTTGTTGCCTCTGTAAGGGTCATGTGCGAAATCATAATAAAGTCTGCCCCTGCGTCAATACCCGACTTAAAAGGCATCCATTCATTTGCGCGCAGTTCGTCGGCTGTTCTGCTGCTTGCCGAATAACCTGTATGCGAATCTACCTGTGTACTGCCGTGACCGGGAAAATGCTTAAGTGTTGCAGAAACCCCCTTTTCCTGCATGCCGCGTACAACCTGTGCCACCATATCGCTGACAATCTTTGGGTCTGTGCCAAAGGATCTGTCACCTATTTCCGAATTGTTTTGGTTTATTATAACATCAGCATCGGGTGCAAAGTCCACATTAAAGCCAAGCTCAAAAAGGTCGGTACCAAGGGTTTTTCCAACCTCGTATGCCTTTTCCGTATCTCCCGAATCACCTATTTCACGCATTGGAGGATGTGCGGTTACTCCCATATCGGGGTTATTGCCAAGCCGCGCAACACGTCCCCCCTCCTCATCTACCGCTATGAAAAGCGGTATTTTTGAAAAGTTTTGTGTGTTTGCAAGCATTTGCTTTGTTTGCTCGCGGTTTTTAAGACTTGGTGCAAAATAGATAAGTCCACCTACAGGATAGCTTTCAAGTGCACCCCGTGTAGTCTCTCCCGCCTGTATAACAGTTCCTATGCCTGTCAGCGCTTCAGGAGTAATAAACATCATCTGATAAACCATTTCAGAAAGAGTCATTTCCCCCATTATTTCTGACACCACGTCTGTCTCTGTGCCCTTTTCAGGTACAGGCTGTTTTGTTATCGGTGCATGTGCACATCCTGCCAACAGACACAGAACGCATAAAAGTGCCGTCATTTTTTTCAGTTTCATTTTCATCACTTCACTTCTACAATATATCCCATTCTTCCCTTGTAGTATTCGGATACGTCATTAATTGCATCGTTAAAATACCACTCACCGTCTACGCAGAAAGCCATTAGATAGTTTTCGTCATCACCGTCTTCCGAATAGTAGGTTGGTTCGCCATCAAACCATTTTGTAAAGCTGATGGGTGTGTTGTCAAGCCAGCTTATATCAGCCCATCTGCTTGAGGAATTTCTTTTTGCGCCCACCCAGAACACACGGATTCCCGCGTCCTCTGCCAATTTGCACGCCTTTTCAAATTCCCCGGCATCATTAATGCTTATAAGGTATCCACCCTGCTTCAAAGCATTCTTGTTTGCCTCCGACCAGCTTGCATCACTCTTGTAAACAGTATAGAAGGATTCCCGTTCATCAACTGTATTATCAATTACCCCTGTAGGCTGTGGGTTTAATGGCTGCTCCTTTTTCCCTATAAACTTAGGAACAAGTAAAATGGCTGCCACAATTATGACTATCACCAGTGCAACTATGCTTATAATCAATGCAGCAATCTGATTATTGCTTTGAGTTTTTTGTGCCGGCTGTGTATAAACCTTCCTTTCTGCATCCTCAAGGAGCAGCTTTGCTCCACAGTTTGTACAAAAAGCCGCACTCGGATCGCTATGGTATCCGCAGTTCTGACATCTTCTCATTTGCAATTCCACCTTTATCTTTTGTTTGCTAAAATTATATATGCATTTTATCTAAAAGTCAAATAAAAAGTGATGCCCTGCATCATCTGTTGACACAGGGCATTTATCTGCTAATTTATAAATCTGTAAAGGAAGGTAACAACCTGTGCTCTTGTGCAGTTGGCATCGGGCGAGAAGGTAGTGGCACTTGTTCCGCCTGTTATTCCCTGTTCCACTGCCCACAGCACCGCATCATAATAGTAGCTGTCCTCCGATACATCTGTAAATGGGTTGTTTTTTGTATTGGCTTTTGGCTGTCCTGCCGCGCGCCACAGGAAGGTAACAACCTGTGCCCTTGTGCAGTTTGCATTTGGCGAGAATGTAGTGGCGCTTGTTCCGCCTGTTATGCTGCTTCCAACCGCCCACTTTACAGGCTTATAGAAGTAATCGCTTTCATTTACATCACTAAATGGCATATCAATCGCCGCCGGCTCGGGTGATGCTACCATTCGGTGCAGGAAGGTAACAACCTGTGCTCTTGTGCAAACACTGTCGGGCGAGAAGGTGTTTGCTCCTGTTCCCGAGGTTATGCCGTTTTCCACTGCCCACATAACAGGCTTATAATAATATTCGTCCTTTGCTACATCAACGAATGTTACCTGTTCTGTCTGAGAGGTTGTACCGCCATGTGTATTATCCTCTTTATCCTTTATCCACTTTGCGTACAAGGTTATATCCTCATAAACCCTGCCGTATCCTTCATCTGTATCCGAACCAGCGAAAACAAATTTCTCGCTGTAATTTTCATCCTTGTACCAGCCGTCAAAGGTGTAGCCCTTGCGTATAGGCGCATCAACTTCTGCTACAGGGTATGCATAATAACATTCTACCGACTCTACCTTACTGCCGCCGCAGCTGTCAAAGGTCACGGTAAAGGTGGGCGCCTCTTCTATAGGAACAGGAACTATCTGCGGCGATTGTATATGGCCGTAAGAACATCCGTCTTCCACCCGAACACCGCTTACTGTCCATTCCTCGCCATTTACCTTTACTTTGGTGTCATTTGAAAGCACATATTCTTTGGCTGCCTCTCCGTCAATTCTTATTTGTGCAGATATTCTTGCAAAGCCGCCCGAAAAGTTTTTGTTTGATGCAAGCTTCTCCCATTCCTTATTACCATATTTTACTTCCCAGTCTGTAAAATGAATTGTGGCAGGACTGCCTTTTGTTATAGTAAACCTGGGGATATAATAATCACCGTACATATAGCAAATGGCAGGGTAGTTTGAGGTTGCTTCAATTTCGGAGATTACAGTATATTCACCTGACAGTTCAAGTCTTTCAAACGCTATACCTACAAAAACTCCTTCGTCATTTCCGCCAATAAGAGAGGTGTTTCCGTTAATTGCACCCGAAACAAGCAAGTCACCGTTTTCGTCCGTATCAAAAACATAGCCCTCCTTGGGCTTTACCCGGATTGCCGCATAATAAATTTTGCCTGCTTCAAAGGTATCGGTTTCACGTAGGGTTTTACCCTCACCCTCAACCTCTCTCCATGTAATGCCGTTTTTGGTGGAGCCTGCATTATTTTTATCAATATAATACAGCTCATCGTCACGCTGGTTTTCAGCCTCATATGACGGAGTTTCGCCAACTACGGGCGCTTTTATGCTGTAGCTGATTACACCTAAAATCTTTTCGGGTGCATCTCCTGTGTTATCGTAATTTATTCTTGCCACAACCCTGCCCTGTGCATCAAAGTACATCTCGTCACCCAGAGTGCTATTGAAGAATACCAATGCATCATTTTCGCCATTTTGATCTACTGCAAAGGAATATCCTTCAGCTGCTTCAAGTATAACTTCAAGGGTGTAGCTTTTATTTTCGGCAAATACCCCGGTAAAGGGTGTATCGAAATTTTTGTCCACATACCAGGTTGCTTTGTAGCCTGTCACGCCCTCGCTGTATTTAAGGTAGTGCGCTCTTGCAATTGACTGTCTTCCTATTTTGGGTTCTATAATATCTTTTATATCAACTCTTGTAATTTTGTTTCCCTCGGCTACTTTTGGGAATGTATAGGATAGCACAACCATTGCCCATCTCTGGTATTCGAATGCCTTGGAAAGCTCGGCAGACTTTTGGTTTATGTATCCCTTCATATTATATTCGGCAGCGGTTGTATTAAACTCGTAGCCGCTTTTCGCTTCTACCCACACCTGTACGCAGTAGGTATGCCCTGCCTTGAAGGTTTCACCGCTTTCTAAAAATCTGTCATCTGTTTTATCAAACCACTCTATGGAATACACTGCATATTTGTCATCTTCCAAAGCGGTTGCCTGCTCGTCGCATTGTCTTCCCGCCATAGGTGCCATAATGTCACTTATATGCACGTCACTGATAAGCTGGCTTTTTGACTGTGAAGAAGGAAAGTTATATTCTTTTAAAATCCCCATTACTTTGGTTTCTTCGGTTCCCATATCAACAGCGACTTTGGCGGCTTGTGCTTCTGCACCGTTTACATATGCCTTTGTAATAATGTCACCTTCACTGTCAAAGCTGAAACTGTTTCCCTCGGTTGCCTTTAAAGCAATAGCTAAAATATATTTATGACCTTCGGTAAAAATATCGCTTGATTTAAGCTCTCTTTGCTGGGTTTCATCCCACCATACTATACCACCGTCTACAGACTCGGAATCGGTATAAACCTGGTACGAAGAGTCATTAACAATTACATTAAATGAAGGATGACCACCCAAGGTCGGCTGTGTTATTTCCACATTAACACGGGTTATCTCCGCCGCAAAAGCGGAAATGGGCACAAGTGTCAATATCATTACAATGCTTAATAATATACTTAAAAGTTTTGTTTTCATAAATACCTCCGGTAAATTACTGTGTTACTGTATAGTCGGTTATATCATGTATATCCGGATTCCCAACAAGCTTTCCGTCCCCGCCCATTTGAGGGCTGAATTTATGTCCGCTTAAATTCAGTTCTGTGCTGATTTCAACATTTGAATGCAAATCAGACAAATTACATTTTATGGTAAATGCTTCTCCGTTATGTATGGTGTGAACCTCGCCTGTGTCAAGATTTGTTATATCAACATCCTCTTTGTATCTTGGCACTATAAGATACCATTCGTCACCTTCGTAGTCAATGTGTCCTATCTGTTCAATGGCAAAATCACCTAAGTCAGCAAAAATTTCTTCTACGTATGTATGTCTTGCATCCATAATATCACCGTAGCCTAAAAATGCCACTGCAAACATGGGCTGACCATCATAAGAGTCAAAATCCAAGACATTTGCATAATCTGTTCTGTAATCTGCATCCTTGTACTCCATACCCGGTCCATCAACCACCGGCGGTTTTACTGTCGTACAACCCACCGTGCCTAAAATCAGTACCAAAACAATTATCAATGTAATATACTTCATAAAATCACCCCGCATACATAAGTCCTTCAAAGCATTCGTCCTCCGGTATACCGTTAATGCTCATCTGCCACTCATATTTCTCAATATAAATTCTTAAAACTTCATCGTCCTCTGTTTTTAAATCCACAAAGCTCTCGCCGTCCGTCTGATATGGATAAAGTACCGTACCCGGCGGAAGCTGCGTTTTTTCCATATCGGGTAACAGCTCTGCCTCAAGTGAAACCACCGTTTTTATTTCATTCCCGTACAGATTATACGCCTCGTCTGTCATTTCAGGCTTACCGTCTGTTTCGCTCACCTTGTATGTCGCTATGCCCCCACGGGTTCCAAGTATTACAAATCTTGTTTCAAGCCTGAAGGCTTCAGGATTATTAAATGCACTTTTATAAACTGTTCCATACTCAAAGCCTTCTTCTATGTATTCACTGTCCATCTCTGTACCGCTAAGCATATCTGTAACTTCGGGCGTAGTACCGTTTATATCCCAGGTGCAGAACATATGATAGTCATTATCTGAAAAAGAGTCTGAATAGATATAGTTTTTGTCATTCATATGTATAAGATATGCATCAAAATCATAACCATAATTAATTTCATCTGTACCCGTCTGTCCGTTTACACAAACGGACAGCATATAGTATGAGCCATACTGGTCCGGCATTTTTTCTGTGTAAATCACATCTCTTGCCCCATCGCCCTCATTAAGGTCAAACTCAAATTCGAGACCCATTGGAAGAGTTTGCACATACTTTCCGGGTGCCCCTGTATATTTTTTCTCAAACATATCGGGCATTTCGTCAAACCATATCCTTGCCGAAAGCGTACCTACCGCATAAGCGGCTATTTCGTAAGGGCTGAACCAAAAGGTTATGCCCTGATAATCTACTGTCCACGTGTAATCTTCGGGCTTGTACTGACTGAAAATTTCTTTCAAATCACCAAAAGCCACGTCGCTGTATTTTTCAGTTATTTTTTTGCTTAAAATATCGGGCAGCTCTTTTGTGTCTGTCAAAACATTGGAAAGTACTGCTTTTTCACCTGTTTGTGTGTTGAAATTAACTCCGTTTACAAAATAGTCGGGATGAACCCCGCCAGTGTACTGATACACACTTTCAAGCAGGCTGACCATGTGATTATCTGCTCTTTGAAGATAAAGCTTTGTTTCTGCCTCGCATCCGCGTGGGTAGTATTTGTCGCTCTCCATTTCCTCGGAAATGTACCCGTATTCTTCTATAAATCCCTCTGCATCTGTATTGCCTTCGTTATTATATTCCTCAAATGCAGCTGACAGTGCGGGGTATTCTTGGCCATGCTCCTCCGTAAGCCTCAGCTTTTGCCACACCACGCTGGTCCTGTTGCCGTTTACGCACCATTCGTCATTGTACTCATCACCAATCAGTACCTCCACAAAGGAAATCTCATTTTTTGTTATTGGTGCTACAGGTTTTTTCCCTACACATCCGCAAAGTGTACACATTATGCATACTAGGGTGAAAATGCACAAAATTCTTTTAAATTTCATATCCATTCTCCTTTCAGGTTTATTTCTGTCAAAATCCTTTGCATAAATCAAAGGATTTTGACAGAAAGGGAGCATAAGCTCCCTCCCATTTTTGTTATTATTTTTCTTCCACAGGTTCAGGATATTCAACCACACCGCGGTATTCAAAGGATTCGATAATTTTCTTTATATCTTCATCCTCGTACTGTCCAATACCTTCGGGTGTGCCGTCAACGCTGTAATCAATGGTTTCTGTATCAATCACAAGATATCTGTCTGTTGTTTCGGATACTTCTTCAAGATGAACGTAAATCCAGTATCCGCCAAAGCTCTCGTAAGCATAGCACTTATAACCGTTAAGTTCAAATTCTGTGTATGTTTCTTCATTTTCCTTATCGTACTCTTTGTTGGCATCAAATGTTGTGTCCTCAAAAATAGCAGGGCTTATGGTTATGTTCTTTGAATTGTAGTCCATATCGATCCAGTTGAGTTCGTCTTTTTCGCCTTCAAGGGTGATGTCTGCATCTTCAGGATAATAGAAATCTACCGCCAGCATTACATTGTCGCCTTCCCAGGTTTCAGCATAAAGAGTAAGCTTTTCGCCTTTGTTTGCCTTACCGCAGGCACTGAGTGAAAATACCATTACTACCGCCAGAATAATTGCCATTAATTTTTTCATAATAAATTCCTCCTTAAAATTAGCCTATTTTTGCTTCTGCTGCATCTGCAGCTCTTGTGTATACTGCAAGTCCGCCTGTGTTTGCATCTTCCATTGCATTCATGTTCTGCTGAATTTCAGCCTTCTTTTCTTCGCTTATTTCACCGCCGTTTTTAGCAGCTTTTACCGCTTCAAATGCGGTTTTTGTAAATGCAACCGCACCCATAAGGTCGCGTTTTTCTTTTGTGGTCATTCCAAACTGGAACAGACCGCGCCTGTCATCGTTAACACCAAAAATGTGGTCAAAGTGCCAGATTGCATTCTCTGCATATTTCAGATAATTTTCCTTTTCTCTGTCATTGGTTGCAAAGCAAACTGTAATTTCTTCGGTTATGTAGGGGTGTGCACGAAGACCCTTTCTCATAGTGGTCAGGTCATCTCTGCCGCCTACCAGAGTGATTTTTATACCACCCTCACCAAATACTGTTTTTGTTTTGCCGTTTTCGTCGGTTTCTTCCGATTCTTCGATATAGGGCTCATAGTTTGCAACCTGGTCGTAGCGGAAAAGCTCTGCCGGGTATCTGTCCTTGCCGTCTCTTGAACCGTCAATAATACGGAACATACCGAAATCGTCAAAGAATTCAATGCCCTGTCTCTGGGTTGCTGACGGATACCGCTCGTGTTTTTGGGTGCCCGGCAGAATTACTTCCTTATAGATTCTGTCCAGACGTTTCATATACTCCATGTGTCCTTCAAGCTCGGGCTTTGTGAATCTGTACTTCTGAATATACTGCGAGCACATATCGTCACATGTGCTGCAGATATATTCATCGCCCTTGATTTTTGTGCGGCTCAGCATTCCGCACTCCCCTCCGCAAAAAGCGCAGGTTTTCTTGCCGAAAATGTTTTTGAAAAAATCTCCTAATCCCATAATCTTTGCCTCCTTATAAATTTAATTAACACCTAATTAGTTTACAATATCACTTGTATCAACAACGTGTGATGGTTGATATTTAACTACGATATCGCCCTTAGATGGCAATACACCATCTTCTCTTTTAAACACGATTCCAACGTTATCGCCTTTAACTGTTTCATCCATAGACTTATTAAACATCTGCAAGTCATCAGCCACACCTATTGCAATAACCTTACCGTCTCTTATAACAGAAACCTTTTCGCCTTTTTTAAGAATACCGTCTGACACTCTGCCGATAAGTGTATTTTTACCGGATTCTAAAGTCCAATCATCAACCGGCATGGAGAAGGGTCCGTAAACCTTGACAGCATCTGTTGTAACAGTGGCTCCTTCAGCATCCGTGATTACACATGTGATAGCCTGGCCTAAAAGAGTGTTTTCCTTCTCAATGGAAAGAATCAACGCTTCGCTTTTTGCATCCTTTACATAGTCGCCGTTTTCAATTACGGTTTTCTGATTTCTGTAGCCGTTATACTGCCACTTATATGTATAGGGTGCTTTTCCGCCATATACCT
>JAZNUH010000046.1:0-8536 GCA_045592225.1 Clostridia bacterium | reverse complement strand
ACGAGAATATCTACAGGAAAATTACGAAAAAGGAAAAAGTATTCGTAAAATCGCTGCTTTTTTAGGCAGAAGTCCTTCAACAGTCAGTCGAGAACTAAAGCGTAATTGGAGTAAAAAGAAAAATCATTATCATGCTTGGGGTGCAAATGTCAAATATATTTGTCGCAGAAAAAACTGCCACAGAAAAAACAATTTGCTCCTTAATGAAGAAATGTATCAATTTACTCACAAAGGATTATTGCAGTATTGGTCTCCTGAAATCATTGCAGGCAGATGGAATACAGAGCATTCGGAGAATCTCTCATTTTCATCAATCTACAGAGCTGTAAGAGCAGGACAGTTTCCCGGTATTAAACCGTGGACACACTTTAGAAGAAAAGCAAAACCTTATTCTAATCAAAAGAAGTCCTATACCCGTTTCTTTGACAGTTCAATTCACGATAGACCAATTGATGCAGATAATCGCTCTCGATTCGGTGACTTTGAAGGTGATACCATTTACGGTTCAGTTGGAAAGGGTTATCTTGTAACAGCAATAGATAGGCGTTCTCGCTTGCTTGTGGCTGTTAAATGTGAAGACAAAACCATTCCAGTTATCAATAAAGCCTTTTTTCTTGCTTTTGCGAAAGTATCAAAACAGATAAAGCCTTTGACACTCACATTAGATAATGGAACTGAATTTCTTGGTTTCAAAGATATCGAAATAGAAAACAATTTAAAGGTTTATTTTGCTGATTCTCATTCGCCTTGGCAAAGGGGGAGCAATGAAAACATAAATGGTTTAATTCGATTCTTTTTTCCAAGAGGTACAGATTTCCGTAATCTACCGCAAGAACAATTGGATTCTGTTGTTTCTTTAATAAACAACAGACCTCGTAAATGCTTGGGATATTTATCGCCAATTGAGTTTATTAACAAAAGTGTTGCACTTGGCTTGACAATCTGACGAGGCAAATCGTGGAAGGCTTTGAGCGTGTGCACAAGTATATTGTAGGGCAGGGGCTTGCTCCTGCCGTAATTTTCAATTTTCCATTTTCAATTTTGAATTTTCAATTTTCAATTTTCAATTTTCCATTTTCAATTGTAGTTTGACGGCAAAAAAGAAATCCGCTTTTGCGGATTTCTTTTTACTTTTTAATATTTATTCACTTTCATTTGTTTTGATTATAACTTTTTCTCGCCGTCAAACGGTCTGTGCAATTTTCACATCCCGCAAGAAGGGATAGGGAAAATTTCTTGGAACACACGAACTGAACCTGAAAGGTGAAACCCGAAGGCGTACAAAGGTACGTCGAGGGTGAAGTTCGTGCGTAACAAAAAGGCATTAATAAAAAGAAACCCTATTCGTATTGAATAGGGTTTCGACCTATTAAATGCAAAAAAAGTATAAACTTTTGTTTTGCTCTGTCTTTTAATCTTTTTTGCCTTTTTGTGATCCGGGGAATTTTCACATCCATTTTTATAAATTTATTGACTTAATTGCCTTATTCTCGGAAAACAGTGCAATAATTTTACTGTTATCAAACTTTGCCGGGGTTTTAATAAGCATATCAAAAGAAATATTATCCGACTGAACCTGTTCTATTCGCATACTCATTATTTTTATGCCCGCATCTGCCATATCCTTTTGCAGTTTTTCTATTGCACCTTCATTATTTTCCATTACAATGCAAACCTGATCCGAGCTGGGCAGCTTTAAAAACACGCGGTTATGGTGGAGAACAAACTGTGCAAGCAGCACAAGCAGAGCACCGCATACGCCCAGAAAATAAAGTCCGCTTCCAAGCGCCATGCCAATACCCACCGTTGCCCAAATTCCTGCGGCGGTGGTAATTCCGTTTACCGCCTGCTTACGCACATATATAAGTCCTGCACCTATAAAGCCTGCGCCCGAAACAATGCCCGATGCCACTCTTGCAGGGTCAAACTTTACACTTTCAAAGCCCATCATATCCCAAAAGCCGTATTTTGAAACAATCATCATAAGCGCCGAGGCAAGTGCCACTATAAAATGTGTTCTTACCCCTGCCTCTTTAAGTCTGCTCTTTCGCTCATAGCCTATAAGTGCTCCGCAAAGACCTGCCACAACAATACGCAGCAGATATTCTGCCTGGGTTATCCAGTAATCATTCATCATTTTGCTCCTTCCAAAGCACGGCGGAGTGCCTCCGCCATTGTGCCGTCATTTTCCTGTTTTTTATTCTGATTTTTTATGTAGTTTGAAACATATTTCTTTGATGCTCCGCCCTTTTTCTCGGACAGCTTTTTGTTAAAGCTTTCTGCCTTTTCACGGAAACCGCAACGGCAGATGTATGTTTTCTTTTCGCCCTCGCCGAAAAGCTCAAGCTGCTTGTGACATTCGGGACAGCGGGCGTTTGTCACAAGGCTTATATTCTCCCTGTGACCGCATTCCCTGTCCTGACATACAAGCATTTTACCGCGTTTGCCTGTTACCTCAAGCATATACTTACCGCAGTCGGGACAACGGGAGGTGCTGAGGTTATCGTGGCGGTATACCGCTTGGCTGTTTTTTACCTCTGCCACCATATCTGTTGCATATTGCTTTATATTTTCAACAAACTTCTTTTTGTCGGCTTTACCGTTTTTAATATCATCAAGTCTGCTTTCCCACTCTGCGGTTAAAAGCGGCTCCTTTAAATCGGGCGGGACGATGCCGATAAGCTGAATTCCCTTGGATGTAGGGAATATCTCCCTCCCCTTTTTCTCTATGTAGAAGGTGGAGAACAACTTTTCTATTATATCGGCTCTTGTGGCGGGAGTTCCAAGTCCGCCGCCGATAAATTCGCGCATTTTCTTGTCCTCAATAAATTTCGAGGGGTTTTCCATTGCTGAGAGCAGGCTCGCCTCTGTATATCTGTCGGGCGGTGATGTTTTAAGCGCCTTTATCTGTACGCCCTGACAGGTGTATTTATCTCCCTTTTTAAAGGGGGGCAGGCTTTGTTCCTCTGCCTCCTCATCGTCGGCTATATTTGCCACACCTCTCCAGCCAAGCTCGGTTATAACTCTGCCTGTTGCGGTAAACAGATGCTCGCCGCACATTACCTCCGCCTTTATTGAATTATATTCATAGGCAGGGTAAAAGCATGTTAAAAATCTTTTTACCACCATTTTGTATATTTTGAGTTCGTCGGCGGTAAGCTCGTTTAAATCGGCATACTGCTCGGTGGGGATTATTGCGTGGTGGTCTGTTACCTTTGCGTTGTTAACGCAGGATTTTGCAATGGTGCGTGAGTTTTTGCGTATATCGGCAACCACCTTTGTAAAATCACCTGCGGTTATTGCTTTGAGGCGGTCGGGCAGGGTGGGAACAATATCCTCGGTTATATATCTTGAATCTGTTCTCGGGTAGGAGAGCAGCTTATGTCTTTCGTAAAGTGACTGCATAAGCGAAAGGGTCTGCTTTGCAGAAAATGAGTACTGCTTGTTGGCATCCCTTTGCAGCTCGGTTAAATCGTAGAGTGCAGGGGGCGGTGTGCTCTTTTTGGTTTGGGTTACATTTGTAACCTCAAAGGGTGCACCCGAAATCTTTTTACCAAGCGCCTTTGCCTCATCCTCGTCATAAATGGCACTCTGACCGTTTTTGTCGCGGTAGGTTACAAAGAATTTGCCCATATCGGCTCTTACATTATAATAGTTTCTGGAAACAAACTTTTTAATCTCCTCTTCCCTTTTAACTATAAGGGCAAGGGTTGGTGTTTGCACTCTGCCCGCCGAAAGCTGTGCGTTGAATTTACAGGTAAGGGCGCGGGTTACGTTTAAACCCACAAGCCAGTCTGCCTCGGCACGTGCCTGTGCACAGTTATAAAGATTTAAATATTCGTCACCGCTTTTAAGGTTGGCAAAGCCGTCCTTTATTGCCTTATCGGTCTGCGAGGAAATCCACAGTCTGTAAATGGGTTTTTTATACCCTGCCTTTGCAATAATCCAGCGGGCAACAAGCTCACCCTCACGTCCTGCATCGGTTGCAATTACAAGGGAATCCACCTCGTCGGATTTTAGCAGGGTTCGTACTACGTTGTACTGCTTTTTGGTTTCGGGTATTACCTTGAGCGCCATCTTTTTGGGCAGCATGGGCAGTGTGTCCATTCTCCAGTGCTTGAATTTATCGTCATAATGCTCGGGGTCCTCTAAAGTTACAAGATGACCAAGCGCCCAGGTGACAATGTACTTATCGCCGTAGATTGCACCGTCACCGCGTTTTTTACAGCCTAAAACCCTTGCAATTTCCTTGCCTACCGATGGCTTTTCGGCCAATACTAAAATTTTTGACATATTTTTACCTCTTTTTATTGATGGGGAATTGTGTAGACGGAACGACACGCAGGTCGTTCCCTGCATAAGGGATAGGGAAAAATGCCTGGAACGGATATCCCCTGTCTATACACAGAAATCCGCACAGGGTGCGGATTTCTGAATTTATTATTTTCTTTCGTGTTCGATAAGGTCCCAAGCCGCCTGTATAAGATTTGAGAATACAGGGTTTTTGAGAGCCTCACAGATAAATGCCTGACGGGGGGAGTTAATGTCCTCGCCTGAGATTTCCATAAGGTCGTACTTAGCACAGAATTCCTTAATTCTCAAAAGCTGGTCAAGAGTGTTTCTTGTGGGCATATATGTTACCGCCTTAAAGCCCTGTGCTTTGAGTTCTTCAAACAACTCGGGGAGGTAATCATCCTCAAACTTCTGCGCCTTTTTATCGCCTGTTACGCTGTCACCAACGTCGCCGAGGTATGCGTAAGCGGAGATTGCACCAACTTCGTTACAAAGCTTGATGTATTCGGATACGTGGGGGCATTCTTCATCCGCATCAATGTAAAAGTCTTTTACAAAGTAGCCCTTGAGTACACCTAAAAGGTCATATCTCTTAACATCATTTGCAGGGTCTGTAAGCATGCCCTTAACCTTTTCGGAAACAGGGATGCCCAGGCTTTCAAGATAGCCTACGATATCGTCATGCTTTTCAAGTAATTTGCCTGCAAGTGCGTACAGAATATGTCTTTCTGTTACGCTGCCGCCCTCCTGATATTTGGAGAGGGGGAGTACATCCTTATCAAAGTCTATTGTAACGTCTGTAAGAGTGTTAATCTTTTCTGTCATAAGGCGGTTACGCTGATTTCTCTTTTCACTGTAGGGCTTAAAGAATTCCGCAACCTTTTCAATGTTCTTATGAGGAATGGAATGAATTGCAACGTAAGCTATGGAGCTCTGGTCGGGGTTATTGATTCTGCGGCCTTCAAGACGTGTGCCCTTCATGCTTACACGGCATTCACAGCCAACTGTTGTGGGCAGACCTGCAATTTCGCCTGCGCGCAAAAATTCGCGGCAGCCGGATACAGAGTCATGGTCCATGATACCTGCGGTATCAAGACCTGCCTTTCTTGCCATATACACAGCCTTTGTGGGTGAATAGGGCGAGAAGGAATAGAATGTGTGAATGTGGTTGTTTACGTTGCCTGTGGACTCGGGCTTGGGCTCGTTTTTAACAAGCTCTTCAAGTGCCGCAAGTCTTACATTAATATCGTCATGGTTTAATCTATCCATTATTATTCTCCTTATTTAAGCATATTCTGTCCGCCTGTTACAGGGATTGCCTGACCTGTTTCATACTGCTGTTCCATGCAGTAGAAGATAGCCTTCATAACGTCGGCTGTTCTGCAACCTCTGTTCATGGGAACCTTTGCTTCGTAGAATTTCTTTACATCTGCAACTGTTTTAGCGCCGGGAACCTTACCTGCTTCGAGGTACTGCTTGAAAAGACCCTTTTCGGGATCACACCACAGGGGACCGTCCAGGAAGTTACCGGGGCAAACAGAGTTAACCTTAATGTTGAAGGGGCAAAGCTCTAAAGCAAAGCTCTGTGTAAGACCAATACCGCCGAACTTGCTGCCTGCGTATGCAAAGTTTTTGTTACTGCCCGAAAGACCTGATTTGGAGTTAATCTGAATAATATCCATATAGTAATCGGGGTTGAACTTATTCTGTATCTTCATTACTGCTGCTGCATATTTAGCGCAGAGGAAGTATGCGAGATAGTTTACGTTTGTTACAAGATTGAAGTTATTAACTGTCATTTCTTCAAGGCTGCCTGCACGAACGATACCCGCGTTGCTAACAAATGCATCAAGTCCGCCGTAAGCCAGAACTGTTTTGTCAATCATTTCTTTAACAGAAGCTTCGTCGCCAACGTTTACTGCAACAGCCAAAGCCTTGCCCTTGCCGTACTTTTCGCAAAGTGCTGCGGCATTTTTCTCTGCCAGCTCTGCGTTTAAGTCAGCAATAACAACGTTTGCGCCTTCTGCAAGCAGTTCTTCGGCAATACCCTGGCCAAAGCCCTGTGCACTACCTGTTACGATAACGATTTTTTCGGATACGCGTGCAACCTTGCCTGCGCCAACGCTTGCGCGGTAGCTTTCAACTTCCCAGTTCTTGATGAAGTTTATAAGGTAGTCGGACATAAAGGATTCGCCGCCGAAAGCCTTTGCAAATACTGCAATCTTCATAGCGTCTGTAAACAGAGCTACTACTGTGTCAGCCGCTTTTTTGCTTGCGCCTGCAGCAAATATACCAAGGTTCTGAACGGCGATTACTCTGGGCTCGTAGCCGTAAGCTGCTTTGTAATCGTTTATAGCCTTTTCAAGTTTTGCATACTGCTCGTCAAGGTCAGCCGCTTCTTCTACAAAGAGGGGCTCTGCCTTACAGTAAACAATGTGGTCGGGTGTGAATGCGGAGGATACAGGTGCGAAAGCCTTTGCATCCTTTATAAATTTCTTTGCTTGGTTATTGCAGAAGAATGTAACAACAGGCAGAGAAAGCATTCTGATAGCGGGTGCCAATGCTACTGCTCTGTCAACGTCATATTCTGCGGGTGTAAAGTCGGGCATTTCTACCTTTGCAGAAAGCTTTGCCATTACGTCTGCATATATTGCATCGATTTCTTCGGGAGTGTTAGCTGCTACGAAGATACCGTGGTTTTTAAGAATAATCATCTGAACGTCTTTGCCTGTTTTATTCTTGTATTCTTCGGATGCATCCTTAACCTTTTTAGCAAGAACATAACCGGGTTCGCTGTCGCCAATCCAGATAAAGCTGTCACCAAAAAGCTCTGTTGCAGCCTTGTCAGCATCCTTGGAGCAGGTAAGACCGTTTACCATTGCAGGATGAAGGTGAACAACGTATGTAAAGGGCATAAGGTCGTGCAGCGATGTTTCAACGCTGGGACGTCCGCTCTGGGGGTCAACCTTTGATGCCATAAGGTCAACTAAAACTTCCTTTTCTCTTTCGTTTGTGTCTGCGGAGTATTCCTTACTCCACATAGCGCCAAGCTTTGCTCTGTCCATTGCAACGAATTCTTCGGGCTTGATTGTTGCAAGGGTTGTGCCCGAGCCCTTTATGTACAGGTATTTGTCATCCTTATAGGATGTGTTGCCGCCTCCGGCAAGAACGAAGTTACTGTCAGAACCGTACTTATTTGATAATTTCGCAAGTGTTTCTAAACTCATTTTTTATTACCCCTTTCGTTTATGTTAATAAATTATTATATTAAATTTACATACGGAATTATTATACGCCTTTTTTGCCCTTTTGTCAACAGTTTCCGCATCTTTACGTATTTGGGAATAAAATAACACAAACAGGTAAATAATAGAATTAAAATTTAAAAAGGAGATAAAAAATGACAGACAAAGAAAAGAGAAAATCCATACCCTTTTATAAAAACCCCGGCTTTTACCTTACACTTTTAATTGTATTTGTTTTTGCAGCTTCTGCTGCCCTTTACTTAAGCAGAACGCAAAAGCTGCGCACCGCCAACCCCGGAGTAAGCAGGGATATACCCGCACCCGAGTGGACACAGCCACCTGCTTTGCACACACCTACAAAAACCCCCGTACCTACCTTTGAGCCCACTCCCGAGCCAACGGCAGAGGCGACAAGTACAAAGGTGAAGTATTCTCTCCCTTCCTTTGGAGAAATCACCGCGCCCTTTGACAACAAAAATCTTGTTTATTCCGAGTATTTCGGCGATTGGCGCACCCATGCCGCTACAGATTTTGACGGAAGAACCGCGAAGGATGTTTTTGCCGCTGCTGACGGCGTTGTAGAGAAAATTTATACCGATGACAAGTACGGTCTTACCCTTGTGCTTTCACACCCTGACGGGTGCAAAACATATTATTCGTCACTTGCCTCCACTACCGATATTAAAGAAGGCGCAAGTGTTTCGCGCGGTGATGTTATAGGCACCGCAGGGACAAGTTGTGAATTTGAAAAGTCACAGGGAGCGCATCTGCATTTCCGGGCAGAGAGGGACGGTAAGGCGGTGGACTTGTTTTAATGCAGAATGCTAAATGCTAAATGCAAAATTAACAACCCCTTCCGGAAAAACCAGCACATAGGTAAGTAATTTGTGTCAGAACATAGGTAAGCCGGTGGTAAGTACAGGTAAGCCCTTTGTCAAGGTGGAGATTGCAAGGTTTCGCAATACGGAAGCTTGCAATACTACCTTGACAAAGCCGAT
>JAZNUH010000045.1:0-7619 GCA_045592225.1 Clostridia bacterium | reverse complement strand
TTTTTGACCGTCAAAATTATATGTACCTCGCTGCGTCTATTATCGGCATAACATCACTTATTTTCAATTCCAAGGGCAATCCCTTCGGACAGTTTCTTATGGTTATATTCAGTATTCTTTACGGAATTATATCTTATACCTTCTGCTATTACGGTGAGATGATAACCTATCTTTGCATGACCGGTCCAATGGCTTTGTTTGCGCTTATTTCATGGCTGAAAAACCCTTACAAAGGCAATAAAGCCGAGGTTGAGGTTAATATGATAGGCGCCAACGAAACTGTTGTAATGTTTATTATATCTGCAGTTGTTACGTTTATATTTTATTATATCCTCGATTACTTTGATACCGCAAACATTGTACTCAGTACCATTTCGGTTACAACCAGCTTTATAGCCGTTTATCTTACCTTCCGCAGAAGTCCTTTCTTTGCTCTTGCCTATGCCGCAAACGACGTGGTACTCATTGCATTATGGATACTTGCCTGCATACACAACATATCCTACATATCTGTTGTAATTTGCTTTATGCTTTTTCTTGTTAATGATTTATATTGCTTTATAAGCTGGATTAAAATGAGAAAAAGGCAAATAAATAATTAATCTTTATCTCATAAAAAACCGCAGTACGAATACTGCGGTTTAATTCATCGTTCTTCTCTGAAATACGGAAGACCAAGCGCTGCAGGAGGCTGGTTTTCCTTTTTATCCCTTATACTTGTAATAATAAGAACAAGTATTGTTACAACATAGGGGAGCATTTCAAATAATTTCTTTGTGCTAACAGTAATATCGGGTATATACGTCGGTATAACATACAGAAAACCGAAAAGTATAGAACCGAGTATACTTATCGAAGGTCTCCACACAGAGAATATAACAAGTGCAATAGACAGCCATCCTCTGTCACCAAAACCGTTATTTGACCATACACCGTTTGCATAGTCCATTACATAGTACAAACCGCCAAGACCAGCAATTGCACTGCCTATGCAGGTTGCAAGGTATTTATATTTTGTTACATTAATACCTGCCGCATCTGCAGTTTCAGGACTTTCCCCCACCGCTCTCAGGTGCAGACCCATTCTTGTCTTTTTAAGTATATGCGATGCTATGAGTGCAACTATGATTGCAACATACACCAGAAAACCATAGGACAGGAATATATCACCAAACCAGCCAAGCTTGTCCGCAAAGGGTAACTGTGTTTTAAAGGCAGTACTTGTAGCCGAAAGGGATATCGAGGGAACATCCGTATCAACAAGTTTTATAAGGGAACCACCGAAAAAGTTACCAACACCTATACCGAATGTTGTAAGTGCAAGACCTGTAACATTCTGATTTGCGCGGAGTGTTACTGTAAGGAAGCAGTAAATAAGTCCCATAAGCATAGAGCCCAGAAGTGAGCAAATAACAGGAATAAGAACTGCCAGCACAGGGTTAAAGCTTGTGCCCTGCTCATATATAAAAGAGCCTGCCACACCACTTATCGCACCTACATACATAATTCCCGGGATACCGAGATTTAAGTGACCGGATTTTTCGGTTAATATTTCACCGGTTGAACCAAAAAGTAAAGGAGTTCCCTGCATAACTGCACGTTGAATAATTGTAGCTAACATACTTTTTCCTCCTTTTCCTTTTTGTTGAATTTAATCTTGTAGTTTATAAAGAATTCCGAACCGATTATAAAGAATATTATAATACCTGTTATTATATCCGAGAAGGATGAATTAAGTCTGTAAACCTCGGATATCTTTGAAGCACCCTTTTCAAGAAATACTATGAGCAGAGATGTAAGTATCATAAACACGGGGTTAAATTTCGCAAGCCAGGATACCATTATAGCTGTAAACCCACGGCCTCCCGACGTATCACTTTTAAGTGAATGGTCAGTTCCGGCAACAAGCAAAAATCCCGCTATACCGCAAATAGCGCCCGAAATTGCCATGGTTCTCAAAACAACCTTTTTTACGTTAATACCAATGTATTTTGCAGTCTTTTCGCTTTCACCCACAACGGCTATTTCGTAGCCCTGCTTACTGTACTTTAAGTAAATATACATTATAATGGTAATGAGCACAACTATCAAAATATTTATCAGGTATTTCTGACCAAAAAGTGTGGGCAGCTGACCAAACTCAAGTGTTCTCGGAGTTCCCGAGCCCTTTGGCACCGACCATTCGAGAGTGTAGAAAGCAACAATCTGGATTGCAATATAGTTCATCATAAGAGTGAACAAAGTTTCATTCGAGTTAAACTTTGTCTTAAAATATGCGGGAACAAGTCCCCATAATGCGCCCGCCAGCACACTTGTGATTACCATAACAGGAATGAGCACAGGTGCAGGCAGCTTACCACCTAAAAATATCATACATGCTGCTGTTGCCAAACCACCTATTAAAATTTGACCTTCAGCACCTATGTTCCAGAATCGCATTTTAAATGCGGGCGTTACTGCAAGAGAAACGCAAAGCAGAATTGCCGTGTTCTGCAATAAGTTCCACACAAGGCGGGATGTACCTACTGCACCCTCAATCATTGTGAGATACATTTTAACAGGATTAAGCTTGGTAAGTGCTACTGTAATTACGCCCGAAACAATGAGTGCACATAATACAGCTATGACACGTATGCTCCATGCCTTCCACCATACAATACTGTCTCTTTTTACAATATGGCAGGGAGGATTATAAATAGCCGAGCATAAAAGATTATTTATTTTTTTCACGCCTCTGCACCTCCCTCTGCATTCTCTTCGTGTGAAGTTTTTGTCATCAAAAGACCAATTTCTTCCTTGGTTGCACTTCTGCCATCAACCACACCGGCAATTTTACCGGCACCTATAACCAGTATTCTGTCGCACAGTTCCAGTAAAACGTCTAAATCCTCTCCGACAAAAATTACTGCCACACCCTTTTTCTTCTGCTCGTTGAGAAGATTGTAAATAGTGTAGGAAGAGTTTATATCCAGTCCTCTTACAGGATATGCCGCCATTAAAACTGTAGGTGAGGATGATATTTCTCTACCTACAAGTATTTTCTGTACGTTACCGCCCGAAAGTCTTCTTACCGGAGTATTTGCCGAAGGGGTAACAACTTCAAGCCGGTCAATTATCTGGTCAGCCAATGACTTAGGATTCTTTCTCTGTAAAAATACTGACTTACCCTTTTTATAACTACGCAGCATCATGTTGTCAACTATATCCATATTTCCAACAAGACCCATTCCCAGTCTGTCTTCAGGAACAAAGGCAAGTCTTACGCCCATCTGACGAATCTGCAGAGGAGTTTTATCGCGAAGGTTTTCTTCTTCATTTGTTTTCGGGTCATAGTAAATTACTTTGCCTTCATCAAGATGCTGAAGACCTGCAATAGCTTCTAAAAGCTCACGCTGACCGCTGCCTGCAATACCTGCAATACCTAAAATTTCCCCTGAACGGGCTGTAAATGAAACATTGTCCAAAAGCTTAACCCCTTCACGGTTTATACAACTGATTTTATCAACCACAAGGCGATCTTTACAATTTTCCGGCTCACTTCGCTCAATATTTAATGATATTTTCTTTCCCACCATCATTTCGGTAAGCTCCGCCTCGTTTGTTTCTGCAGTTTTTACAGTACCCACATATTCGCCCTTACGCAAAACGGTTACATTGTCTGAAAGGGACAGAACCTCGTGAAGCTTATGTGTAATAATGATTATCGCTTTACCGCTTTCTCTCATATTGCGGAGAACCTTAAAAAGCTTTACCGTTTCCTGCGGAGTAAGAACTGCGGTAGGCTCATCAAGAATAAGAATATCTGCACCACGGAAAAGAACTTTTATAATTTCAACCGTTTGTTTTTCCGAAACAGACATTTCATAAATCTTTTTGTAGGGGTCAAGTTCAAAGCCATAGGCAGCGGTTATCTCATTGATTTTCTCAATGTATTTGGACATATCAAAGCCTTTTTCATCCTCAAGCCCCAAAACAATGTTTTCAGCAGCATTAAATACATCAACAAGTTTAAAATGCTGATGTATCATTCCTATTTTGTAGTTAAATGCATCCTTGGGTGATGCAATGGTAACCTCTTCCCCATTTATGAACATTTGCCCACTGTCGGGATAATATATGCCCGAAACCATATTCATAAGGGTTGTTTTACCGCTTCCGTTCTCGCCAAGAATTGAGAGGATTTCTCCCCTACGCACCTTTAACGACACGTTCTTGTTGGCAACAACACTTCCGAAGGTTTTTGTAATGTTTTTAAGTTCAAGCGCAAAATTCTGTTCCATAGCTCTCTCCATTATAAAAAATTTCTTTTATCTTTAATAAACACAAGGGCGTATGCTTATTAAAAATAAAAGTAATAAAGCGATATAGGGCGGAGATATCCCCGCCCTATATTAAACTTAATTAGAACATGCTGTTAAGAAGTGTAATGCCGTCGATGTTTACATCGAAGTAAGGAGCACTTCTGAATTCAGATTCATGGAAGTATCCGTCAGCTATAACTTCTGTATCCTTTTCGTAATTAGCATCTGTGTCAACGTCTGCGAGGTAAGAATCAAGAGCCTTACCTTCTACTGTGAATGTTGCTGTATCAAATACATGAATTTCGCCTGCGATCAGCTTAGCTTTTGCTGCTTCGATAGCTTCAACTGTACCTTCAGCTGCAACTGCTTCGTTAACTTCTGTAAGCTTTACAGAACCTGCTTCAAAGCCTTCACACCAGTCAGCAACGATTGCTTCGCCCTTCTGAGCGGCTGTGATTATGTACTTGAAGTAAGGAGCCCAGTCGATTCTGGAAGAAACGATGAATGTGTTGGGGCAAGCGCTCTGTGTGCTGCCGTTGTAGGAAACGTTGGGAACACCTGCGTTTTCACAAGCTGTGGGAGCACCCATGGAGTCAGCATGCTGGCTGATGAGTACACAATTGTTGCTGAGCAGCTTTGTAGCAGCTTCTTTTTCAAGAGCTTCGTCGTACCAGCTACCTGTGAACTGTACTTCCATTGTAACAGAGGGGCAAACTGATTTTGCACCGAGGTAGAAGGAAGTGTAACCGGAAATAACTTCAGCGTATGTAAATGCGCCTACATAACCCATCTTAGCCTGGTCAGCTGTGATTTTTCCTTCTTCTATCATTTCGTTGAGCTTCATACCTGCTGCAATACCTGCGAGGTATCTTCCTTCGTAAATGGAAGCAAATGCATTATGGAAGTTAGCAACGTTTTCTGTATGAGCTGTTGTACCTGTAGCATGGCAGAATTCTACTTCAGGGAATTCTTTTGCTGCCTTGAGCATATAGGGCTCATGACCAAAGCTGTTTGCGAATACGATATCGCAACCCTGGTCAGCAAGGTCTGCTGCTGCTTCGTAGCATTCGTTACCTTCAGGAATGTTTGTCTTGAAGATAACCTGGTCAGCTGTAAGACCCAGTTCTTCTGTTGCTGCTACAGCAGCATCCAGGAAGTTCTTGTCGTAAGTTGAGTTTTCGTCATGTAAGAAAATGAAACCAATTTTGAAGTCCGCGTCTACTGCGGGTTCGTTTGTTGCGCTCTGGCAGCCAGCAAATGCAAAAAGCATTACAGCAACCATGAGTAATGAAAGAATCTTTCTCATAAAAATAACCTCCTGCCTTATGGCAAAAATATTTATGTAATTATAAAATTACAATCAACTTATTTGCGGAAGGTAAGCGAATCTTCGCCCATTTCCTCAACAATTGCCAAAGAGTCAACTCTTATACCTTTTTTGCGAAGCTCATCTCCGCCGCCCTGAAAGCCTTTTTCAATAGCGATGGCACACCCGCAGAGGGTGGCTCCTGCCTGACTGATTATGTCCATAAGACCGCACAGGGCATTTCCTTTAGCAAGGAAATCATCTATAACAAGCACATTATCCGACTCATCAAGGAAATCCTTACTGACTACAGCATCATAAACATTTTTGCGAGTAAAGGAAGTAACCTGTGATGAATAAACATCGTCAGAAATATTACCCGATTTGCTTTTTTTTGCAAAAACAACAGGAACATTCATAAACTGTGCCGCTGCAAATGCAATGGGAATTCCCGAAGTTTCTATAGTTAATATTTTGTTTACCGGTTCATCCTTGTAAAGTCTTGCAATTTCCCTGCCCATTTCCTGCATAAAAGCCACGTCTATACGGTGATTGAGAAATCCGTCGACTTTAAGTATGTTTCCCGGCAAAACCTTACCTTCATTTAATATCTTATCTTCTAAAGTCTTTATAACTACTCACTCCTGACAAATAAGGATAGGAATACCACAAAAATTATAGCACAGCATTTGACAAAAGTCAACACGATTATTTCTTTTGTTACAATATTTTACCTGTAATTTCTTCACTTTCAAACAGATGTTTTATACCTGCTTTTTTCCTCTTGTGCAATCCATATTTTTCGGCTAAAGCTTAATAAGTTCTGCCGCTATAACCTCTGCCAGAACCTCATGTCCCTTATCCCCGGGGTGAAGTCCGTCGGGTACAAGTTCAGGGTCAGCAGGGTCAAGGGGATTTATTTCAAACAAATCTATAAGTGCTACACTTCGCTTTTTGCATATTGCACGTATTGCATCTACATAGTCTGCCAGTATTCTGCCTTCAGGTCTTGAAGGGTTGTTTTCGGTGATGCGGTGTATAGGTGTCATAAAAATTATTTTAGCCGCCGGAAAGTCCCGTTCCAGCTTATTTATCAGGGAATTTACACCTCCGCAGAATGTGTATGTATCCTCACTGTTTATATCTCCTAAGATTGCATCACCGTGACCAAAATCATTTGTACCGCCGAACACTACAACAGCATCCGCATTTCTGTTCATAATTTCCGCACGCAGTTCAAATGTTAAATCCCACCTTGTGTTATCTACAGTGGCTACTGTCTGTCTGGCTATTCTTGTTCCACCTACTCCGTAATTGTACGCCAGCTTCATACCATGCTTTTCTTTTATAAGCTGATGAAATGCCTTTTCAGGTCCGGTTGTTCCGTGACCCTCTGTAATACTGTCGCCCAGGAAATTAATCGTAAGTCCACAAAGTTCCATAATCAGTTTTCTCCTTTCAGCAGGTTTTTAAAATCATCAAGCAGTTTTCTGTCCGGCGCTGCAGCAATATGTTGATTAAGTGTTGTAAAATCAATTTTATTATCCAGACCGTCCACAACGCCGCCCGCTTCACAAATCAACAAATATCCGGCAGCATAATCCCACGGCTTTAAGTACCTTCCCAAAAATACATCCAGTCCTCCACAGGCAACATACGCCATGGAAAGTGCCGCAGAGCCAATGGTTCGCACATCTCTGCAAAACCGGTATATCTTTTCGGCTTGTGCAAGTGCATCTTTATAATCTTCTTTAAAATAAGAATTAAGCTCTATTTCTCCAAGGCAATCGGACAGCTTGTCCTTTTGCGAGCACCTGATCTGCTTCCCGTTTAAATACGCACCTCTACCCTTCTGTGCGTGATAAAGCTCGTTTTTATACGGATTATAAATCACAGCAGCTGTTATATCTCCACTCTCACACAAAGCAAGTGAAACAACGCTGAGGCCTAAATTTTGCATAAAGTTTGTTGTTCCGTCTATCGGGTCTAAAATCCAGTAGGAATTATGTGTT
>JAZNUH010000044.1:0-4373 GCA_045592225.1 Clostridia bacterium | reverse complement strand
CAGCACAGAGCCGAAGGGTGCGGTGTTTTCAAACACAATGGTTCCATCATCAGTTACAAATTTATAAATGCACTGATTGGTTCTTATATGCATATTAAATTCCGCCGCTTCAGCTGTTGACATAGCAATATAATAGGTGTTGCCTGCAGTAAGGCTATATATCACACAGAAATCACTGCCGCCGGCACTTTCTGTAATCAGCTCATTATCGGCATTATACAGCTTTGCATTTACGCCCATACCTCCCGATGAATATATTCTGTATTCTCTTGTTTCGGAGGGTTTGAATTTATAGTATGTCATGCCACCGGGCTGTGTTGTTACGCTATAGTCATTATTGAGTTGCGCAGTAATCGCCTCGTCAAAGGATGTTCCGTTTTTATCTCTCCATTTACCGTACAAGGTTGTGGCATTACCGTAATAGGGGAAGGTTATAGCCTCACCGCTGAGCTCTGCATTGTCATACCAGCCGACGAACATCCTGTCCTCGTGCTTGGGTGTCGGAACTGATGTAACCTTGTACCCCACCACATCAGGCAGTATAACATCAGAATTACTTACAAAGCTGTAGGTTTTACTTGTTGCATTGCATACAACAGTTGCTCCGGTAATACCCGTGTTATTGATACCTATCCATTGTTCTTCACTACCCTTGAAGAATACATATTGTATTGCCGTACATTCGTTAAATGCTCTTTCGCCTATACTTGTTACGCTTGCAGGAATTATTATATCGACCAGAGCGGTATTACCCATGAAAGCATACGCCTTTATTTCTTTTACCCCGTCGGGTATTTCAAGGTGTGTAATAAGCTCTTCGCCAAGGTAAATCCCCCCCGCATTCCTTGCAGGATTTGCAGTTTCATTTTCAAAGCTGATGTTACACCATGTGCTAAGGTCGGTTATATTTACCTTTTTCAGATTTGTGCAATTTTTAAAAGCACTGGCGCCTATCCATGTCAGATTTGCGGGAATAGTTATCTCACCCAAAAGTCTGCAACCCTCAAACGCACTGCTGCCGATTGAAGTAACGCCCTCGGAAATTGTTGCATTTTTCAGGGCAGAGCAGTTTAAAAACGTGCTGTCGTTTATATTTTTCACCTTACCCGGAATGTTTACCTGGGTCAGGGCATAGCAATTATAAAACGCCTGGCTGCCCAGATATGTAACGCTTTCGGGAATTGTTACTTTTTCTATTTTTTGACACCAGGCAAAGGCACTGTCTCCTATTCTCACAACACCATCCGGAATGGATACTCCCGCCATCTGGTAGCTGTCATCAAAAGCGCCGTCGGCAATGGTAATGGTTCCTGCTTCTATTATGGCAGTTTCGGTTATAGAATAGTCCGCTTTTACCAGATGCTTGCCGACATATAACAGTTTACCGGTCCAATTATCTGTGTTGTCTACATATTGTGAGCCTGTAAATGCATCTATTCCAATGGTTATAGCACGTTCAGGAAGTGTTATGTTTCTCAGGTTAGTGTCAGCAAATGCGTATTTGCCTATCAGTTCAATATCATTTGAAAAATCAAATACTGTCAGGTTACTGCAATTTTTGAAAGCATTATTACCGATGCTTGTAATACCTTCTGTTCCTGTTACAGTATAAAGTTCTTTACATTGATAAAAGGCTTCTTCGCCTATACTTGTAACAGTTGCAGGAAGAGTAACTCTATCCAGCTTTGTACAGTCTTTAAACGCACCGTCACCTATCTTTGTAACCGGATATCCGTTTAATGTAGCGGGTACGTCAACCGTGCCATTGACCGAAGTAACACAACGGGTAATGGTAATTTCTTCCCCCGAAAGAGTATAACTCAAATTAGCTGTTGCAGCGTCTATCGGTAGTGCACTAAAGGAATTAATACAAAGGCACACTGCCATCAAAAAAATTAAAATTTTCCTTTTCACTCTTACACCCTCTTATATTTCTAAAATACCAAATACTTGTTATAATTATATAACTTACAAAAAATTTTGTCAACCTGACCTCTGCTTTGTTTTGTTTGTATTTAATAGCTTCACATCCCGTTACTATTTGTATTGACACCAAACGCCTGCTCATATATAATTAATTTAAAAGAAGGTGAAAAAATGGGTAAAAAAACTTTACCACTACTTGCTGGCGGTGCCGCTGCAATACTTGCAATAAAAGCACTTGATAACCGTATAAATACAGCACACTACAAGGTGTGCACGGACAAGCTTTCCTCAAATATACGAATTGCACTCGTAACCGACCTGCACTGCAAAAAAAGAGCAAATCCCCATACCCGTCTTGTAAATATGATTTCTGAAAATGCGCCCGACGTTGTACTTTTGGGCGGTGATATTATTGAGGGTGAGGTTGATTTCGGCACAGAAATTACATTTTTAAAAAACCTTGCAGACAAATTCCCCTGTTTTTACGTTTCAGGAAATCACGAATATTACAAAAGTTGTTTAAGCCGTACAAAAAAGGTGGTTTCACACCACGGCATAACTGTGCTTGACGGCAAATGCGAAACCCTTACCGTAAAGGATGACAAAATAAACATCGGCGGTGTTGACGATGCAGATACAGGGCACTTCAAAGCACAGCTTGAAAGTGTAAATCCCATTGATACGTCCCTCTTCTCGGTTTTGCTTTCGCATAAACCCCATTTTCCCGAGCTTTTTGCAAAGCTTGACTTCGACCTTGTTTTGTCAGGACACACTCATGGCGGTCAATGGCGACTGCCCCATATCATTGACGGTGTTTATGCATCGGGGCAGGGTATTTTCCCGAAATACACGGGCGGAGAATATAAAAACGGCAGACAGACCATTATTATAGGCCGCGGTGTTTCCTCGTCAAGCTCGATTATCCCCCGCATTTTCAATCCTCCCGAGCTTGTATTTATAGATATTTGTCCCCTTTAATTAAAAAAGTTAAAAAAACATTTGCATTATCACGCAAATGCTTGTATAATAAAAAGGTAATTATTTGAAATAAATTCCTGAAAGGAAGATGTAATTTGTTTGGATACGGTAAAGATATAGGAATTGACCTTGGTACAGCAACCGTGCTGGTATATGTCCGCGGCAGAGGTATAGTTCTCCGCGAGCCCTCGGTTGTTGCTATGGATAAAAACACAGGCAGAGTCCATTCTGTCGGTTCTGACGCACAGCGTATGATAGGCAGAACTCCCGGCAACATTGTTGCCATCCGCCCCCTGCGTGACGGCGTTATTTCCGATTATGAAACCACAGAGAAAATGCTTAAGCATTTCCTCCGCAAGGTTTGTAACAAAAGACTGTTCCGCCCCAACGTTATGGTATGTGTACCCAGCGGCGTAACAGAGGTTGAGAAAAAAGCAGTTATGGATGCTACCATTCAGGCAGGTGCAAAACGCGCTCACCTTATTGAAGAGCCTGTTGCAGCTGCAATTGGTGCAGGTATTGATATCTCCCGCCCCTACGGCAGCATGGTTGTTGATATCCGCGGCGGTACATCCGATGTTGCTGTTATCTCCCTTGGCGGTATTGTTGTAAGCAATTCCATAAAGGTTGCAGGTGACGCATTTGACGATACCATCGTAAGATATATAAGAAAGAAATATAACATTATGATAGGTGAACGTACAGCCGAAGATATGAAAATTAAAATCGGTTGTGTATTCCCCCGTGAAGAGGACGAAGCTATGGAAGTTCGCGGACGTTGTCTGGTAAGCGGTCTGCCC
This sequence comes from Clostridia bacterium, assembly GCA_045592225.1. Taxonomy (GTDB): domain Bacteria; phylum Bacillota; class Clostridia; order UMGS1883; family UMGS1540; genus JAZNUH01. The sequence continues at coordinate 669 of JAZNUH010000044.1, read as the reverse complement.
AAGACCATTACCGTTAAGTCCTCCGAAATGCTTGAGGCTCTTGAAGAACCTGCTACAAATATTGTCGAAGCAGTTCACACTGTTTTAGAGCAGACTCCCCCCGAGCTTTTAGGCGATATAAGCAATTCGGGTATTGTTATGACAGGCGGTGGCTCACTTATCTACGGTCTTGACCAGCTGCTCCAGAACGAAACAGGTATTAGTGTTCACATTGCTGAGGACGCTGTTTCCTGTGTTGCAATCGGAACAGGTAAGGCTCTTGACAATATTGATGCTCTGCAGGACAGTGCTACATCACCTTACAAAAGATACTAATTAAAATTAAAACTGAATATCTCGAGGCAGGGTGAAATTCCCTACCGGTGGTAAAGCCCACAAGCCCTTCGGGGTTGATCCGGTGCAATTCCGGAGCCGACGGTGATAGCTTTTAAAAAGCTCCAGTCCGGATGGAAGAGATGATTTTATAGCTATAGCTATATTTATATGCCTCGGGATAAATCCCGGGGCATTTTTTTGAAGAAAGGAAATCTTTATGTCACAAAAAACAAAAAAAATAACCTTTATAGCCATGCTTTGTGCGCTTTCATATGTAACCATGATGGTTATGCGCATACCTGTTATGCCTGTTGTACCCTTTTTAAAATACGAGGCGAAGGATGTATTTATTAC
>JAZNUH010000043.1:0-7486 GCA_045592225.1 Clostridia bacterium | reverse complement strand
TGTGTGTCTGCAACAGCTTGTTCCGCCCTTTCCATTTCGGCTACAAGCTCTGCCATTTTGTCACACACAGATTTATATCGTTCCGAAAGGGCAGTAAATTCTGCTTTTTTGTCTGTATATTCCTTCAATGTTGAGCATCCGAATTTAGCAAGCTCTTCTCTGCGCTTTGAATCATTTGAATTAATCTGTTGTATCTTTTCTTGTGCGGCACGGGCAAGCTTTTTCTGTTTTGATGTGGAAGTGAATGCAATTATTCCTGCCACTGCACACAGTATTGTCAGCACAATAGCCGGAAGGTAAAATACCGCTGCTATACCTGCGACAACTGCCACACCAAACAAAGCTACAGATAACATCTTTAGTTTCTTCTCTGTACGGTTTGCTGCTGCAATTTCATCCTCGTATCCGTCAACCGCAGGAGAAGCCGCGAAAATAATCTCGTCTGCGTCGGTTTTAAATACGCTGTAGCCGGCAAGCTCATTTTCTGTTCGTTCTCTTATCTTCTTTGTATTTTCATATTCCAGAACAGATTGAGATTTTTTGTTTTTGGCATTTTGAAGGGCTACAAATAATTTTTGTGTTTCCGCCTTTACCTTGTCCTTTTCAATCTTTTGAACTGTTGCAGTAAGGCTATCAATCTTAGCGGCAAGCTCTTTTTTTGTTTTTATGGCTTCAAGCTGACTGTCAGTGTACCTGCTGATTTCAGCAAGTTCTTTAGACAGTGCGGCAATTTTACAGTTTAAATCATAAATAATTCCGCCGTTGCCTTTAAAAAGCTTAAGTCTGCGCATTTCATTTGTTAAAGCCTCGGCTGCTTTGTAATAACCGCCGCCCTCGTCGCCGCTCTGCAGAAGGCTTATAAGTTTATCACTTATTTCGTCGCTTTCGCCTGTAATGAGTGCACCCGACTGTTTTATAAATACAGTATTTTTAAAACCTGCTTCGCTTATACCGAGCTCTTTTTCAGCATCAAAATCTGTTGTCTCTCCTGTGTCGGTCTTTATAACGGTGTATTCATCCTTAGCCTGTGTCTTACCTGTTTTTCTTATAAGCGTAAGCAGACGTCCGTCGCTTGTTTCAATGTTCATTTCACCCGCCAGAACCTCACCGTCCCAGGGGATGTATTTTTTTCTTTCGTTTTTGGATATATCGTTTCCTCTGCCTGAAAAGCCGTAAAGCATTCCCTGAATAAATGACATCATTGTGCTTTTACCCGATTCATTGTCACCGGTTACAATATTTAAACCGTCCGAGAAAACAATTTCTTTATTTTTAAATTTACCGTATGATGTGAGTCTTAAACTTTTAATTTTCATACTGCGCCCACCTCCTCACCGGAAAGTGCACGAAGACCATACTTAAGTGCAAGCTGTGATATTTCATCATCATTGTCTGAAAGTAAGGCAGCAAAATTATCTCGCAGTGCCCCGCCGTCGTTTTTGGCTGTTGTTGTGCGCGTTTTATCCGAAATCTTGCAATAAAAGCACTTTTCGCTCAAACGCTTTGACAGTACAGCATCTTCAAAATATGTTTCAGCTGCGCCTGTAAGAGTAATTTTATATATATCCTCGCAGTTTAACTGTAATTTTCCAATTATATCGTCATAGGTCATACATCCGGATACGTCAACAGATATGACGTGTATCTGTCTTTTTGCAGTGGTAACATATTCGAGATTTACATAGCCTTTTCCAACCTCACCTGAAAGATAGCCGCATTTTTCCATTTCATCGAAATGTCTGCCATCGTGGATACCGCTGTATGCATATGAAGTTTTTCCTGCCTTTAAAACGTTATGTTCTGTGTGAACGTGTCCCAATGCAACATAATCCATTTTACTGTTTTCAATATCCGCTGTGCTTATGGGATTGTATTCATTATCTGCGCCAAGCATACCATGTACAATCGCAATATTAATCATATCATCATCCTTTGCGGTGACAGATGCAAAAAGATGCTTGTTTTCAAATCTGCCTGAAAGTGCCTGCCCGTAAACACGCACATTTTTTTCGGGTATTTCAACACACTCTGCTTCAGTGCCGAAAACATAAACATTTTCACCGAAATCAAAGGTTTCGTATACAGAGTCGGGTGTTCTCGGGTCGTGATTGCCGGGAACAATAAAAATTTTCATATCAGGTACAGAGGCAAAGCATTTTTTCAGGAAGGCCAGCGTCATGTCGGATACGTTTTCGCTTTCAAAAATATCACCTGCTAAAAGGGCAAGGTCGTATTTTTCTTCGTTGGCTTTTTTTATGGCATCGGCAAAGCTTTGTCTGCGTTCATCACGACGTATTGCCGCTTTTGTTGCCGGCAAGCCCATAAGCGGTGAGTCAAGATGTAAATCCGCCATATGTATGATTTTAACACTGTCCATATACTTCACCTCCCATTTTATCACATAATAATAGTACTTTATATTTTAACATTTTGCCAAAAATATGTCAAGCATCCAGACAATATAATACGAACTTTTATAAAAAAAGGATTGCCTTTAAAAGACAATCCTTTGTTGTTTATGCATTTTCTTTTTTAAATTTTCTCCATGAGGGTATAACCGCCGCCGCAAGTACTACGGCAAGCACAACAATTATGTTCCACCAAACTATCATAGTATCCCAGCCAAAATTATCGGCTACAAAGCCGCATACATATGCCGCGGCAAAATTGCCCACCGCAGAGAAACAGTTTGTTATTCCGCCCATTACCGAAACAAGACCAAGTTTTCCGAATCTTGATGAATACTTTACGAGCATAGTCTGTGAAGCTCCGTGTGTTGTAAGTCCCATAAAGGTAAATGCCACAGCCGCAACATAAATATTTATGCTGTCAAGCATAAACAGGATCAGGGTTGTAGGCAGCGCTGCCGCAAACATAATACCAACGCATTTTGCCTCATCCCCGTCCAGCTTGTTATAAATTATGTTACAAATAAGCATACCGGGAATATTCAGTACCATGGCAATCATTGATAAAAAAGATGTGAAGCTTGGGTCGGCACCGTATGTTTCGGTAAGAATCGTCGGCATCCAGTTTTTTGCTCCAAATTCCACCACGCTTTTTATAATGAGAAGCATAGCAAATACTATTATGCCGCTCGTAAGCACAATTTTAGGAGTAAGCTTACCTTTTTTAATCTCTTCTGTTTTTACAGGTGCTTCAATAACACTTCTTAGTCCCGGAGAAAGCTTTACCATCGCATAAACCGCCGGTATAAGTGTTATAACGTTCAATATACCGCAAGCGTAGAACACTCCCTGCCAGGTTGAAATTTTAAGAGAAAGCGATGTTATTGCATAACTGAAAATCATTCCTATGCAGTAGCAGTATGTCATATAGCCTGCCGCCTTTGCCCTGTGCTCAGGAAGAATTTCGGTAGCCATAAGCTTTATTATACACGGCCACATACCAAACTGGAAAAGACCGTTTAAACACCATATGGTCATCATATATGCAAAGCTGTTACCAAATGCCATAAGGGTATTAAATACTGCCGACCCAATAATTGATACAAACAGCATTTTATACGGCGAATATTTATTGGCCATAAATCCGCCAAGCAGCTGACCCGCCGCATAAATAATCCAGAAGCAGCCGTTAATTGCGCCCGCTTCTGTTTTTGTAAGAATACTTTCATTTACCAGTGCAACAGTTACAGCAGCAAATGCAGATTTACTTAAAACATTAACTGCATACACCACAAATAGTATCCAAAAAAGTAAATAACTTGATTTTTCTTTATGCATATGTAACATCTCCCTTTCAAAACCTTGTTAATATTACACCTAAACTCTTTATTTGTCAAGTATTTTACCCATTATTGACAATCGATTTTCTCTATGTTATAATAGCCTTGCTTTTACTTGAAAGGAATGAAAAAAATGGTACTTGCAATTGATATAGGAAATACAAATATTGTTATCGGCGGTTTCGAAGGAGACAAACTAACATTTGTTGCCCGCATCGCCACAAATGCAACCAAGACAGAAGACGAGTATGCAAGTAAAATCAAAAGCGTACTCGCCATCCACGATGTAAACAAGTCAACCGTCACCGGCGCTATAATTGCATCTGTTGTACCCCCGTTAAACCCCATTATGAAAAAAGCAATTAAATTTATATATGATGTTGAACCCATTATGGTAGGTCCCGGAATAAAAACAGGTATAAACATTCACTGCGATGCGCCTTCGTCTGTCGGTGCAGACCTCATATGTGCCTGTGTTGCCGCACATCATATATACGGAAGTCCTTCACTTATAATTGATATGGGTACAGCAACAAAGATGATGCTTATGGACAAATCAGGTGCTTTCATCGGCGCATCCATTTCGCCCGGTGTTAATATTGGCCTTAAAGCACTTGCAAGCGGAACTGCACAGCTTCCTCAAATAAGCCTCGAACCCACAGCATCTGTCATTGGCAAAAATACTGTTGACTGTATGCGTTCAGGCGTTGTATTCGGTAACGCCGCTATGATAGACGGTATGATTGACAGATACAATGAGGAAATGAACGAGGAGTTGCCTGTATATGCTACGGGCGGACTTTCACAAAGCATCGTCCCCCATTGTAAACACAATATAACAATCGATCCCAATATGGTTTTAAAAGGTCTTAATATTTTGTATAAAAAGAACAGCTGATATTAACTCCCTTCCGGGAGATAATATAAATATTATGCGTTGTATCGCCCACGCGAACGACAGCAAGGAGGAATTTTTATGACAAATGGAAGAATGGACACAAAAAAAATGGTTCTGGGCGGAGTGCTCACTGCGCTTGTAATCATTTTGGAAGTCATTAGCGCTTCACTCGGGAAGGCAGGAATTTTCCGCTTTACCTTTTCGCTGATTCCCATTGCAATTGGTGTTGCATCCTGCGGAACAGCAATGGGCGCCTGGCTCGGCTTTGTTTTCGGCATGAGTGTTCTTCTCACCGGTGATGCTGCAGCTTTTTTAGCTGTAAATGCGCCCGGAACAATTATAACCGTACTGCTTAAAGGTATACTTTGCGGTGTTGCTGCAGGCATTGTATATAATGCGGTTAAGAAAATCAACAGCTTTGCAGCAGCAGCGGCGGCAGCAATTATCTGTCCCATTGTAAACACAGGTGTTTTCCTTATCGGTTGCCTTATATTCTTTATGGATACTGTTACCGGTTGGGCAGTTGGTGCCGGCTTTGGAGCAAATGTAGGACAGTATATGATTTTAGGTCTTGTAGGAATTAACTTTTTATTTGAGCTTGGTTCCAATATAATTCTTACCCCTGTAGTGGCAAGACTTATAAATATCAGCAAAAAATAATACGACACAAATAATAAAAAACGTCCGCAACAATTTTGTTGCGGACGTTTTAATATTTGCTTTAAATTATAATGCTTTGCCGTCACAGCCGAGAACGTTAACAATCTTTTTCTTAACCAGTTCTTTGATAGCTGCTCTTGCAGGAGACAGATACTGTCTGGGGTCAAAATGAGAGGGATTTTCAGCCATGTACTTTCTGATAGAGCCTGTCATTGCCAGACGGAGGTCAGAGACAATGTTAATCTTACATACTGCGGATTTAGCAGCCTGACGAAGCATTTCTTCAGGGATACCGATAGCATCGGGCATATTGCCGCCGTTTGCGTTGATCATTTCAACAAATTCAGGAATAACGCTGGATGCACCGTGAAGAACGATAGGGAAATTGGGCAGCTGCTTTTCAACTTCTGCCAGAATATCAAATCTCAGCTGGGGCTTCTGACCGGGTTTGAATTTGTAAGCACCGTGGCTTGTACCGATTGCGATAGCAAGGGAGTCAACGCCTGTGCGGTTTACAAAGTCAACAACCTGTTCGGGCTGTGTGTAGGAAGCATCTTCTGCAGATACGTTAACGTCGTCTTCAATACCTGCGAGTCTACCAAGTTCACCTTCAACAACTACGCCATGAGCGTGTGCGTATTCAACAACCTTCTTTGTAAGTGCGATGTTGTCTTCGTAAGAATGATGAGAACCATCGATCATAACAGATGTAAATCCGCCGTCGATGCAGGATTTACAAAGCTCGAATGTGTCACCATGGTCAAGGTGAAGAGCGATGGGCAGATCTGTTTCAATGATTGCCGCTTCAACAAGCTTTGTGAGGTATGTGTGGTTAGCATACTTTCTTGCGCCGGAGGAAACCTGAAGGATAAGGGGAGCATTAACTTCTTTAGCTGCTTCTGTGATACCCTGAACGATTTCCATGTTGTTTACATTGAAAGCACCGATAGCGTAACCGCCGTCATAAGCCTTCTGGAACATTTCTTTTGTTGTTACAAGTGCCATAAATATACAACTCCTTATAATTTATTGCCATTATTTTAACACACATTTTGTCAATTAACAATAGCAAAATAAGATTATTTTTAATTTTTTTGCACAATAACCGATACTCCGTCGGGTATTGCTGTGATTTTTATATCATTTTTACCTAAAATCTTCCGAGAAAGTGTTATTGCTTCGTCCAAAGAGTGTGCGGGATGCATATGCATCTGTTTTACTGTTTCGTCATCTGCATCGGATACATATATCACTGTTGCATGCATTAAAACGCGAAGCATAATCTGTGTCTGCCACTGGTCAGGTACTGTTTCTCCCCTGCTTCTGCTCATAAACTGCGCCATTGTTTTGGTTATATCCGGCTCGTCTGCAAGCTGATGATAAAAATGGTCGCCGCCTATACCGTCATTTGATTTTGCGAGCATAATTATTACTCCACCCTTTTTTACCGTAGCCTCTGCCGCCGTCATACCCTTTACTGCCTGATAGATGTTCTGGTCAAGAGGATATCCGCCGTTTGTTGATATTACAACATCTGCAGGGGTTTCTTTTACTCCGCAAAGAGATGACAGGAAGTCTGTACCCTTTTTGTGTGCAGCAACACTATCACCTGCCGAGGCGTATATAACCTTTTTATCTCCATTGAGTACAACATTTACAATATATGCAAGACCTGCCTTTTGTGCCGCCCAAAGCATATCCTTATGTATGGGGTTATTTTCAAGCACGCCTGTTCTGGCATACTGATTATCTATAAACTCGGAGCAATGGTTTGCCAAAACGGTTTCCCTGCCTGCTATTCCCGGCAAAACACTTTTTCTGCCACCTGAAAATCCCGCAAAGAAATGCGGCTCTATAAAGCCTTCAGCTACAAGCAAATCTGCTTCAACCGCAAGCTTATTTATTACACATTCACCACCCGAAGGGAGGGTGCCTATATTAACAAGCATTTCCGTTTCATCACAGTTATGAACATATATTTTTTCGTTATTTACAATATCCTCGCCAAATTTGTCTTTGAGCTCGTCAACCGTTGTATCTCTATGGCAGCCTGTTGCAATAAGAATGGTAATATCCGCGTTAGGATTACCTTCTCTGATTTCGCGAAGCATATGCGGAATAATCACCTTGCTCGGCACAGGTCTTGTATGGTCACTTGCAATAATGACAACCTTGTTTTT
>JAZNUH010000042.1:0-7788 GCA_045592225.1 Clostridia bacterium | reverse complement strand
GTTAACAGCTGTGTCGCCGCCGCAGGCTGTTATTGATACTGCCATGATAAGTACCAATAAAATGCTGAGTGTTTTTTTCATTATAGTGCCTCCTTATAAATTTTTTTATTAAAAATATATGCTTTCGCACATATGATTAATCGTACCTTTGCCGGAGCTGATTATAACAGGTCCGGCAAAGGCGAAGAGAGTTAAAAAAATGTTACTGGCAATTCCAGTCTGATATTCTTTGCATTATCACAGCAGCCTCTGCTCTTGTTGTGTTTCCGAGGGGGTTAATGCTTCCATCATCATTCCCCTTTACTATGCCCGACTGTGCCATTACGGAAATGCTTTCCTTTGCATAATCCGCAACGGTTGCCACATCGGTAAAGCTATCAAGTACAGATAAATCCGCCTTATCCAAAATACGTACAACATTCATTCCGCGTGCACAAATAACCATTAAATCCTGTCTTGTAATGGGTGCTTCGGGATTAAAGCAGTTATCTCCTACGCCCTTGAGTATGCCAAGCTGCTTGCCTATTGCAACTTCAACTGCGTACTCTGCATCGGGTGTAACATCATCAAAATTACCTCTGAAGGTTTCATACTCATAAAGTCCCAGAGCCCTTATGAGAAATTTTACAAAATCGCCTCTTGTGATATTTTCGCCGGGAGCAAATGTGTATGCCCCCTTGTCATTTACAACCTCTGCACCGTACATCTGATTTACCGCATCTGCCGCCCAATCATAGCCGGCAAGGTCACCAAACTCATTCAATCGGCTGATATTGACTGCAGATTCGGGTGTAACCTTAAAGAGAAGCGCCGCACCCGCGGGCATATCCACATCGAAGCCTGCTTCGGTCTTTGTTATGGTCGCATCCCCATTCACAGGAGCAACACTATATCCCGGTATTTTTACAAGACCGTTTCCGCTTGTCATGGGAACACTTATTTTCTGCTCCTCTGCCTTACGGTTTAATACTGCCGTATATACATCGGCACCATCTACCCATATGTCAATCCAGTAATCATCTGTGCGGATTTCATTAAACACCTGTGTATCATAGTGCTTGCCGTAATGACGCCATACTATATCATATTCATAATCCTTAAAAGCCTGAATAACCGGCCACCACTTACTTACATCAAGTGTAGCACCGTCAACCTCAGGATTGTCCATTTTCCATGGATAGTAGCCGTTCGCATCGGCTCCTGCCATTACTGACTGATACATCATTGAGTGCAACTGTACCTCTGTAGGAGCCGCCTGACCGAATGTGAATACTTCAAGAATCTGAATAATACCCTTGCCATATCTGTTTGATATTTCTTCAGCCTGCGCCGTTACATCGGCAACATGAGTTTCAAACGGGAAGAAGGAACCCGGATAGGGGTCAATACCCATAGAATCTGTAAACTTAAGTCCCATATCGTAAAGGTCTGTACTTGCCTCACAATGATAGATGGGATGAACAGGGTCTATTTCCCTTATTGCCTTATAGCCTGCCGTGAGTATGTCATACAGTTCGGCTCTGTTATTATAATGAGCGTTGGGTTCGTCCATTGTCATCCAGCAGAAAAGTGCGGGATGGTTTTTAACAGCAGCAACAATTTGCTTTGTAAAATCTATTCTCGCGGGGTCACCTGCCGCCTTATTCGATTCGTAAAGCATCAGGGCAACCTTCATCCCCTCTGCCTGATATGCATCCAGAAGCTCTATAACTGCTTCAGGGGTAGCTCTTATTGCCGTCTGAACAACATTTATACCTTCTTCAACCGCCATTTTAAATGTCTTGGGGTCTGTTGAATGGTAGAGTACCGCAGGGTAAAATGGCTTGCCGTCAACTATAAAGTTACCCTCTTTTGTAAGCATAGACGGTCTGTCACACTTATAAATATCCTGTTCAATGGTATCTGCCACCGTTCCGTCGGGATTCAGAATTTCCGCCCTGAATGTATATTCCTTAAGTTTGTCCTTCATAAGGTCCACAGGGAACATAAGAGATACCTTTTTATCTTCTCCAAATTCATTATCCTTTGACTGCATAAGTACCTTGTCACCGTCAAGGATTGAAACATTAACCTTGTAACCGATATCCTCGGCAAGGTCTTTTATTTTAACTGTGCCTGTGCCTGCCTTTACATCCGAATAGTAGAACACCTGGTCGGTATCAATTTCAAAGAAGGAAGGCATTCCTACAAGATAGAACTTAACATCGTCAACGTATAATGTACCGCTTGCGGGGTAACATCTGGGATACAGCGCCACCATTTTACAGTTATCGGGAATGGTAAAGGTATATACAACCTGTTTCCAGTTCTCCGAGGTATAGTAGCGTATAAGGTCAGTCTGAATAACCGAATTATCGCTTCGCATTGAGCTGTCTGTATATCCCTCAAGTTTTATGTTAAATGCCGCGCCCGGTGTGCCTATTGTACCTTTGTACCAAAAGCTTACCTGATATGTACCGCCGCCCATAAGGTCATAAGCCTGCAGACGTATCCATGGACTTCCACCGTCCTGGGTACTTATTTTTGCGGCATATTTCCCGCTGTAAACCTCCTCGGTTTCAAGTGTTACCTTATCCTGATTCCAGCCACCACCGTGAGCATCAACCTTAACAGGGAAGCCGTCCTCTCCCAGTGTTTCCATATCGCCGTTTTCAAAAAGGTTTTCATCACCGATTGCGGGTTTTATCATAGATGCCTCGGGATTAAATGGGTCAACAACAGCCGCCGACTGGTCCTTACTTTGTATAAGCAGGTCGGATATTTTACCTTCAATTTTAATATTATCAAAATACAGGTTTCCGCCGCCCCAGAGTCTTACCAGCATGGTTGCGCTGGCAACAATTTCAGGGACCTCAAACTTAACCTTACATTCTGTCCACTTTTTACCTATGCTCCATCTCTGCTCAAAATCACCTGCAAATGCATAGCGTGAATAATATTCAAACTTTACGGCTGCCAGTGCACCCGTATCACTCTTTGCCATAAGGCTTAATTCATATGTTTCGCCGCCGACAAGATATATGCTCTGGGTAAAGAATGCATCACCTGTTGATTCAATCTTAACTGCACCCTCTCCCTCGTAAGCATTTTCGCCCTCGACATAGGTCGCCTCTTTAGGCAGACCCCAGCCCTCCTTTTTCTCAAAATCACCGTTTGTAACAATGGTGTATTCCTTTGTTTCTTCGTTTTTTTCTTCCTCTGCAAGTACTACACTGTATGTACAAAACAGCATAAATACTGCAAGAAAGAATGCCATTAACCTTTTTGCCATAATAATTACACGCTCCGTTCAGTATGTCACCTTTTATCTTAATTTTATTATACTTTGGGGCTCTAAATACTGTCAAGGCTAATTTTGTAAAGTACATTTTTTCCTGCATCCTTTTTTAAACCGAATTTGAGGCCTCTGCCATAAAAATACGCTTATTTTATTTTCATATCTCCTTGAATATTTTGCTTCTTATTGTTATAATAATATCATTACATTCAAGGAGAAGTGAAAAGGTATGCACAACGGTATCCAAAAACTTTTAAATGACAACCAGATTACCTGCTTTGGTTATTCTGCTGTTCCCTCTCCCTTTAAGGGTCTGCACACAGCCATAACTATTGTTGTGCCTCTTTCAAATCCGGTAATTGACCAGATTGACACTGCTCCCACCCACACGTATTTCAGCCATTACAGGTCGGTTAACGCTTTTATTGATAATATTGAAGAGCGACTTGTGCTATTTTTAATGAATAATGGCTATGAGGCTGCGGCTGTGCCCGCTTCACAGTCGGTAAACGGCTACAGCGGTATTTTCTCACACAAAATGGCGGCAGTAAAGGCAGGACTTGGTTACATCGGCAAATCTGCCTTGTTTGTTTCTGATAAGTACGGTCCACGTGTTAGACTGGGCACAGTGTTTACAAACGCACCTCTCCCTGCCATGGATTGCGAACAGCTTGATAAATGCGGCAGCTGCACTATATGCCGTGACAAGTGCCCCGCCATGGCAATAAGCGGCAATGCCTTTTGTGAGGGTATGACCCGCGAGGATATTTTCGATGCCGCCGCCTGCAGTAACTATATGAAAAAACAGTTCCAGCACATTGGCAGAGGTGCCGTGTGCGGAATATGCATTAAAAACTGTCCCAAGGGAAGGAGGACTGCCGATGAGTGAATTTAAGGTTGTTTCTGAATACACGCCAAAGGGTGACCAGCCACAGGCAATAGATAAACTGTCATCAGGCATTCTCCGTGGTGACAAGTCACAAACCCTGCTGGGTGTTACCGGCTCGGGTAAAACCTTTACCATTGCAAACACCATTGCAAAGGTTAACAAGCCCACCCTTGTCCTTGCTCACAACAAAACCCTTGCGGCACAGCTTTGCAGTGAGTTCAAGGAGTTTTTCCCGAACAGTGCGGTTGAGTTTTTTGTTTCCTACTATGACTACTATCAGCCTGAGGCTTATATCCCCCAGACCGACACATATATAGAAAAGGATGCACAGATAAACGACGAGATTGACAAGCTGCGTCACAGTGCCACATCAGCACTTTTCGAACGCAGAGATGTAATTGTTGTTTCAAGTGTTTCCTGTATATACAGTCTCGGTGACCCCAACGACTACAAAAATCTTATTTTGTCACTGCGCACAGGCATGGAGCGTGACCGTGACGAAATAATTATGAAGCTTATTGAAATTCAGTACGAGCGCAATGACATAAACTTTATACGCGGTAAATTCCGTGTGCGTGGCGATGTGCTTGAAATATTTCCCGCATCGGCAGACACTAAGGCAATCCGCGTTGAATTTTTTGGCGATGAAATAGAAAAAATAACAGAAATAGATGTTCTGACAGGCGAAGTGCTGGGGGTACGCAATCACGTTGCCATTTACCCTGCCTCCCACTACGTTACAACCCGCGACAAAATGGAAATTGCCATACAGGGCATAGAGCAGGAGCTCCAAATACGTGCAAAGCAGTTTGAACAGGAAAACAAGCTTCTGGAACAGCAGAGAATTATAGGCAGAACAAATTATGATATTGAAATGATGCGTGAAATTGGTTTTTGCCGTGGCATAGAAAACTATTCACGTTATATAAATGCACGTCCGCCGGGTTCGGCACCATATACGCTTATGGACTATTTCCCCGAGGATTATCTGCTTGTGGTAGATGAAAGCCATGTTACCATTCCGCAGGTTCGTGCAATGTATGCGGGTGACAGGTCGCGAAAGCAGAATCTTGTTGATTTTGGCTTCCGTCTCCCCTCCGCCTTTGATAACCGCCCACTAACCTTTGACGAGTTTGAAAAGCGGGTAAATCAGGTGGTATATGTAAGCGCAACACCTTCCGAATATGAGCGGAGCCGTTCTTCTGCAATAGTTGAACAGGTTATACGTCCCACAGGACTGCTCGACCCCGAGGTTATTATCCGCCCTGTCAAGGGTCAGGTGGATGACCTTTTGGGCGAGATATACAAGCGCACCGAGAAAAAGGAACGTGTTCTTGTTACCACCCTCACCAAGAAAATGGCAGAGGATTTAACCGAATATCTGCGTGAAATGGGCGTTGCGGTAAAATATATGCACCACGATATTGACACCATGGAGCGCATGGAAATAGTGCGTGATTTACGTCTTGGGGTGTTTGATGTGCTTGTGGGCATAAACCTTCTCAGAGAAGGTCTTGATTTGCCCGAGGTATCGCTTGTAGCAATACTCGACGCTGACAAAGAAGGCTTTTTGCGCAGTGAAACCTCGCTTATACAGACAATAGGCAGAGCGGCACGAAATGCCGAGGGCAAGGTTATAATGTACGCAGATAATATTACGGGCTCCATGCAGCGTGCCATTGACGAAACAAACCGCCGCAGAAAGCTGCAGAGTGAATACAACCAAAAGCACGGCATTGTTCCCCGTACAATCAAAAAGGCGGTGCGTGATGTTATTGAGGCAACTGTGCCCGATGCACCCACCGACGTTGCCGAGGTCAATACAGAAGAGCTTATAGAAAAGCTTACTGCAGAAATGAACAGGGCTGCAAAGGAACTAAGGTTTGAGGATGCGGCTAAAATACGAGATAAAATTATGAGATTAAACGGAGAAGAAGATGAACAAAACAATAAAAATAAAGGGCGCAAAAGAAAATAACCTTAAAAATGTTGATGTTGAAATACCAAGAGACAGTCTGGTGGTTTTCACAGGACTCAGCGGCTCGGGCAAAAGCTCGCTCGCCTTTGACACCATTTATGCCGAGGGCAGAAGAAGATATGTAGAAAGCCTTTCCGCATACGCACGTCAATTTTTAGGTCAGATGGATAAGGCGAACGTGGATTACATTGAAGGTCTCTCCCCCGCCATTTCCATTGAACAGAAAACCACACACAAAAACCCACGTTCAACGGTGGGTACGGTTACCGAAATATACGATTATTTAAGACTTTTGTATGCACGCATAGGTGTGCCCCACTGTCCCGTGTGCGGCAAAGAAATAAAACAGCAGACCATTGACCAGATAATTGATGCGGTTATGGATATGCCCGAAAAAACAAAGATACTTATTTTAGCGCCTATCATACGTGCAAAAAAGGGTACTCATCAGAAAATATTTACAGATGCAAGAAAAAACGGATATGTGCGTGTTCGTGTAAACGGCGAAATGCGTGAACTGGACGAGGAAATTACACTCGAAAAAACAAAAAAACATAACATAGACATAGTGGTTGACCGTTTACAGATAAAGCCTGAAATACGGGGCAGACTTACCGACTCGCTCGAAACTGCTCTCGACCTTGCAGGCGGTATTGTAAACATTTCGGTTGTAGGCGGTGAAGAGCATATGTTCAGCCAGAACTATGCCTGCCACGATTGCGGAGTAAGTATTGAAGAGCTTTCTCCGCGTTCCTTTTCATTTAACAGTCCTTTCGGCGCCTGCCCCACCTGTGCAGGTCTTGGAACCTTAATGAGAATTGACCCTTCAAGAGTAATGGTTGACCCCGAAAAATCCTTACTCAACGGCGGTATTCACGCTCTCGGCTGGAATCATATAGACAAGGAGTCCAGTATGGCGAACATGTATATTTCGGGTCTTGCCGACCACTACGGCTTTGACATAAACAGCCCCATAAAGGATATTCCCCCTGCCGTGCTTGACAAGGTAATGTACGGCACAGGAACCGAGAAAATAAAAATGACCTATGAAAGGGATTACGGCAAGGGCAGTTATCACACTCCCTTTGAAGGAATAATACCCAATCTCGAACGCAGATACAAGGAAACCACTTCCGAGTGGACCCGCAACGATATAGAAAGACTGATGGTTGAAAATGATTGTCCCGATTGTCACGGTGCACGTCTGCGCCCCGAAATTCTAGCGGTTACCGTTGGCGGCATCAACATTAAAGACCTTACCGATATGTCGGTTGAAAAGCTTATCGCCTTTTTCAAGAGTCTTTCTCTCGGAGAAAAGGACACAACCATTGCAGAGCAGATATTAAAAGAAATAAACGCTCGTCTTAGCTTTTTAAACAATGTAGGTCTTTCCTACCTCACTCTTTCACGTGCCGCAGGCACCCTGTCAGGCGGCGAGGCACAGCGAATTCGTCTTGCCACACAGATAGGCTCGGGCCTTACAGGTGTTTTATACATTCTTGACGAGCCAAGTATAGGTCTGCACCAGCGTGATAATTCGCGCCTTTTAGCATCACTTAAAAGTCTGCGTGATTTAGGGAACACCCTCATAGTTGTTGAACACGACGAGGACACTATGTACGCCGCTGACTACATTGTGGACAT
>JAZNUH010000041.1:0-44729 GCA_045592225.1 Clostridia bacterium | reverse complement strand
GTGTCCCTGTTTTCCATACCCAGCTTTTCTCTTGCCTCGGCTTTTGGCATACTTTTGGTAAACTTTTCGTGGATAGGAATACCAAAGGGCAGAATTTTTTCTGCATCAATACCCTTTTTTATACATGCATGGCTTAAAAGGTGAGATGCAGTCACATAATAGTCCAGGTCGGTATCTCCCCAGAAGGGATGCACCGTAAAGTCTGTAATTATACCCACGGTTTTTGATTCGGGCATTTTGTCCTCCATTGCCAGCATCATAAGTGCCGCAAAAACGTGGGTTGTTATTATAACATCCGGCTTGTATTCGGATACATATTTTGCAAACTTTATACCCAGCACACTGTTAAAAAGCCTGTAAAGCGGATTGGGTATTTCCTTCTCATCGCTTATCTCCGCAAAACGGTAAAGCTTGCCGTAAATTCTCGGAATATGACTTGTACTTACAAGATAGCCCTTTTCCACAGAATCACTTAAAAAAGGACTTATATATTTATAAACGTCCAGAACAATACTTTCGTGTCCCCTATTTATAAAATATTCAGAAATGGAGGCCGCGGTCTGGTTGTGTCCCTGACCGGTTGACAGTGTCAATACCAATATTTTCATAAAACTTTCTCCTCTCTGTAACCCTTTTTCGGTTGCCGCATAGTATGATATTGGGTCGCGGATAAAGGACTTTATCCCGCCCGACCAAAACCCCAATTAAAATTAAGGAGGAAACATAGTGGGCTTATTTTCATCAAATTGCGGTGGCCGCGGCAATGACTGGTCAATATTATGGATTGTTTTAATTCTTATTCTCTTCTGTGGCTGTGGCTCCGGCAACAACAACGGCAACAGCTGCTGCGTAAGCAATCCCTGCTGTGACTAAAACCGGTTAAAGCGGCTTTGCCGCTAAAATTTCCTACTCAAATAAAAAAGGAGGTTTATATTATGGATAACTGCTGCACAAATTCTACAAACAGCTGTGAATGGATTATCTGGATACTTGTTATCTTCTTTATCCTCAACTGCTGTGGCGGTGGCGGATTTAATCTCTGCTGCAACAGATAATGGTTTCAGGGGTTGTCACACGAGTGGCAACCCCTGCTTTGTTACTCATTCTCTTCAAAATATTCTTTCAGCTTACAAAGAGCATTGGCTCTGTGACTTATTTTGTTTTTTAAGTCTGCGGGCATCTGTGCAAAGGTCTGGTCATATTCTTCCACATAAAATATAGGATCATACCCAAAGCCTCCGTCACCCTTCGGCTCGCGTATTATACTTCCCGCACATTCACCGCGGAAGGTATGCTCACTGCCGTCAGCGTGTACAAGTGCAATTACACTTACAAATCTTGCGCTCCTGTCATCGCTGCCCGACTCGTCTATCTCATTATTCAGCAATTTCATTTTAGTGTTGTCATCAGCATCTTCTCCGCCGTATCTTGCAGAGTAAATGCCGGGTCTGCCGTCAAGACAAAACACTTCAAGCCCTGAATCGTCTGCTATTACATCCTCGCCCGAAAGCAGAGAAATAGCTCTTGCCTTTATAAGTGCATTTTCTTCAAATGTTGCTCCGGTTTCAATAACCTCAACATCAATTCCTGCTTCTTCCTGGGTTATTACCTCGTAACCCTCCATAATTTTTTTAAATTCAAGCGCCTTACCTTTGTTTCTGGTTGCAATTATAATTTTTTTCAAGAAAAAATCACCTCTTTATATACGTTAATATTAAATTAATATCTGTCGTTTGTCAATACTAATTGACAAACTGCGAAAATAATGATACATTAAAAATCAGGTGATAAAATATGCTGTTTGAAGATATTTCTGTTATAAAAGGTATAGGTCCTGCACGTCGGAAAGCATTGTCAAAGCTGGGTATCAACTCGGTGTACGATATGCTTTTCTATTTCCCGCGGGATTTTGAGGACCGCAGCCAAAGCAAAAAAATAACCGAGCTTACCGAGGGAGATAACGTGTGTATTACTGCATATGCGCGCGGTCATATGAGTATTCGCAGAATAAATTCCTCTCTCACGGTCAGCACAATGGTGTTTTCGGATGAATCCGGCAGCATAACAGGAGTATGGTACAATAACCCCTATATAAAGAATACCGTAAAAGCAGGAACCGAATACACCCTTTTCGGGCGTGTTTCGGTAAAATACGGCAAAAAGGAAATAATAACACCCATTATTGAACAGGCAGACAAAGCGCATACCCTTGGAAAAATCATGCCTGTTTACCCCCTTACTGCTTCGGTAACGCAAAAGGTACTGTCCGAAACAGCGCGTGCCTGTCTTGATGCGGCTCTCTGTGAGGTTGAAGACCCCATACCTGCCGAAATAAGAAAGACTTATTCTCTCTGTGAGATAAAATATGCCCTGCAGAACATTCATTTTCCCGAAGATTTTAAAAGTGCCGCCCTTGCAAGGCGTCGCCTTGTCTTTGAGGAATTTTTCCTTATGCGCGCAGGTCTTTCTCTTATAAAAAAACAAAAAGAGGTGCTTTCATCCATCCCGCTTTCAGCAAAAGCCGAGCAGTTTATTTCCCTGCTCCCCTTCACACCTACCGGTGCACAGCGCAGAGTTATAAATGAAATATATACCGATATTAAAAGGGATGTGCCTATGAACCGCCTTTTACAGGGTGATGTAGGCTCGGGTAAAACCGCCGTTGCTGCTTCACTTTTGTTTGCCGCGACGCAAAACAAAATGCAGGGCGTTATTATGGCACCTACCGAAATTCTGGCATCCCAGCACTATAAAAACCTTAAAAAGCTTTTCCCTATGTTTGATGTAACTCTGCTCACAGCTCATCTGGGTACCGCCGCAAAACGCGAGGCACTTGCCAAAATAGCCGACGGAAGAGCACAGATTATTGTGGGCACTCACGCCCTTATAGAAAAAAAGGTTGAATTTTTCCGCTTAGGTGCGGTTATAACCGATGAACAGCACCGCTTTGGCGTAAAACAACGTAAAGCGCTTTCGGATAAGGGTATGCACCCTCATGTGCTTGTTATGAGCGCAACACCCATTCCCCGCACCCTTTCACTGATTCTTTACGGTGACCTTGACCTGTCTGTTATAGACGAGCTGCCTCCCGGCAGAGAAAAAATTGATACCTTTGCCGTTGGCGAGGATATGCGTGACCGCGTTTACCGTTTTCTCCGCAAAAACACCGACGAGGGCAAGCAGGCATATATTGTATGCCCCCTTGTCGAAGAAAGCGATAAAACCGAGCTTAAAAATGTAACAGATTTTGCAAAGGCAGTTGAAAGCAAATACTTTGCACCCGGTGATGTTGCCTTTTTGCACGGCAAAATGCCTGCCGCTGAAAAGGAAGAGATTATGTCCCGCTTTACCTCGGGTGAGGTAAAGGTGCTTGTGTCCACCACCGTTATTGAGGTAGGTGTTGACGTTAAAAACGCATGTATAATGATAATAGAAAACGCCGAGCGCTTCGGTCTTTCCCAGCTTCATCAGCTGCGCGGACGTGTAGGGCGCGGCGGCGGTAAGTCATACTGCATTCTTTTTTCCGAGTCAGACAGTGCAAAGGAACGTATGAAAACCATGACCCAAACCTGTGACGGCTTTAAAATAGCAGAAAAAGACCTTGAGCTGCGCGGTCCCGGAGAATTTTTCGGTACACGTCAGCATGGTCTTCCCGAGCTTAAAATAGCAAATATTTTTACCGATATGAATATGCTGTCAACCGCAGGTGAAGCGGTGGACAAGCTTATCAGCACAGACCCCGACCTGTCTGCTCCCGCTCACGCACCGCTTAAAAGACGCGTGGAACAGATGTTTAACGAATCAGGTGTGCTGAATTAAATGCTCAACTAAAATTTTTATTCCTATACATATAAGTATAATACCACCCAGGCGCTCTGCGCCTGTTTTGTATTTTGTGCCGAATATGTGTCCGGCTTTTATGCCTATGGCTGAAAGTGCAAAGGTAACTGTGCCTATTGTAGCCACTGCCAGCCACAAATTAACATTCAAAAATGCAAAAGTAACACCCACCGCAAGAGCATCTATGCTCGTTGCAATTGCCATCATAAGCATTGTTTTAAAGGCAAAGGAGGCATCCTCTTCATTTTCTTCCTTCGAAAAAGATTCTTTTATCATATTTGCGCCTATAATTCCCAGCAATATAAATGCAACCCAATGGTCAAACTTTGTTATGTAACTGCTGAAGGTTGTGCCGAGAAAAAAACCTATTGTAGGCATAAGCGCCTGAAAGCCGCCAAACCATAGTCCTGTCAGCGCGCTTTCGCGAATTCCTGCTCTTTTAACCGCCAGACCCTTGCATATAGACACGGCAAAAGCATCCATAGAAAGACCCAGCGCAAGTAAGACAATTTCCCAATAACTCATAAATTCATCCCGTCTTTTTAGTTTTGTTCTGTAATTTTACCACCGCTATCTTTTTTTGTCAATTATTTTATCAAACTGCATATATTTGTTTTGTAATTATTATGAAAGGAACAATTATATGCGAAAATTTTTTATTATTCTCATCTGCATTTTTCTTACCGCTTGTTCAAAAAGTGATACTGTAATTCCCACAAGCACTTCAGGCGATACAGCCACAGGCTGGGGTTTTCGTCCTGTCGCAGGCGCACGTCCCGAATTTACCACAGGACAAATTCAGACAATGGAAAAGTACAACTGTATCTATATGGGCAGTGAAAATCAACCCTATGTATATCTCACCTTTGACGAGGGCTACGAAAACGGATACACCGCCGATATTCTGGACACACTTAAAAAGTGTAACGTAACGGCAGCATTTTTTATCACCTCGGATTATTTAAACAAAAATCCCGACCTTGTAAAGCGTATGATTGACGAGGGTCACACAGTAGGCAATCACAGCGTAAATCACCCGTCTATGCCATCGAAAAATGATGCCGATGTCCAAAATGAAATTATGGGGCTGCACAAAGAGGTTTTTGAAAAATTCGGTGTTAATATGAAATTTTTCCGCCCGCCCATGGGTGAGTACAGCGAAAGAACACTTTCAATTGCAAATAATCTCGGCTATACAAATGTATTCTGGAGCTTTGCCTATAAGGACTGGGAAACCGATAATCAAAAGGGCGCTGATTATGCCTTTGAGCAGGTTACATCAAAGGTGCACAATGGTGCAGTTATTCTTTTGCATGCCGTGTCAAAGGATAACGCCGCCGCACTTTATAAAATAATTACAGAAATTCAAAACAAAGGCTTTATTTTTAAATCATTGTCCGAGTACATAGCCTTAACCACCAACACTAAAGGCGGTTTTGAAATGTAAATTTCGCCTCACTCATCGTTAAAATCCTCGGAAATATTACCATATTCCCTGCGTTTTTGCCTTGATTGAAACAAAATTTATTATTTTAAAACTCCACAGGACCTAAAACGGATAAATTTTTGAGGAGAGTTTGGTGCGGAGGACGCAGGAAGGCTAATCGCCTTTCAAGGACGACAAGCCGAAATATTCCTAAAATTCGCCATTTTAGGCGTCTTAAGTATTGGTTGTTAAGGCTATAGCTTACAGTATAGATATACTCCTTTGCGGAAAAAGTATTTCAGAGGAGTGAGCAATATTGAATTTTAAATTTTCAAAATTTACTAAAACTCTTATCTCCTTATTACTTGTCACCATACTGTCCTTTACCTTGTCCCTGTCGGTAGCTGCACTTGCTGACAAGGTCATCCCGGGCGGTAACACAGTGGGCATAAAGCTATATACGGACGGACTTTTAGTGGTAGGCTTTTCCGAAATTTCTTCCTTCGGTAAATATTATTCACCCGGCAAAAACAACGGTATTTATGAGGGGGATATAATAACTGCCGTTGACGGAAAACCGCTTTCAAGCGGGGATGAACTGGCAGAGCATATCCAGAGCACAAAAGGTCAGCCTGTTTCTCTGGAAATAATGCGAAGCGGTCAAAAGCTTACCAAAAAAATAACACCCGTATATTATAATGATGCCTGCCTTTACAAAATAGGTGTGTGGGTAAAAGAGAGTGCCGCCGGTATCGGTACCGTCACCTTTACCGACCCCAAAACAGGTGCATTCGGCGCCCTGGGTCACGGTGTGTCGGACAGCGATACCGGTTCCCTGCTTCGTGTAAAGGAAGGCTATGTGACCGACTGCACCATTTCCTCTGTTGTTTCGGGCAAACGAGGATATCCGGGCGAGCTTCAGGGTGCTTTTTCAGGGGATAATACGGGCAATATAAGCAAAAACCTTTCAAGCGGAATTTACGGCAAGCTTAACGTAGTTCCACAAGGTAAAGCCGTGCCTGTCGCCCTATCCGGTGAAGTCCGCGAGGGTGAGGCTCTAATTTATTCGGATGCACTCAACGGCAAGGTAACAGCATATAAAGCACAAATACAAAGAATTATAAAATCAAACATTAAAAATTCAAAAGGACTTGTCATAAAAATCACCGACCCGCGCCTGCTTCAAAAAACAGGCGGTATTGTGCAGGGGATGAGCGGTTCGCCGATTTTACAAAATGGAAAGCTTGTTGGTGCTGTTACACATGTATTTGTCAATGACCCTACGAGGGGTTATGGAATATTCATCGAGAATATGCTAGCTGAAGCAGAGAAAATAAATTAAAACAAGGAGGGCAGTTTTAATAACAAAAACTGCCCTGTCCCCAAACTGTACAAATAGTGTGCAAAATCAGGCACGTCTCCATTTACACTTTTTCTATCGGGTAATAAATTGTTCAAAAGTTATTGTTTCACATTTTGTGATAGGAGAAATAGACCCTAATTTTTTCCACGTCATTACTTTTATTGTATCAATATTTCCTTCGAAAGTAAAAGTTAATGGAAATTGATTTGATTTTTGCTTCTTTATACCAATGAGCCTTTCATTACGGAATGCAGAAACTATAATATCTCCTTGATTAATGTTGTATGCCGTAGTATTTACAATATAATTATTACCATTTTTTAACACCTCACTTTGAGTGTAAGGTTTTTGAATTTCACATATGAATCCCAAATTATTCATGTCATCATCAACTTTGTAGTAATTTGCAAGATTAGCAAATTTTTTATCCGATTTATACATCATCATATAGTTGTAAGTAGATTCGTAATTCAAACCATAGCTTGCTCGCCGTTCTTCGGTTATAACATTAGATATGTTACTTCCATCTATCCAATAAAATGGCTTATTGTCATCTCTTTTTGCTCCCACAAAAAACCAAGTTTTTTCTGTATCATCGGTAGAATCTAACAATTCGCAAAGAGCCTGGTATTCTTCTTCGGTATTAATTACTGCTAATTGTCCACCTATTGCATTGCAAAAGCTATTTGCTTCTGTCCAAGTGAGAGAATAATCATATTTTATATATCGTTTGTTTCCAATATGTATTTCTGTAGATGGTTTAATGTTATCCATGTCTATTTCTACAACAAATCCAATGTTATAGGAGCATACATTTGCAACATCATTCCATTTTCCAGAATTTTTGTACATATGTGCAAATCCCTCTTTGCTTCTTTTTTCCCCAGAACTACTCGGTTCGTTGTTCGCCCAATTTGTATATGATACTGTCTCTTGATTACTCCAATAGAAAGTATTATCGTTATTATAAGGATCTTTTGAACGCATACCAATCCAATAATAAGCATGGTTGCCTTTTTGAATCAGCTCTTTAACTACTTGATTTTCTTGACTCGACTCAATTGTTACGAGGTGTCCACCTATTTTTTTTGATAATTTCTCAGCATACTTCCATTCTAAAACATTATCATATAATACATAAATATGTTTGTTCCATATAGTGGTGTTTATTGGAACATAATCAATATCATCTATAATTATAGTTTTATATGAACTTTTATGACTTCTGCCAAAGCCATTTACTGCGTGTAGGAAAAAAGTATATTCTCCAGCAGGTAAATTGGAGAAAGTGATAGAATTTTTCTTGGTTGTACCATGTCTGTCATTAGACGAATAAGCATATCCTACAGGATATCTGCATAAAAAGTATTCATATTGTTCTGTGTTGGCAACCTCATCCCATGAAATTTTTATACTTTTGTCAACGGTAGAATATCTTGGGAATGTGCCATTTATGATTGGTTTCTCCGGAACTGTTGAATTGATACTAAAAGGGGACCATTTGCTTTGGGAACTTTGAATACGGCCGTTTTTAGCAATTACAAAAGCTGAAAAGCTTCCACCTTTGTTTAAAGTAAAAGTATGCTGCAATGCAGTGGTGCTTGTACTCGAGATTATATTTTCCCACCCCCACGGAGATTCAACAATATAAACATCATAACTTGATGCATTTTCTGCTATTGACCATGTGACAGTCACTTTAGACCCTGATACTTCGGTTTTGACATTGCTTGGGGCAGACGGCACAGACGATGTTACTTTACCACAAACATATATAAATCCCAAAAATTTTCGAGGACCACATTTAATTTTGTTTTCATTTGAATCATATGCATCATAATACTCACTTTCACTAAATCTTGTGTGAGTAGTATTTCTTGTTGTAGTAAAAAAACGTTTGCCTCCATATGCAGATTCAGAAGTAATGACGGTGTCTCCGTTTATTTCTTCTACAACTGCAACGTGACCTGCACCATCATTTGCATTTCCTATTACACCGTCACTCCAAACAGCGATTGCTCCTAGTGCTGGTATTGTACCATATTCGTAGAAACCATTATTTTTATTGTAATCAAACCATAATTCTGCGTTTTGTTTGCATAGGTTTGGACGCGATCCTAACATCTCATATGCTCGTCCCCATGCATATCCTACACAATTAGGCAGGACAGAGGACCCCGAAATCGGTATGCATTCATTTAAACCGCCATAACTTGTATGTATATAATATAAATTAGATGATGCTGGAGAATCAGTAGACTCATCAATTCTAGGCGAATATGCATATATGGTGATGCAATATAATAGACTTAAAAATATTAATAGAATAATAAGTAAACCCTTCGAAAATTTCATAATGTATTCATATTCTCCTTTTTACTTATAATGTGTTTTATAGTCAATTCAGTTTTAACCTCTCCATACAACCAAATGAATTGTAGCATGTTTAAAATTACTTGTCAAATATATGATCTATAAGGTAATAATTTACAAACAGGCATTTTGATAATTAACGCGTATTTATATATACATTGGCATACAGTTTTTTAAACTCTGTCGGGGTAAAGCCCTCGTGGTATTTAAAAAATTTCAGGAAATACTTATATTCTTCAAAGCCCGCTGTTTTGGCAATTTCTCTCAATGTCAGCTTTTCGTTGAGCATAAGCTTTTTAATAAATTTAATTCTTTCTTCATCAATATATTGTTTTATGCTCTTGTTATAGCACCTGCTGAACACTCTGCACAGGTAATCTGCATTATATCCGAAATGGTCTGAAACCTTTTTGGCAGAAAGAGCCTTACTGTTATTTGCACTTATCCACAAGGCAACATTTTCTGCAAGGGTATTTGTTTCAAAGCCGGTATTACCCGAATAAACTTCACCCAGAACAAGTCTTGTCAAATAATCAAAGCTTTCATCAAGACTTTTTTTCAGGCGGTTGTGTAACAGTTGTTTGAAAAAAAGCATAAATTCATAGTTATTTATAACTTTAGAATGCTTAACCTGCTGTGATGTGTTTACCTTGCCCGACCAATGCAGCCACATAAATTCAACATTCGAGCTGTGCTTATACCCGTAATGACGGACACCCGGCTCCAGAATTAAAAATTCCTGTTTTCCTATTACATAGTCTGTACCATTTTCATTTATATATATACTGCCTCTGGTAACATATATAATTTCGTAAGAATCTATACATCGGTCAGGGTGTATCCACTCCCCGTCTGAAATAAAGTTTCCGCAACTTATGTATTTTACATTTTCAAACATGTCGTATTTTTGCTCCTAATATGTGTATTTTGAGGTTGCATTTAATCTTTATATTGGTTATTATAATTTTAACACGAAGACTGTTTTGTGTCAATTACCCTTTGCGAAAGGAACATCTGTTATGAAGAACCTTAATTTTGAAAACACAAAAATAAAAGGCGGATTTTGGGAGTTTTATGAAAAATTAGACAGAAACGTTACCGCAAAAGCCGTGTATGACCGATTTAAAGAAACCAGCAGATTTGATGCCTTAAAATGTAACTGGCGCGAAGGAATGCCGGGTAAGCCGCATATATACTGGGATTCTGATGTTGTAAAGTGGATGGAAGGGGTTGCATATCTTATCCAGGTATCCCCCATGCCCGAGCTTGAAGTCCTGGTTGATGAAATGATAGATGATATTGCAAAAAATCAGCGTGAGGACGGATATTTCAATTCATACTTTCTGACAGTTGAACCTTCAAAAATATTTACAAACCGCGACTGGCACGAGCTTTACTGTGCGGGCCATGCTATTGAGGCGGCAATCGCTTATCATAAAGCAACAGGTAAGGATAAATTTTTAAATTGCCTCCTTAAATATACCGATATGATATACCGCACCTTTATTGAAGAAAAAAGTGCCAACTTTGTAACACCCGGGCACGAGGAAATAGAGCTTGCCTTGCTCAAGCTGTATGAATATCTCGGAAATGAAAAGCACCTGCAGCTTGCGAGATTTTTCATTGACCAAAGAGGTAATAATGAACAAGAAGAAAAGCACATACAAATTCAGTCAAATCTCCCTGTACGCGAAGCCTCCGAGCCTGTGGGGCATGCTGTAAGAGCCTGCTATCTTTATACTGCCATGGCTATGCTTGCAAAACAGGATAATGATGAAACATTAAAGGCTGCCTGTGACAGATTATTTGACAGCATTACAAACAAAAAAATGAGCATTACCGGCGGAATAGGTGCAGAGCACGTGTTGGAAAGATTTTCTTATGATTATGACCTGCCCAGCAGCGACACCTATAACGAAACCTGCGCTGCCATTGCCCTTGCAATGTTTGCGGGAGCTATGCAGGAAACAGAGGTTAATTCACGCTATGCCGATGTGATAGAACGCATATACTACAACGGATTTATTTCAGGCGTGTCATTAAGCGGTGATAAATTCTTCTATACAAATCCGTTGGAAATTGACCGCAAAAAGTATCAGAGAAGCACGTTCCAGCCTATATGTGAGAGAGTAAAGGTATTTGACTGTTCCTGTTGCCCGCCCAATGTTGTAAGGATGCTTGCATCTGTACCCCGCTATATGTACACAGTTGACGGCTCTGCAATCTACTGCAACCAATTTGCAGAGAGTGAAACAAAATTTGAAGTAGACGGTAAGGATGCCGTTTTGACACAGACCACCGATTATCCCTACAGCGGTAAAATAAAGTTTGATTACAAGGGTGAACCTGTAACACTGTGCGTAAGAATACCCGAATGGTGCGTAGAATACAAAGGCGAAACAGAAAAGGGATTTGCACACTTTAAACTTACCGACGGTGACAGTATTGTCATTGACCTTCCCATGGCTGTCCACTTTATCGAGGCAAACCCTTACGCGCAGGATAATTCGGGAAGATACGCAGTACAGCGTGGTCCTATTGTTTATTGTATGGAGGGAATAGATAATGGCGAAAACCTTCGCGATATTACTTTACTGGAAAATGGCAATATCCGTATTGCTAAAGAAGACGGTATCCCTGCACCGGTAATTTATATTGACGCCCAGCGTCGCCCCGACAGTACTAAGCTTTACTCTGTTAAAAGTAACGAGCGCACTCCATTCGCCTCACGACTCATACCATATTTTGCTTTTGCAAACCGCGAAGCTACAGATATGCTTGTATGGACAATGGTAAAATAATTTGCCATCTCAAATGACAGCAGTTATTTTTCCGTGAGGTAAAATTTATAAAACAGAGGCAGAATTCTGCCTCTGTTTTTATGTTGTAAAAACACTTTTTGGGAGTAATATAAAAATAATTGGAAAAAATTTCTAAAAATCTCTTGCAATTAATTGGAATTTATTGTAAAATAATGTTCGAAAAATAAATTTTATTAAGGAGGAACAGTTATGGAACAAAACATAAAGGTTTTTATTGCAGACAGTAATGCAGAATTTACTCAGGATTTAAAGGAATATCTCGAAAAGCAGGGAAATATATCGGTTGTTGGTACATCCTCCAACGGTAAAGAAGCTCTTGACCTGATACATAAGACAAGCCCTGATGTTGTAGCGCTTGATATCTTGCTCCCCGGCATTGACGGAATAGCCGTTTTAATGGGTATGCGCGATATTTCGCCCGACAACCGTCCCCACGTTATTATGATTACAGCCTTTTCAAATGAAAACATTCTGGGAATGTGCCTGCAACACGGTGCCGACTACTATATGGTAAAGCCCACCGAAATGTCGGTTATAAAGGATAGAATTGAACTGGTTGCCTCACTCAGCAGAACTCTTCAGATAAATCTTCCAAACACCCCTTCAAAGGTCAACGAAACTTCACACCGTTATACTTTGGAGGTAGCCACAACAAATATGCTTCTTACACTTGGCGTACCCGCCAACATAAAGGGTTACAATTATGTAAGAGAAGCAATTATCTCATCCATTGAAAATCCCGGGCTTATAAATGCAGTTACAAAACAGCTTTATCCCCTTGTGGCATCAAAGTTCGGTACTGCATCATCCCGCGTGGAGAGATCAATAAGACATGCAATCGAAACCGCCTGCATACGCGGCAACGAGGAGCAGCTGTTCAATATCTTCGGTTATACTATGAACAACTCCAAATGTAAACCTACAAACTCTGAATTTATTGCGCTTATAGCAGATAAATTAAGGCTGGAGCTTGCAGCAATCTAATAACGGGTGGGGGATGTAAAAAAGTTCATAACCACAAAACATTCCCGTCCCGTGTGGTATGAACTTTTTTTTACATCCCTTTTTCTTTTTTATACTTAAGCGGCGATATTCCCGTAGCCCTTTTAAAGCACAGCGACATATACCCCTGCGATGAATAGCCCAGCTGCTCACTTACCTCCCCTACCGGCATTCCCTTGTCCAAAAGCTTTTTTGCCTCATTTATTTTCATATTCGAAAAATGGGCTATAACGCCGTTGCCGGTATACCTGTTAAAAACATTTTTAAGCCTTGTGTTACTTACGCAGCACTCTCTTGCAATTTCGTCTATACAAAGGTTGCGTGCAATATTTTCTTTCATATAGGTTACAGCTTTTCCGTATATTTCCTCATCAGGGTTTGTTTCATACCCTACTGTATTTTCGTCACTTACAAGCCTTGTCAATAAAACTTCCAGTAGTTTTTCCGCCTGATAGCTGAATTTTTCTACTTTTACCGAGCGTTCTATTTTTTCGGTTATATTTTTTTCCGCTTCTTCTTCAATCAGCTTTATAAGCGCAAAATTATTGTCACTGAGTTCATACACCCCTGCCTTGCCGCGGGGCATATTGTCCGACACAAACTGATACACATACATATCAGCACCCTCGGGAGAGAGCACCCTGTTTCTATGAAAAACATCACTCTCAATTAACATCAGCATATTTTTCCTTACAATCGAAATGGTGTTATCATATGTTATTTCCATAGCACCACTTGTTACCACATTAACCTCCCATGCGGGATGAGTGTGCCCGCCGAAAAAATACCCGCAATCGCGGCGGTTTCTGTAATATCTTAAAAAATTGTTTATGTATACAGGATGACTCATACTTACCTCACGCCCTTTTTTATAAAAAAACCACCTGATTTTGTATTTACACACGCCTTTTTTATAATTATAATATATCTTGTGCGTACAAGCAATAGCAATAAACGTGTTTTTTACAGCAGATAACAATGGAGGAACTTATGAAATACGTGTTTGATATTTTAGAAAATGAATACTGGTGGGGTGGTGGCATCTGCTTTGGTGACAAGGCGCCCTACTCGGCCGAAAGCAATATAAGTATGGACCTTACCGGTACAAATTCCATAGAATGTCTTAACCAGGGTATGCCCTTTCTGCTTTCAAGCAAGGGTAGATATATATGGAGCGAGCAGGCTTTCGCGCTTGAGTTTAAAAACGGTAAAATTTATGTAACGGGGGATATGAGCATTAAGTTATACCACGCAGGCAACACCCTAAAGGATGCGTATCTCGCGGCTTCAAAGCAGCATTTCCCCTTTGACGGTAAACCCCTACCCGATGATTGTTTTATAACCCCCCAGTATAATACTTGGATGCACTGTACCTACAACCAAACGCAGGATTCAGTTCTCGCCTATGCCCAAAGCATAAAAGATAACGGCTTTGAACCCGGCGTTTTAATCATAGATGAGGGCTGGCACAAGCCCTACGGCACCTGGGAGTTCGACCCTGTCAAATTCCCCGACCCAAAAGCAATGACAGATAAGCTGCATAAAATGGGCTTTACCGTTCTGGTGTGGATTTGCCCGTTTGTTACCTGCTCGGGCGAAAAATATGTTAAAAGCCTTCGCATGGCGGCAGAGTTTGGTATGCAGGAACAAAACGACGAAAAGCTGTATCTTCGCCTTGATAACGGCGAGGTTGCTCTTATACGCTGGTGGAACGGCGTGTGTGCCATTTTAGATTTTACACAAAAAGCCGACAGGGACTTTCTTAAAACCCAGCTTGATACCCTCATATCCGAATACGGTATAGACGGCTTTAAATTTGACGGCGGCCATATATACCATTACTCGGATTATATGTGCATAAACGGGCATATAAACGAAATACACCCGCACTATGAACGCAATATTGCATGGAACGAATTTGGCAGGCAATATTTGCATAACGAGTTTAAAGATACATATAAAGGCGGCGGCAAGTGCGGTATCCAGCGCCTGCGCGACAGAAACCATTCATGGACGAATGAGGGTATAAACACCATTATCCCCTACTGCCTTATGCAGGGGCTTATCGGCAGCCCATTTATCTGCCCCGATATGATAGGCGGCGGAGAATGGACCTTTGTTCACGCATATAAAAACGGCAAAGCAGAATTTGACAGCGAGCTGTTTATAAGAATGTGTCAGTTGTCCACCCTGTTCCCAATGATGCAGTTTTCAATGCTGCCCTGGGAATATCTCAGCCGTGAGCAAACCGATATTTGCCGCAATATGGCACAGCTGCACAAAAAGTTTTCCCCCTATATTTTAGAGCTTGTAAACCGCACCCGTGCCGACGGTCAACCCATTATACGGCATATGGCATACGAGTTTCCCGATGAGGGGTACGAAAATACAAACGATTGCTTTATGCTTGGCGAAAAATACCTTGTTGCACCGGTTATAACAAAAGGCTCTTATGTTCGTAGCATAAGGCTTCCGAAAAACTGTATGTGGAAGTATGTTAATGGTGAACTTTATAAAGGCGGGCAAACCGTTACACTCCCCGCCCCCATTGATGTATTGCCCTATTTCGAGCGAATTTAATACAAGAGGGTATGCAAAATAAAATTCATTTTGCATAAGCAGTTGCGTTAGTATCCGAACCCGTTTTGGGTGCGTGTTTTTACGCCACTGCATCGTTAAAATACTCGCAAATGCGTCAGCATTAGCTGTGTTTTTGCCTCGCATTGACGCAAAAACACTGCACCGAAAATTCATAGAACCTAAAACAAGATAAAATTGTCGCTTTTTCAAGGCGGAAGGTCGAAGTAATACCGGCGTATTTTGAGACCGACAACAAAGAAAAACGGCTATTTTACTTGGTTTAGGCGGGTTCAGATACTAACGCAACTGCTTACCCTCTTACTTTTTTATATTATATACTCTTGTTTATTTTTTTGTATTCACTTGGAGTCATACCCGACACCCTTTTAAACACCTGTGAAAAGTAGTGGGAATTATCAAAGCACAGTTTCTCCGAAATTTGTATAAAATTATCCTCGCCTTTACGTATAAGAGTCTTTGCTTCTTCAATCTTTCTTTTTTGTATATATTTCAGAATTGTGCAACCCATATGCTCTTTAAAAAGCTTTGAAAGGTAGGTTCTTGAATATTCAATCCTGTTGCAAATGCTTTCTGTAGTAATCTGGCAGTATATGTTATCCTCCACCATTTTCTGCATCTGCGAAACAAGTTTCTTTTCGGCATCCTCCTTTGAGAAAAAAACAATCTCCTCATCCGCAGTGTGCTCTCCCCGTATAAGAAATATTATAATCTGCTTAAGGTATGTCTGTATAAGCTGCTTTCCGCCTATGTACTTTTCTTCTTCCATATTTTCATACTCTTCCATGATACTAAAAATATTCTTCCTCAATGCAGCTGTTACCTTAAGCTTTTTTCCTTTAAAAAAGTTCATAATCTTTGATAAGCATACAAACGAAATGGTAATTATATTTGCTACCGTTGTTCCGCATACCCGCACAGTGTGAAATTCGCCTGGTTTTAAAAAAACCGTTTCCCCCTGCTCGAGTATTACTCTCCTTTCATCGGTGCAAATCTCCGCTTCACCCCAGTCCACATAAACCATTTCCCATACATCGCTGTTGCGGCACTCCAGCTCCTGTCCTACCAAAAGCACGCAGTAACTGCTGTTTGAAATGGCACTTATGTTTACCAGATTATTTGTTTTCTTTCCAACGTAAATAGAGTTCATTGTATTTTCACCTGTTTGTATTTTGTTCGCTATGCGCCTTACAATATAATTTCTATAATCATATTATAATTTTAAAAAAACAAAGTGTTAATACTATATTGGTTGTATTTTTTATAAAATCAGACAGATGTTATATAACACCTGCCTCTTTCATACTTTTGTATTCATTATTAGCTACAATAAAATGGTCAACCACCTGTACACCCAGCGCCTTTAATGCATCACACAGGCGGTTGTTAAATTCAATATCCCCTTGTGGCATCAATGTTCGGTACTGCATCATCCCGCGTAGAGCGAGCAATAAGACATGCAATCGAAACCGCCTGCATACGCGGTAACGAGGAGCAGCTGTTCAATATCTTTGGTTATACTATGAACAACTCTAAATGTAAACCTACAAACTCTGAATTCATTGCGCTTATAGCAGATAAATTAAGGCTGGAGCTTGCAGCAATCTAAAAAACCGCAGAGAAATTTCTCTGCGGCTTTTTTTACTGTACCTTTATTACCCTTATTATTCCTGCCGGTTTATCCGAGTAAAGTGTTACATACCCATCTTTCATACCCGCAAGGTCATTTATTGATATCTGGGTAAATGTATTGAGTCTGTCTTTTTCTTTGAATATCTGCACATTATCGTCCAGTTCATATATTTCACCGTCGACCTTAATTCTTCCAACGCTTACCGCCTCAACCTTTGATGATGATATAACCGGAGACAAAACCTTAATTCCTGTAAGCGCACCGCCGTTTGTTTCTATTCCCACAGCCTGACCTGCGCTTGCACTGTATGCAACGCCCGAGGTTCGGTAGTCGGTTTCCACACCATCCTTCATAACGGTATAGCTGCCCGAAATACTCATTCCCATACCTGACATTGCGGCGTGAGTCAGTATTCCGTACTGATAGTTACTGTTTGTTACATTATTTATATAAAGTACCGTTATGTCGCCAAAATCGTTTGATTTCTGGGCATGAATTACCTGATTTTTGGTAAGCGATTTAAGCTTTATATCAGAAAGCTCTACACACTGTACCACGGGTGTGCTGTTACCCTCCTGCTTTACAAGCTCAATTATTTTGTAGTTTCGTGCAAACTGAACTCCGCCAAGAGAAGGAGCAGCCTTGTCAAGAGCACCGTAAACAGGTGTGTAGGTTACCGTTGTAAACTTCATTTTACCGTCTTCATAGTCAATGCTTACAAATCTGCCTTTGTAGTCAGAATAATCCTTTACACTCTTCTGCTCTACCTCCATACCGTCTCCCTTGAGTATGGTAGTGTAATATTCGCTTTGTCCCTTTGTATCATTATCATCCGAAACTGTCATTCTTGTGCTTATTATTACACCGTAATTTGAAGGGTCATCCTCCCCGAGCACAACTGCATCAGCAACAAGTCCGTCACGACCTAAAAGCAATGTCACCCTGTCTCCGATTTTAAAGGCACCGGCTCCCTCTCCCAGCTTGCTCTTTGCAAGGCTGCCTTCAAGCTCGTATGTCCTGCCCGATACTGTTACCTCGGTAACATTTGCCTTCATGGGGTAAGCTTCATCATAAGTACCGCTTACCTTGTCACAGTATAAATACAATGTGTTACTGCCTGCAGCATAGTATGCCACATCATACCTTTCCGCCTGCGCAAAACTTGATGAAAGCCCATCACGGATAACCGAAACCTTGCTGCTGTCCTCAATACCAAAATAGTTTATCAGCTCTGCGCCACCGCTTGCGACGGTATAGGGTCCCATAATGTCATAGGCATAAAGGAAAATATAATCCACCTCTCCGCCTGTACTGTACATATAAAGCTCGTTTCCTTCGGTCAGGTTAGCCTTCTGCTGTGCGGCAGAGGATTTGCTTCCCTTGTAATATACCACCATATTATCATCAAGCTGAATGGTTTTTGTTCTGCCGTTTACACTTACCGTTATATCCTTTCCGACAGCGCCTTCAATAACTGCCCTTTCAACAGTTTGTTCGGCAGGCAGAATCTGAACAAGATTATTGTTCTTGTCAACAACAATATCGGCTTTTATGCCTATATACTCATCCACCTCTGTCAGGCTTCCCTTTTTGAACACTCCTGCCGAGGTGCTTACCTGATCTCCCGCAAGTGATGAATCTGTCTTCTTGGTTGCTATTATAACCGCGTCCTCGTATTCCTTCATATCAAATGCGGTTATAAGCTTTACTCCGCCCTTGCCTTCCATATATAAAGCCTTGTCAATTAAAATGGCTATTTCCCCTCTGCTTATGGGTGCATACGGGTCAAACGAATAATCGCTTATAAGTCCCAGGGCATACGCCTTTTCTATGTATCCCGCAGGCCAGTAATAGCCTACGTCCTCTGCGCTGTAACCCATAGCACGGAGGATAACCGTCAATGCCTCTGCATAGGTTATATTCTGCTCGGGTCGGAAGCTTCCGTCACCGTAACCCATTAAAATTCCGTTTGCAACTGCATAACTTATGTATCCGCTTGCCCAGTGATTATAGGTTACGTCGGCAAACTGCCCCGCATCCATACGCAATACGGCGTTTTCCTCACCACCGCTTACGACAGTTACAATTTTAGCAAACTGCGCACGGGTTACTTTTTCTTCGCTGCGGAACGTGTTGTCTTCATAGCCTGTCATAATTCCAAGCTGACTTACGCTTGCAATCGCCGTATATTCACCGCTTTCAGCCGTCACATCGGTAAATGCCGCCGAAACCGACTGGGTAAGCAAAAGAATTATAAGCAATATTGATGCCGTCTTTTTCATTATTACATTCTTTCCTTTCACTATTATTCGTGTCTTAATGCTTCTATAGGATTAAGCTTTGCCGCCTTGTTTGCAGGATACCAGCCAAAAAATACACCCACTGCCGCGGAAAAGCCAAAGGATAAGAGTATTACACCAAAGGACGTAACCGCTGTTATACCAAGTGCCTTTCCCACAAGCTGCGCACCAAATATACCCACTATAATTCCGATGACTCCGCCCATACAACTGAGCACCATTGATTCTATCAGGAATTGAATTAGTATACTGCGCTTTTGCGCTCCTATTGATTTTCTTATACCTATTTCTCTTGTTCGCTCGGTAACAGAAACAATCATTATATTCATTATTCCTATACCGCCTACCAGAAGTGATATTCCGGCAATACCGCCCAGCATTGTGGACAGTATACCAAGCATTTCGTCCATAACATCTATAATTGTAGCCTGGCTCAGCACCATATAGGCATCCTCGTTTTCCAGGATATTAAACAAAAAGTTTTCTATGATTATTTCTGCCATATCAACCGTTTCACTGTCTGCAGCTGATACTGCATAGCTTGTTATGGTTGCATTTCGTACCAGTCGCATGGCAGCAGTGTAGGGTATCATAATTTTGTCATCATCTGTCCCTTCCTTACCGTTTGCCTTTTCCTCCAGCACCCCTATAACCGTATAAAGTTCACCGTTAAGCTTTATTTTTTCATTAACAGGACTTACTCCGTCAAAAAGCTCGTTCACCTGATACATACCTATAACTGCAACCTTTTGCCTTTTAATAACGTCCAGCTCGCTTATAAATCTTCCGCTTTGTACACTCGTATTACGAATGCTTTTGTAATATTCATTTGTTCCTGTAAGTGTAGATACAATGCTTGAGTTTCCGTATTTCACTGTAACCTGTCCTGACACAATGGGCGAAACAGCATCAATATATTCGGCATTCTTTTCCACCATTTCTTCCATATCGCTCATTTCCACCCGCCTTGTTGTACCACGGGGCATAACAGTTACGTTGATAAGGTTTGTGCCCATACTCTCAACCTGACTTTTAATGTCGGCGGTGGCACCGTTTACAATACTTACAAGAATAATAACCGAGCATACACCTATTATAATTCCAAGCATGGTGAGAAAGCTCCTGCCCTTGTTTGCGCGAACACTTTTCATAGCCATACTAAATGCCATACCAAGGTTCATTCGCATCTCACCTCGCCTTTGTTCTCACCGTCGTGAGTTATTTTTCCGTCTGCAATTCTTATTATGCGTTCAGCTTGCGATGCCACACCGCTGTCGTGAGTGATAAGAACAATGGTATTGCCTTCGCTATGCAGTTCATGCAGCATTTCCATAACCTCTCTGCCCGACTGTGAGTCAAGATTACCTGTGGGCTCATCGGCTAAAATCAGCGGCGGACTGCTTGCAAGCGCCCTGGCTATCGCCACACGCTGCTGCTGACCGCCTGAAAGCTCTTTTGGTTTATGGTGCATTCTTTCAAGCAGACTTACACGGCGCAGAGCCTCCTCTGCAAGCTCACGCCTGCGGCTTCTCGGCACTCCCATATATATAAGCGGTAGCTCCACATTTTCAATGGCACTGAGGCGGGGTAACAAATTAAACCCCTGAAATATAAAGCCAATTTTTTCGTTGCGAAGTCTTGCAAGCTGGCTTTCATTTAATGTGCTTACCTCCACACCCTCTATGTAATATGTGCCGCTTGTAGGAACATCCAGACAGCCTATCATATTCATAAGTGTACTTTTGCCCGAGCCGCTGGGACCTATAATAGACACAAACTCGTGGGGCTTTATATGCATTGAAACTCCTGCCAGCGCGTGTACCTCGTTATCACCCATCTTGTATATTTTATACATATCCTTTATTCTTATCATCTCGTACCGCCTCCGGGCGCATCGCCGCCACCACCGGGCATTCCGCCTGACGGCATTCCACCGCCGGGCATTCCGCCCATCATCATTTTCTGCATATCATTGGTTTCTGATACTACCCCGGTTATAACCACTGTCTGTCCCTCACTAAGCCCGCTTGTAACCTCAATAAATTCATCGTTACTAAGACCAACAGTTATTTCCGCTATTTCTGTTCCATCGGGTTTTGCCGCTTCAAGCTGTCTTAAAACTCTTTCACTTATCTCACCCCTGTCGACAGGCTGCGCCGATGGTGTGGGAGTTGCGCTCTGCCCGGGCTCTGATGTTTCTTCGGGTCTTTCTCCTTCAGTCGGAGCACCTTCAGGTCTTTCACCCATTGGCGGCATTTCTCTGTTCTGCGCGCCCTCTCCTTCCTGTGCAGGTGCTGCTGAAACTGCCGTCGGGTCGGCTTTTCCCTGTTTTACAAATACAAAGTATCTGCCGTCACGCGCTGTTACCGCTGATACAGGTATCATAAGCACATTTTCTGCGCTCTCTACAACAATTTCACCGGTTACATTCATTCCCGGCATAAGACCTTCGGGATTATTTATTGTAACCTCTACCTGGTATGTGGTTACACCGTTGTTGCTGACACCTTCGGTTGCAATCTGCGTTACTTCAGCATCAAACTCAACTCCGGCAAGAGCATCGGCACTTACCGATACACTCTGTCCTATTTTTATTTTTGCAATATCCAGTTCATCTGCAGATATGTAAAACTTCATTTTACTCATATCGGCAACAGTCATTATGGTTGTACCGGCGCTGTCCTGCAGGTTGTCACCTTTTTTATAGTTCTTTGTTATAACCTTGCCGTTTATAGGAGAAGTTATTGTATAATCTTCAAGCACATCGTTTTGCGATTTCAAGGTTGCCTTGATATCCTTCTGGTCAAGAAGATTATTCTCCAGAGAGGTTACAAGGTCGTCATTTTCAAACACCACAAGCTTTTGACCCTTTGTAACCCATTGTCCGTTTTTGACAAGCACCTGTGCAACAGTGCCTCCCGCCCTGGCTGCAAGAATTTTGCTGTCGGGATAAGCGGTTGTACCTACTGCAGGTGAAATAAGAGTTTCTCCGCCAACTGAAATGCTTGCCGTCACCTTGGTGTTTTCAGGAATTCCGGCAATGTTCTTACCGTCTATCTGTATTGTTACATCATAAAGCACCGAACCGCTTCCTGTTGCCTTTGCAACATAGCTTTTATCGGTAACCCTCCCCTGTACAGACTGCATATATTTTTCAATATTAACCGTTGCCGTCTGTCCTGTCTGTATTTTATCAAGCTGTGTTCTGTTAAAGGGAACGGTGGCAATTATAACCGAGGTATCTGTAACCTCCCCTATCTTTCCGCCGTTTGAAGAAAAAGTTTCTCCTTCCTTAAGCGAAAAACCCGACAACACGCCCGATGCGGTTGCGTAATATGTAAGGTTTGATATTTTTTCTCTCAAATCCTTTTCGGTTTTCTGCAATTTGGAATAGGAGTTCATTGTCTTTTCGATATTGGTGTCCATATCGGTATGATCTATTACATAAAGCACATCCCCTTCCTTTACTTCGTCACCCTCCTCGGGCACAGATTCAAGGATGGTTCCTCTTACAAGGGGCATAATATCATAACGGTCAATAGGCTCTACCGAGCCTGTCCCCTCAATTTTCACCTCGATATTTCCTCTTGTAACCCTGCTCTCTATGTATACCTGATCAGCCGTATGCCTACCAGAAAAAATCTGCGAAACAATAATACAGGCAATAAGCACCGCCACAAGTAATGCAGCTGTTATTATAATTAGCTTTTTCTTTGGTGATTTGTTTTTAAAGCCTGTGACAGTCTTATTTTTAAATTCCTTAAAAAAAGTCACAACCTTTGTTTTTTTGTTGCTCATAGGTTTAAACCGCCTCCGTTTATTTTTCGCTATTATTTTATATCTTCAATATGTGTTTTTTATTACCTAATTATAAATAATTTATGAACAAAAAAGCAGGGCTCTATATCACACCTGCCTCCTTCATACTTTTGTATTCACTATTTGCCACAATAAAATGGTCAGTATTCTCAATTCCAATATGCAAAAGTGCTTTTTTCAGCTGACAGGTAACCAAAACATCCTGCTCCGACCAGCCAAGATTGCCCGACGGGTGGTTGTGTGCTGCTATAACCTCTGCCGCGCCGCAGTCAATGGCAATTTCAACCACCTTTCGTATATCTATTTCCGCCTTAGCTATGCTGCCTTCATTGAGTTTTTTAACCTTTATAACCCGTCCGTCCTTGTCAAGACACATTACATAAAAATTTTCCACCGGCGGCGAGCCTATAATATCGGCAATATAATATCCCTTTTCGCTTGTTGTTTTAAGGCAAGCGTTTTTATCCCACATATGCCTTCCATAAAAATTGGCACAGTCGGGAATGAGTTTAATAAGTGTCACTGCACCGGGAGTCATTCCGCGGAATTTTGCCAGTCTTTCGCTGCTGCTGTCAAACACGCCGTCAAGTCTTCCGCCAAAGCTTTCCAAAAGCTCTTTTGCAACGCTTTTATAATTTTCAACTCCGCCGAATTTGAGTAATTCGCTCAAAAGCTCTGCGCTACTGTAACCTGCCATTCTCTCTTATCCTTTCCTGAAAAAGCCTTGCTGTTCCATGCTTATATAATCCTTATCATTTAAAACAAAATGGTCAACCACCTGTACACCCAGCGCTTTTAATGCATCACACAGGCGGTTGTTAAATTCAATATCCTCCTGTGACACAAAAAGCTCCCTGTCAATATGGCTGTGCGCCAGTATAACCTTGTGAGCCTTACCGCGGAGCACACATTCTATAACCTCTCTGCTCTGTATCACCTTGCCTGCCGTAGTCCCTGTTGACAGCTTTTGAATACCTGTTATATGGTTATTTATATTAAGGCACATTACATAAAATGCTTCTTCATTACATCCGTTTGTGTGGCGTAAAAGCATTTCTCCCGCATCCTTATAATCGGTAAGCCGTTCACCCAGAACCTGTTTTTCTCTTTTGTATGCTCTTATGCATTCTGAAACCAGCATTAAAAAGTCTGCCGTTTTCTCACCCACACCGGGCACACTCATAAGTGTTTCCTTGTCCGCATCAAATGCACCCACAGGGCCCAAGGCATCAACCAGGGCGTGACCTATGGGATTTGTATTTTTTCTTGTATAGGTGTAAAACAAAAGCATTTCAAATATCTCGTGAGGCGCAAAACCGTTTATTCCGTCAGTAAGATATCTGTCACGCATACGCTTTCTATGGCCTTTGTGCATATGTTTTCTCCTTTTAATGTGCCTGCAAGAAAACCGCCCATAGGCGGTTTTCGGTATTATTCTTCTTTTTCTTCTTCCTCCGGCACTTCAGATGTGCAGTGAGGGCAGCGTGTTGCTTCAATTGCAATTTCACTGCAGCAGAAAGGGCATTTTTTTGTTGTAACCTTTTCAATTACCTCTTCCTTCTTCTTTGTGAGTTCACTTATTTTGTTTATTGCCTTAACAATAAGGAATACAACAAACGCCATAATTAAAAAGTTTATTACTGCTGTAATAAAAGCACCGTATTTTACCTCTACGCCGCGCACTGTCCATACCATAGCACTGAAATCGGTTTTACCTATAAGGCCGATAAGGGGTGACAGAATATCATCTGTAAGTGATTTAACTATTGCCTGAAAAGCGGCACCTATAATAACGCCGACTGCCAGGTCAATTACATTACCGCGCTGAATAAACTGCTGAAATTCTTTAAAAAACTTTTTCATATGTATCTCTCCTTTTCGCAGATAATTTTAACACTTTTTAAAATAGGTGTCAATATTACTTTATAAACTCATTAAAAAACGCAAACAGGCTCTTGTTTTCTCCCTTGACCCAACCTCTGTCTCCGCTATTGCCTTTTGTGTTTAACATGCGAAATACAATTTCCTTGTTTTCCGAAAAGCATATTTCATCTTTTGTGCCATTATTGTATATAACACATACCTGATAGGGTGTGTCATTTTGTATACTTTCTGTGTGTCCGGGGAATCTTTCAACCAGGAGTATCTTTGTCTGCTGCAAATTACCGGCAATCTGTCCTATATCATCCTTATCGGTAAAATTATAGTCATATCCGTTCCCACCGGAATATTTTGTAACAGTTATTTTTACGATATCCTGTACATTCCCTTGCAGAATACTTCTTTCACTAAACAGCCACCATATCCCCGCCAGTACAAGAACAATACATATAACCCAGATTATTGTTTTTTTCATAAGAATACCTCCTCAAGGCTTGTATGTCGTGTGTTATCTGTCCTATTTTAATTTACCACATGGTATATTTTTTGTCAAGCAGGCCTGTTTTCACCCTAAAATATGTAAAAACACTTGAAAAATCTCAAAAAAGTGGTATTATAATATAAGGCGTATTATGCCCTTTAAAATTTATATAAAGGATTTGATTTAAATGGAAAAAGAAAAGTTTTATATAACCACTGCCATTGCCTATACTTCAAGAAAACCTCATATAGGTAACACTTATGAAATCGTTCTTACAGATGCACTGGCAAGATTCAAAAGACTTATCGGTAACGATGTTTTCTTCCTTACCGGTACAGATGAACACGGTCAGAAAATTCAGCAGCTTGCAGAAGAAGCAGGTGTTGACCCCAAAACTTACGTTGACGGTGTTGCCGGCGAAGTAAGACAGATATGGAACCTTATGAACACAAGCTATGATAAGTTTATAAGAACAACCGACGATTACCACGTTGACGCAGTGCAGAAAATATTCCAGAAGCTCTATGACCAGGGGGATATTTATAAAGGCGAATACGAAGGCTGGTACTGTGTTCCCTGCGAAAGCTTTTTTACAGACACACAGGTTGCAGAGGGTAACGTTTGCCCCGATTGCGGACGTCCCGTCGAAAGAGCAAAGGAAGAAGCTTACTTCTTTAAAATGAGCAAATATCAGGACAGACTGATGCAGTATATAGAAGATAACCCCGACTTTATTCAGCCCGAATCCCGCAAAAAGGAAATGGTTAATAACTTCTTAAAGCCCGGTCTGCAGGATTTGTGCGTGTCCCGTACATCATTTACGTGGGGTGTTCCCGTGGTTACAGATACAAAACACGTTATCTACGTGTGGATTGATGCACTTTCCAACTATATCACCGCACTTGGCTACTCACCCGACAATAAGGGCGAGCTTTATAACAAATACTGGCCGGCGGATGCACATATCATAGGCAAGGATATTCTCCGCTTCCACACAATTTACTGGCCCATTATGCTTATGGCTTTAGGCGAACCTTTGCCCAAGCAGATTTTCGGTCATCCCTGGCTTTTAAACGGCGCCGATAAAATGAGTAAATCCCGCGGTAATGTTATGTATGCAGATGATCTTGTAAGACACTTCGGTGTTGATGCAATCCGCTACTACGTTCTGCATGAAATGCCCTTCGCAGCAGACGGTACAATCACATACGAAACAATTATCAGCCGCTACAATTCCGAGCTTGCAAACACTCTCGGTAATCTTGTAAACAGAACAATCGCCATGACCAACAAGTATTTTGGCGGTAAAATAGAAAACCCCGACACCCCCGGCGAATTTGATGCGGATTTAATTGAAACCTGCAAAAAGTCCAAGGAAAATTATTTTGACCTTATGAACAAGTTCAGAATTGCCGACGCAATGGATGAGCTTTGGACAATAGTTCGCAGAAGTAATAAATACATTGATGAAACAATGCCCTGGGCACTTGCCAAGGACGAAGCACAAAAGGGCAGGCTTGCAACAGTTCTTTATAATCTGCTTGAATCCATCCGTTTTATCGCAGTAATGCTCCAGCCCATGATGCCCGAAACATCTGAAAAGATTTTCGCATCGCTGAACACCGATTACCGCTGCTGGGAATCCATTTCCGAGTTTGGCAAAATCCCCGCAGGCAGCAGCGTAGGCGAGGCATCACCTATGTTTGCACGTCTTGACGAGGAAAAGAAGCTTGCCGAAATCTATGCAGAAATTGAGGCAAATATGGAAAAAGAACCCGAAATCGAACCCATAAAGCCCGAGGTTACAATAGATGATTTTGCAAAGCTTGACCTTCGCACAGCAAAGGTTATTGCCGCCGAAAAGGTAGAAAAGGCAGATAAGCTTTTAAAGCTTACAGTTAAGCTTGGCAGCGAAGAACGCACAGTTGTATCGGGTATTGCAAAATACTATAAGCCCGAAGAAATTGTCGGCAAAAACGTGGTTATGATTGCAAACTTAAAGCCTGTAAAGCTCCGCGGCATTATGAGCAATGGTATGATTTTAGCAGTTGCAACCGATGATACCTTAAAGGTTTTAAGCGTTGACGATGAAATTCCCACAGGAGTACAGATTAGCTGATATGTTTTTTGATTCACACGCGCACTACGATGATGAAGCATTTGATGCAGACAGGGACCAGCTTTTGTCCTCCCTTTTGCAAAACAATGTGTCAAACATAATTAATATAGGTGCCGATATGCCCTCAAGCCGCCACTCTATTGAAATTGCGGAAAAATACCCCTTTGCGTATGCGGCTGTAGGCGT
The DNA here is from genome assembly GCA_045592225.1 of Clostridia bacterium. Classification (GTDB taxonomy): domain Bacteria; phylum Bacillota; class Clostridia; order UMGS1883; family UMGS1540; genus JAZNUH01. The sequence continues at coordinate 16,886 of JAZNUH010000041.1, read as the reverse complement.
TCACCCTCACGATGCAAAAAACTTTACCGATAGCGATTTAGATGAGCTTAAAGTCATGTCCGCCCATCCCAAGGCTGTTGCCATTGGCGAAATAGGTCTTGACTATCACTATGATAATTCGCCCCGTGAAGCACAAAAAGAAGTTTTTAAAAAACAGCTTTGCCTTGCAAAAGAATTGGATATGCCTGTAATAATCCATAGCCGCGAGGCAACAGAGGATACTCTTTCAATTCTCAAAGAGTTTACCCCAAAGGGTGTGGTGCATTGTTTCTCAGGCAGTGTTGAAACGGCAAAAACAGTGCTGGATATGGGAATGTATATTTCTTTAGGCGGCCCTGTAACCTATAAAAATGCGGTAAAAACCGTAGAGGTTGCAGCCTTTGTGCCCATTGATAAGCTGCTTATCGAAACCGACTGCCCCTATCTCGCCCCTGTGCCCTACCGCGGTAAGCGTAACAGTTCGCTGTATATCCACGCCACCGCAGAAAAAATTGCTGAAATAAAGGGTATGACGGTAGAAGAGCTGGCACGTATAACCCTCGATAATACAAAGAGATTATTTAATATTTAATATTAAAAATGGAGTGTAACACCAGTTACACTCCATTTTTTCGCTTTACCTCTGTTCTGCCATATCCAACAGTTCATTGAACTTTTCCTCGTTGACATAATATGCATCCTTGTACCAAACAATAAACTCACTGTTATTAAACCCTGTCTGATAAATGCAATTTTCCTCTTTATCCATAAATACAATCTGGGTTTCCCATCCCATCCAACTCAGCTTTTCACATTCTCCTCCATCGGGCAAACGAACAAATCCATCGGGTATTTCTTTAACTTGGGTTACACCATCACCACTGCACGCCGATATAAGCATCACCCCAAAGATAATAATTAGCACCAAAGCTATTATTTTCTTACTCATGCATAGTCCCCCTTTTTGCCTCTTTTACCATCTGCAGCTGTTCCACACTTTAACGTATGTCTTTCCATGTGTATCAAAGGCTCTTGTTACTTACGCCATTGTAGTATACAACAAGCCCATATAGTTATAGCACCAATCCCCATAATTACGGTTGCCACTTTCCCAACAATACCGAAATATTCATATTGAAAACAATTCATAAAAAAGCCCAAAGTGACCAAAAGAGCTGATAAAAGTAATAATAGTTTTTGTTTCATTTCGTTTCTCCTTCCCCTGATAGGTGACAATGACACAATAGAACTGTCCCTTTGTAGCAGGAAATTTCTCCTGTAATTTATTAAGTTCAGTTTATCATCCGGTATATATTTTGTCAATAGCCCATATAAAAAGCATTCCCACCGCACCATATTGCTCACCTCCACATATTATATTTACGTGGAGGTGATTTTTATTAAGCGAACTTTTTTTGTTATATGCTCTGATGCACGCAGCAGAGTTATGGCAGAGGAAATGAAAAGGCGTGGCGAGCGGGTGCTTATTTTGGGTGATGTAAGCCTTGAAGAAGGTCTTTCTTCTGCAGACATTGTTGTACTTGGGTTGCCCATGTCACAAGACGGCGAAACTGTTGCCACAGATATTCCCGGGCAAAAAATTTATGTAGATGCCCTTGCATCAAAAATGTGTGTCCGCCACACCCTTATGGCAGGTAAAATAAGCGGTGAGCACCGTCTTGCTTTTGAGCGCAGGGGAATATCGTGCATTGATTACCTGCGGCGTGAAGAGCTTGCTGTTTCAAATGCAATTCCTACCGCCGAAGGTGCTGTGCAGATAATAATGCAGGAGCTGCCCATAACTGTTTTTGGCAGTAATATTCTTATTGCAGGCTATGGCAGAATTGGTAAATACCTTGCAAAAATTCTGCAGGGGTTGGGCGCACGGGTTACCGTTTCGGCGAGACGCGCCGAGCATTTTGCATGGATACAGGCAAACGGCTTTACTCCGGTACATACCTCGTCAATTCCCGATACAGCAGGTATGTATGATGTTATTATAAACACTATTCCCCATCCGGTAATAGACTCAGCCGTTTTATCAAAGGTAAAGCCCGACGTATTTGTTTTAGACCTTGCATCTGCTCCCGGCGGAGTGGATTTTGAATACGCACACAACCATTCTGTAAAGGTGGTTTCCGCACTTTCTTTGCCGGGCAAGGTTGCGCCTGTTTCTGCGGGTAAAATTGTGTGTGATTCGGTGCTTTATGCCGCTGACGAGCTTGGTTTCTGTCCGGAGGGGGACAGAAAGGACTGATTTTATGGATTTTACAAGTACAAAAATCGGGTTTGCAATTACAGGTTCATTTTGTACCTTTGCAAAAGTTATTCCCGAAATAAAAAACCTGCGTGAAAACGGAGCAGACATATACCCCATTATGAGCAATATTGCCTATTCCACCGATACACGTTTCGGCAAAGCCGAGGATTTTATTGCCGAGGTTGAAAACATAACACAAAAAAGAATATGGCATACAATTCCCGAGGTTGAGCCCATAGGTCCGAAGAAATTACTTGACCTTTTAATAATTGCCCCCTGCACGGGCAATACTATAAGCAAAGTGGCAAACGGAATAACCGATTCGCCTGTTGCCCTTGCCGCAAAATCACATATGCGAAACGGACGGCCTGTTCTTATTGCCGTTTCAACAAATGACGGTCTTGGAGCAAACTCAAAAAACATAGGTGCACTTTTAAATACCAAAAACATATTCTTTGTGCCCTTTAGTCAGGATGATGCCTACAAAAAACCCACATCTCTTGTAGCAGATATGGAAAAAATTATGCCTGCCGCACAGTCAGCGCTGATGGGCAGACAAATACAGCCTCTTTTAAGCCCCGTGTAATACGGGGCTTTGTGAATAAAATGTTAATTCTTACAATAAAGTGATTTACATTTTAAATAGAACATGCTATAATCCCTACGGAAGAGAATATTATAAGTCTGTTTTAACTTCAGGTTGCAATTGTTATCTTCATACCAAAAGGAGAACAACTATGTTCGGACACATTCAGGTAAATGTACAGGCACTCTCCGATGCGGACAAAACACGTTATCGTTCTGTTTACTGCGGTCTTTGCCGTACCCTCGGTCAAAAATACGGTTTAAGCAGCCGCCTTGCATTATCTTATGATTTTACATTTTTGATTTTACTTTTATCCTCTTTATATGAGCCCGAGCAGGAACAAGGTACAGGGCGTTGTGCCCCACACCCTATGTCAAAGCATCAATACTCGGTTGATATATTTACCGAATATGCTGCCGATATGACGGTAGCACTTACCTACTTTAAATGTATTGATGACTGGAATGACGATAAAAATCTTGCAAAGCGCCTCTATGCCGCCACTCTTCACCGCCATTACACAAAGGTGAAGGGAAAATGGCCTGCACAGTGCACCGCCATTGAGCAAAGTCTTCAGCTTTTGACAAAGCTTGAGCGCGAGGGCGAAGCAAATCCAGACACAGCTGCAAACTGCTGCGGCAGGTTTATGAGCGAGATTTTTGCTCCGTATTCAGACAACTGGACAGGCTACCTTAAAGCCATAGGCTATGGTCTTGGCAAATTTATTTATCTTGCCGATGCCGCCTGTGATTTTGATAAGGACAAAAAAAGCGGAGGATATAACCCCCTTCTACTTATGAACCAGACTCCGCAAAACATCCGTCCCCATCTCACAGGTATTTTGGGTGAAGTGTCAAAAAGCTTTGAAATACTGCCCCTTGTCCGCGATGAGGACATACTTAAGAACATTTTGTATTCAGGTCTTTGGCTTAAATACAATGCACACACGAAAGGAGCTATCGGATGATAAGCAATCCGTATGAAGTCCTTGGTATACAGAAAGGTGCAACAAAGGACGAAATAAAAAAAGCATACAGACAATGCGCTAAAAAATACCATCCCGACCTGCACCCCGATGACCCCGAGGCAGCAAAAAAAATGAACGAGGTAAACGAAGCATACGATATGCTTATGAACCCTGAAAAATATACTACCCGCCAAAGCGGTCAGTACAACGGTCAGACAGGTGGCTACGGAGGGTATGCAGGCAACGGTTATTATTACACCACTGTCGACTTTGAAGACCTTTTCGGCTTTGGCTTTGGTGGCGCACACCGTCCACAGGCTAATCCGAATGACAGTGACGCGGTAAAGCAGGCAATATATGCTATAAACGCAGGTAAATACAGCGATGCCGCAAGCATACTCAACTCTGTACCTGCACAAAACCGTAACGGTCGTTGGTATTATCTTTCTGCCCTTGCCCATCACGGTCTTGGAAATACAGTTACCGCCACCGAGCATATTACCCGCGCCATACAAATGGAGCCGGATAACAGGGCATACAGAATGCTTTATCAGCAGATATACCGCTCAGGGCAGACATATACGCAAAATGCCCATGGATTTAATATGAATTCATCAGGTCTTGATAAAATATGTATGGGACTTTGTCTTGCACAGTTTTGTTGTCCCTTTTGCAGATGCTGCTGATATCAGGAGGCTTTAATGAATATAGACGATAAAAAGTACACATACGAAATAACAAAGTCATACGTTGACCTTATGAGCTACTACAAATGCGCCATGATGGAGATTGAAACCAAGTTTAACGTGCTCAATGTGGAGTATTCTTTAGAGCATGACCGCAACCCCATAAGCGCAATAAAAACCAGGCTTAAATCTCCCGACAGTATAAAGGAAAAGCTTTTACGCAAAAATCTGCCCTTTACACTGGATGCAATAGAAGAAAACATAAATGATGTTGCCGGTATAAGAGTTGTGTGTAACTCCCCTGCCGATGTATATGCCCTTGCGCAGGCACTACTTTCGCAGGATGATATTACACTTATTGAAAAAAAGGATTACATACAAAATCCAAAGCCCAACGGATACAGAAGCCTGCATATAATAGTTTCCATACCCATTTTCCTTCTCCACGAAAAAAGGCATATGAAGGTGGAAATTCAGCTTCGCACCATCGCTATGGATTTCTGGGCATCGCTCGAGCATCAGCTCAGGTACAAAAAAGAGGTTGAAATTACAAAGGAAATGGCGACAGAGCTTTTTGAGTGCGCACAGATAAGCGCACAGCTCGACCTGCGTATGGAGGCTTTGCGCAAAAAGATTGACAATGCTGACGGAGGTAAATAAATGCAAAAATTCTTTTACAGTTTAAAATACCGTCTTGCTGTTTTTATGCAGGGCAGGTACGGGAATGACGAGCTTTCAAGAGCTATGTCCATTCTGTCACTGATACTCTTTTTTGTTTCGGCAGTATTTGGATTTTACCCCTTGTATATACTTGCACTTATTCTGCTGGTGCTTTGCTATGTGCGTATGTTTTCCAAAAACATTTATTCGCGCACATCCGAGCTTAACACATACCGAAAAGTCAAGTCAAAGCTTATTAATACCTTTTCTTTCCGCAAAAAAATGTGGAAGGAACGTAAAACTCACCGCTATTTTAAATGTAATAAATGTCATGCATTGCTTCGTGTACCAAAAGGAGTCGGCAAAATTGAAATCACCTGTAAGGTTTGCAAAGCAAAAATGATTAAAAAGGCATAGAAAAAGACATTCATATGAATGTCTTTTTTTATGCCTTCCTATACACTGCAAAATATGATGCCGCCACTATACACGCTACTGCGAAGAACACCTTAATATCCGGAGCAATTCCGTTTATAACCAATGTTACAAAGGGTGTAAGCACCGGCTTTATAAAAAAAGCAAGAGATGCCATCATAGCACCGCCCCTGTCCATCGCCATAAAGTAGCAGGCATAACCTACACCTGTTACAAGCGCAATAAACAAAAGAATCATAAGGTCATTTCCCACAAGCGGCAAAGCCACACTTTCTCCGCTTATCAGCAAAATAATCAGGAGAATTATACTGCCGGAAAGAAAAGCTCCTGCCGACTGGATAATTCCGCCCACTCTGCCCATATATTTTCTGCTCAGCACCGTGTACAGACTGAACGAAATTGCCGAAAGTACAGCAAAAATAATAGGTCTCAGGTTGGTTTTTTCTCCGAAATCGGCACAGGCAAGCACACCGATTACTCCGACTATAAGGGCAATAATTTTATTTTTTGTAAGCCTTTCATCCTTGATGAGCAATACCGCAAACATAATTGTAAAAATTGAGTTTGACGAAAAGGTTATAGCAATAAGCGAGGGTGCCTCCCCCTCCTTTATTGCAATCTGTATGAGTATCATACTTACACATACAAACAATATACCAAGGGCGGTCATAAGCCCCAGTTCCTTTGCCGTAATGCGTATTTTTTCTTTCTTCATTTTTATAAGTGCCGGCGGAACAAGCATAAACGCCCCTAAAAAGAATCGCCAGAAGGTTATTGTATAAGGGTTAACTCTGTCTGCAATAAGCTTGCATACCGGCTCAAGCGTAACAAATAACGCCGCCGTTATAGCGGCATATAAAATCCCTTTTTTCATGATGAATCCCCTTTTATGTACTGCTGAATTAATTATGGGCTGTAAAACCTTTACAGCCCATTTATATTTATTTTGTTGTTTCTGCCTCTACAAGTCTTGATGCACCATAACGCTCACGAAGGGCGTTTTTCTGTATTTTACCTGTTGCATTTCTTGGAATGTCGGCAAGAATAATTTTCTTGGGACGTTTGTAGCGGGGCAGAGCCATGCAGTATTCGTGCATTTCCTCTTCTGTTGCGCTCACACCTTCTTTAAGCTGAATAATAGCTGCGGCAATTTCGCCAAGTCTTTCATCAGGCAGACCGATTACGCCTACATCGTTTACCTTTTCATTTGCTCTTAAAAAGTCTTCTATCTGTACAGGATAAAGGTTTTCACCGCCTGTTATAATAACATCCTTTTTACGGTCTACAAGGTAAATAAATCCGTCCTCGTCCTGCTTTGCAACATCGCCTGTATAAAGCCATCCGTCTGGTGTCAGAACTTCACGTGTTGCCTCGGGGTTTTTGTAGTAGCACTTCATAACGCCGTCACCCTTAAGGCAAAGCTCACCTACATCACCCTTTTCAACCTCGTTGCCTTCACCGTTTACAATCTTAACTTCCCATTTGTAACCGGGAATACCGATAGCTCCAACCTTGTGGATATTTTCAACACCCAGATGCACCGCACCAGGTCCGATAGATTCACTCAAACCGTAGTTTGTGTCATAATCATGGTTGGGGAAAATTTCTTTCCATCTCTTGATAAGTGAGGGAGGTACAGGCTGTGCACCTATATGCATAAGTCGCCACTGTGAGAGTCTGTAATCCGAAAGCTTTATGTCCCCGCGTTCAATAGCATCAAGAATGTCCTGTGCCCACGGAACAAGCAGCCATACAATTGTTGCCTTTTCATCGGATACGGTCTGCATTATCCACTCAGGCTTTATGCCGCGAAGGATAACCGCCTTGGAGCCTGCGATAAGCGAGCCGAACCAATGCATTTTTGCACCTGTATGGTAGAGAGGAGGAATACAAAGGAATACATCATCACGACTTTGTGAGTGATGCTTCTGCTCAACCTCACATGATGCAACAAGTGCCCTGTGTCTGTGAAGTATGGCCTTGGGAAATCCGGTTGTACCGGACGAAAAGTAGATAGCACCATCGTCCTCGTCACTGATTTCTATGGCAGGAGCAACTGACGAACAGTATGTTATCATCTCACTGTAGTCGTCAGCAAAGTCCGGAGCATTTTCACCAACAAAGAAGTAGTGTTTTATACGAAGCTTTGGTAAAACACTTTCAATTCTGCCTGTAAATTCGGGACCAAATACCAATACAGATATATCTGCAAGATCTGAACAATATTCTATCTCCTCAGCAGAAAAGCGAAAGTTCATAGGAACAGCAAGCGCACCTGATTTGAGTATACCAAAATAAATGGGTAACCAGTCAATGCAGTTCATCATAAGAATTGCCACCTTGTCGCCCTTTTTAACTCCGCGTGTTAAAAGAAGGTTGGCAAATCGGTTTGCCGCAATGTCAAACTCCTTCCAGGTAAGCTCACGTCTGTACTGTCCGCCTTTTGATGCTTCAATAAGGCTGTATTCGTGCCACGAAACATTTTCACCCGGCTGATTTTCGGGGTTAACCTCTACAAGGCTCACATCATTAGGATAAAATCTCGCGTTTCTTTCCAAAAAATCTGTAATAGGCATTTTTCATTTTCCTCTCATTTGCACTTTATTTTATTTCGCCAAGTGACTGCTTGGCAGATACTGTAACCTGCTCGTCATAGCAGGTGAACATTTCATCTACAACCTGTTTTTTAAGTTTGGGGGTTACAAGGCTAACAATGGGAACAATAATAAGTCCGCCAATCATTGCAACTGCACCGCAGTTAATGGGTGATGCCAGTGCTGCAGGAAAGCTTGATCTGAACAGCATATTGGCAATCATAAGACCTGCGCCGTAAATAAAGCATACCCAAACCGATGCCTTTGTAACCCATTTGCAGTATAAACCGTAGAGGAAGGGTGCCAGGAATGCACCGGCAAGTGCGCCCCAGGAAATACCCATCATATCTGCAATGTAACCAAGTTTATCTTTATTAATGGCAATAAATGCAGAAACTGCAATAAACACCACTATAAACACTCTCATAATGAAAACCTGTTTTTTCTCACTCATATTTTTTACAATATGTCCCTTTATCATATCCAGGGTCAGCGTAGAGCTTGATGCCATTACCAAAGATGAAAGTGTGGACATTGATGCAGAAAGCACCAGTACGATGACAATACCGATAAGAATATCGGGAAGATTTTCAAGCATTGCGGGAATTACCGCATCAAAGCCGCCTACGGGAGTGCCACCATCAACAGCAACACCCGAAATCTGCGCAAATCCGCCCAGGAAGTAACAACCGCCTGCTACAACAATAGCAAAGATTGTAGAAATAATTGTGCCCTTGCTGATTGACTTTTCACTCTTTATAGCATAAAACTTCTGTACCATCTGCGGAAGTCCCCATGTGCCCAGTGAAGTGAGAATTACAACACATAAAAGACCAAAGGGGTCGGGGCCGAAGAAGGACGCGTATGCACCGGGAATTTCATGAGGAACTTTTGCAAGCTCGGTAATAGCCGCTGTAAAACCACCGTGTCCGCCAAGTACTGCCGCAATTACTGCCACAATACCGCCCAGCATAATAATCCCCTGAATAAAGTCATTAATAGCTGTTGCCATATATCCGCCGGCAATTACATAAACACCGGTAAGAACTGCCATAACAATTACGCAAACATCGTAAGAAACAGCGGGGAAAGCCATTTCAAAAAGTCTGGAAAGACCGTTGTACAACGATGCTGTGTAAGGAATAAGGAATATAAATACAATAGCTGATGCAACTATCTTTATTGCACTGCTGAGATAACGTTTGCCAAAGTATTCGGGCATTGTTGCAGTTTCAAGATGCTGTGTCTGAAGTCTTGTTCTTCTGCCCAGAATTATCCATGCAAGAAGTGAACCGATAAACGCATTACCAAGACCAATCCATGTGGATGCTACACCAAACTTCCAACCAAACTGTCCTGCATAACCTACAAAAATTACCGCTGAAAAATAAGAAGTACCGTAAGCAAAGGCTGTAAGCCAGGGACCTACGCTTCTACCGCCGAGAACAAAGCCCGATACGTCGGTTGTATGCTTTTTGCAATAGAAACCGACACCTACCATAATACCAAAAAACACTACCAACATTAAAATTTTTACTGCCATTTTTACCATCCTTTCTTTTTCTAATTTTCATCGAGAACGGCAGGCAATAAAAAACCGTCCTCTAATAAACTATTAGAGGACGGAAAATAAATCCGTGTTACCACCTCAGTTCACAAACACCTCACGGTCGTTTGCCTCATTGAGTAAACGAAAAAACCATACTACCGTACTACTCACGCGTTTCTACGGGCGCCCCCGTCAGGAGTTACTGCTATTTCTCCCCTGCAGCTCCCGGACTGTATTCGAACTATGTTAAGACCCCGGCTCGCACCAACCGCCGTTTCTCTCTTCTCCGCTCATAGCCTACTTGGTTCCGTTCATTGCTTTTAACCTATTCTAACACATACATATTTTTTTGTCAATATCTTTTAAAATAATTTACACGCTTGCTGCATATTTCTTTTTGGTAAGAAACTGAATTGCAATAACTGCTACCACCAGCGCAAGACCGATAAGGTCGGTTGTAAGACCGGGGTATATAAGAAGCAGACCGCCTACAACATTTACTATGCGTTCATACCAGCTCATTTTGTGAAGGAGGTATCCTTCAAGTGCTGATGAAACCGCAAACATACCTATAAGTGATGTTATACATATAAGAACAACATCAATCGCTGTTGTGTCAATAAGCAGCATTGCAGGATTTAAAGCAAATACGTAAGGAACTATAAATGCACCTATTGCAAGCTTTGTTGCCGTTACCGCTGTCTTCATGGGATTTGCCTGTGCAATAGCCGCACCTGCATATGCAGCAAGAGCAACAGGGGGTGTTAAGTCAGCAACTATACCAAAGTAGAATACAAAGAAGTGAGCCGCAATCTGGGGAACACCCATACGGATAAGGATAGGTGCACAGGTTGCCGCCATAATGCAGTAGTTTGCTGTTGTAGGAACACCCATACCAAGTATGATACAGCAAATCATTGTTAAGAACAGAGCAATTATAACCTTACCGCTTGCAAGAGCAACAATACCATTAAACAGAATGTTTGCAAGACCTGTCATTGTAATAATACCCGAAATGATACCTGCAACTGCGCAAGCTGCTGCAACAGTAATTGTGCCCTGACCGCCTGCTGCAAAGGATTCGAATATGTTTTTAAATAAAGTCTTTATAAGCTGTACAAAGGTAATACCTTTTTTGTTTATCAGGTTGCTTACTATGCTCACTATTATAACAGCACCAATTGATATAGCAGCTGCAAACTGAATAGAAAATATGCTTGAGCTTACAAGATAAATAAGTAAAAACAAAGGTATAAGTAAATATGTATCTTTAAGCAGAGGCTTTATTCTGGGAAGTTCTTCTTTAGTAAGACCTCGAAGACCTTCTTTTTTTGCTTCAAGATGTACCGCAATGAATATACCTGCAAAGTATAAAACTGCAGGAAGAATAGCACGTACAACCAGATTGCTGTAAGGAACACCGATAAAGTCTGCCATAAGGAATGCTGCTGCGCCCATAATGGGAGGCATAATCTGTCCGCCTGTTGAAGCAGACGCTTCTGCCGCCGCAGCAAACTCGGGTTTATATCCTGTTCTCTTCATAAGAGGAATGGTAACAGAGCCTGAACCAACTGTATTTGCAACAGATGAGCCCGAAACCATACCTTCAAGTGCGCTGGCAACAACCGCAACCTTTGCGGGGCCGCCTGAAAATCCGCCAACAATGGCATTTGAGATTTTAATAAAGAAATCAGCAATACCGCTTCTTTCCAGAAAAGCGCCGAATATAATAAATATAACTATAAACTTTGAACAAGCATTAATAGGAGTAGACAAAATACCTTCTTTTGTATAGAACAAATTACGAACAAGGTAATTTAATTTTTTCATAAATGAGGGGTTTTGAAGTCCGAACACCATTGCATAAATTACAAAGCATGCCGCAACAATTACAATAGGAAGACCAACACTTCTGCGGCAAACCTCTGTAACAGATATAATACCAACAATACCTATTATTATCTGGTAGAGTTCAAACTTACTGCCCTGCTGAATAATTTCCATAGCATTAAAATCAAAATAAAGGAATGCAGCTGTTCCCAAAACCATAAGTACTACATCGTACCAAGGCATATAATTAACCTTCTGCACACCTTTTCTTGCAGGGAAAACAATGTACCCCAGCATGGTAATAAATGCTACAAATGTTGTAAGACGATGTTCTTCAAGTCTCTTTAAAAGCAGTATTTCTACCACGCAAAAAATTGCAAATGCCGCAAGCAGGCAATTCACCACAATTTTGGGCGCGCCTTCCCATATACGGACATTTGACTCACGGTCAAATTTTTTCATTACCGCATCGAGATCCATGGGTTCATTTGTCTCTGCGGCTTTCTTTTTTCCAAAAAGTAACATATTGCCTCCTTATATACTGAAACGGCTGCGACTTTCGCCGCAGCCGTTATAATGCGTAAATTAATTAGTCAACTGCAACCTCTACGCCTTTTTCAGCAAAGTATTTTGCAGCACCTGCGTGGAAGGGAACTGTGAGACCGCTTGTTGCGTTTTCAATGCTCAGCTCATTACCCTTTGCGTTTTCTGCAGAAATGGCTTCGATGTTATCAAAGATAGCTGCTGTAAGCTTATAAACATCTTCTTCAGAAGCGTCTGCGCTTACGATAAGTGTAGCCTTAACTGTAACTGTGTTTACATCAGCTTCCTGGCCGGGATATGTGCCTGCAGGAATTGTGTGTACTGTGTAGAAGGGGCAGTCAGCCATAAGCTTTTCTGCTATTGCGCCATCGATGGGAACCAGGTATGCATCATTTGTTGTGCACAGTTCTGTGATAGCGGGTGTGGGAGGTCCTGCAACGATAAATGCAGCATCTATTTTGCCGTCTTTAAGAGCATCAGCGCTGTCTGCGAAAGACTGGTACTGAGCCTGAATATCATTTTCTGTAAGACCTGCTGCTGTGAGAACGTCCATAGCATTGAAGAATACGCCCGAGCCGGGAGCACCGATGGAAACGCTCTTACCCTTAAGGTCAGCAACGCTCTTTATAGCGGGATCCATTGTTACAAGCTGAACTGCTTCTGCATAAAGACCTGCAACTGTACGGAATGTTGTAACCGCACCGTCTTCTTCAAAGGAACGTGTTCCCTTTACTGCATAGTCCATAACGTCGGACTGAACTGTACCAAGCTGGTAGTCGCCTGCGTCGATACCCTGGATGTTAGCCTTTGAACCGTCTGTAGAAACAACTGTTACGTTGATTCCTGCATTGTTTTTAATGTACTGACCCAGTACTCCGCCGTAACCGTAGTATGTACCTGCGGTACCGCCTGTACCCATTGTCATTGTTGTTGTTCCTGCTGTGTTACCGCAACCTGCAACTGCAAGCAGCATTACCATAGCAAGAGCAATGGAAATAAGTTTTTTCATGGTTTTGTCCTCCTAAATTATAAACATTTCGAAAAATTCGATATTATTATACAATATTTTAAATGCTTTTTCAAGTGTAAAATGTATTATTATTCATTTTAATGCAAAAATTCAATAAAACTGCCCGATATGGACAGTTTTATTGATATATTCAGTGCAACAAATTAAAAAATAAATTTCTGAAAAATTCAAGCACAGCCGGAATATAAGGAATTGCACTCAGAATAAGACCTCCGATGGTAAGAACGGTTATAAGGGCATTGTTGTATTCGGAATATGCCAGGGATAAATCCCCCTCCAGAAGCTCAAGCAGGTATTTTACCTGGTCAACAACCGGTGCAATATTCTGGCTCTTAAGAAGCATTCCACTCATCTCGCCTATCTCTGAAATGGGTGTGCTTTCCACTTCTTCAAGCACGGTTATAATTTTTCGTCTTAATTCTCTTGTTTCATTTATTCTTTTGGTATATGAAAAAGCATGCTTTTTTTCATTATAGTGAGTGTGGAAGGCAAGCACCTCTTTTACAAGCGCCTTAAGCATCATTACAAACTCCACCGAAAACAAAACCCCATGATTGACGGTAAGCGGCGACTCTCCTATAAAGAAATAGGGATTCGGCCCGCCGTAAATGTCGGTACCGTATTGAGTCTGTCTTTTTAAATACTTGTCGTAGTCAGGTGATTTCAGCAGATTGAAAAACAGGCACGACTGATGACACGCATAAAGGCGTGTAAAGCTGCGGCTGCCCCAGAAATTTCCCAATCTCTCCTCTACAAGATAACCGGGTACAAACTCGTATCCTTCATCACCCGATAAAAGACCGTATAGAAGATTTGCGTGTTCATTTCTTATGTTATCAATATCTGTATAGTCACCAAATTTGGTTATTTCACACAGATAGCTTCCGTCTATGCTGGGCTCAAGTCCAAGACCCAAAATAACTCTTTTTGCAATTTCCTTACAGGAATATGTGCCGTCCGGGAAAATATATTCCTTCCCTGTTCCCGACTGTCTGCGTGCTATGAGTGTATCCGCATCTGTATCCTTCAGCGAATAGTGAAAGGAAAGCGCAAGTATATTGGTTTTTGCAAAAAATGTAAGCATAACACACCAGCCGTCAAGACCGTTGCGCTCCGGCTCGGCATAAAAATCCTTTAAAAAATATCTTATTACCTTACCTGTCTGTGCGCCGCCCCTTAAAAAATCTTCTACAATCTGCATATCCCTTGTGTACTGCTCTCCGGCTTCTCCCTTGGAACTGTACATCACCGTATTTTTAAATTCTGCTTTAAGTTTCCTGTCAAGCTCTTTTTCCCCGCCTACCGGTGCGGCAGAAAAATACATCGCGTGGGATATATTTGCATTTATCTTGTGTAGCATATTACCTCTCCTTTTATCTGTATACGTCGCGTATAAGGTATTTTGCATTCTCGTAGTCTTTTTTCAAAACATATATCTTATATTCAGGTGCAACGCATCTCTTGTCAAACTTATAGGGATTTATGTAGTAATCTATGTCATTCGCCGCCAGAATTTCTCGTACCCTTGCCTGAATTGTCATGTCATAAGTGAGTATAAGCTGTTTTCTGTTAAAGATTGTAATCATATGCCTATTCCTCCTTTTTCTTACCGTCGATTATATCCATAATATCTTCAATATCATCCATCATATCATTATATTTTTCCATTTCTTCAGGTGACATCATTTCCACCATAAAGCCCATACCGAAAAATATAATCTCTCCCGATTCAAAGTAATCCTTCATTTCTTCGGGTACTTCCCACATATCCTCGTCATCAACGGTAAACTCGCCCTGGTGTAAAATTTTAAAGCTGCTTTCATCTCCGCCCGACGCATATTCCCCCGCCTGTTCGGTGTCAATTATGCTGTAGTTTACAGATTTAACTCCCTCAACTGTGCTTTCGGATATCTGCCACACAAGTTTTTTGTCACCCTCCACCATCCAGGGAAACTCTACCTTTCCGTCAATTATATCTGCTGTATATTCTCCTAAATACATAATTTTCTCCTCCTGTTAATCAGCATTTTTTTGCAATTATAATGGGTTGATAAAACCCTGTTTGCTTTGGAAATTTTCACTCTTCCATTCCCATGCCTGAAAGGCTACCCTCTGCCCCTCTGCGGTTTTGTGTATATATGGCGGCGAATAGGGCGGTCTGCTCAAAAGCAAGGCATGGTAATCTCTTATACTCGCAACAAACATTCCGCCGTCGGCAAGCTAATATTTATTAAGCTTTAAACAAAAAGCCTCACACTCGTGAACTGTGTTGTTTATTTCCTATTTAAGGAAATCCACACCTTTCTTATCAGTCATTACTATCATTTTCATACTTTCCTCAATAATAATGTCGGGATTTGCAAAAACCACATCGTTGCTATTTTTAAAAGCAATTATATTTATGTTATATTTTTTTCTTAAATCAAGCTCTCTAAGTGTTTTACCTACCCATTCAGCTTTTATATCCATTTCCAGAATTGAAATATTGTCAGTTATATCAGCAATATCTATAAATCCGGAACTAAGAATATTTTTGGCAAGTCGTGTTCCCGATTCGGTTTCAGGCAAAATAACCTCGTCTGCTCCAATTTTTTTCAGAACTCTGCACTGTGATTCATCAGAACACTTTACAATAACCTTTTTGGCGCAAGCTTCTTTACAAAGCATAGTTGCCATAATGCTTGCCTCAAAGCTTTTTGCCATAGAAATAACAACAACATCTATCTCCGATATACCAAGCTGTTCTATTACTCCCGGCTCGGTTATATCCGCACATTTGCAAACCGGGATTTCGTCTACCAGCTCATCCACAATTCTTCTGTCCTGATCTACTGCCAAAACCTCTGCTCCATTATTCAACAACTCTTTTACAACCGCTCTTCCATATCTGCCAAGACCAAAAACTGCATAACTTTTACTCATAAAAATCCTCCTTATCCTACACTTATTTCTTCAACAGGATTTTCAATCAAATTTTCTTTGCTTTTATTTACACCAAATGCAAAAGCCAGAGAAATAGGACCTACTCTTCCAAGATACATGGTTAATGTAATAATAATTTTACCCATTGTGTTTAAAGTGCTTGTATAATTCCGGGTTAATCCAACTGTTGCCGTAGCACTTACTGCTTCATATAATATATCAATAAATTCTCCGCCGTTAAAAATTATAAGTAAAATGGTTGAACCAATAACTGTTAATAACGAAACCGCAAAGACAGCAACAGAGCGCTTCAGCATTTCTGTTGTAATCTGTCTGTTAAACACATCTACCGTTCTTTTATTCTTTATAACCGATAATGTACCTGCAATTAAAACGAAAAAGGTAACCGTCTTTATTCCTCCGGCTGTTCCTGCCGGCGAACCACCAATAAACATAAGAAGAATTGATATAAATGCAGATGCATCCGTAATATATTCCTGAGCTATTGACGCAAAGCCTGCCGTTCTTAAAGTAACCGATTGAAACAAGGCTACCATAATCTTTTCAAAAAATGTATATCCACCCATAGTATCCGGGTTGTTACATTCAAAAACAAGGAAAAAAATTGTGCCAAATAATATCAAAAATCCCGTAACTGAAAGTGCAATTTTACTGTGCAGCGATAAAAATTTTAATCCTTTGCGCTTTTTGTTCCCTATCAACCTAACCAAATCAAACAGCACAACAAATCCAATACCACCCAAAATAATAAGCAAAACGGTTGTTATATTTATTATCGGGTTTAGTGTATATCCGCACAAGCTGTTTTCTGAAATTATATCTAT
>JAZNUH010000040.1:0-3043 GCA_045592225.1 Clostridia bacterium | reverse complement strand
CGGTGCAACACTTCTTTTAAACGGTGTTGTTAAAGATGAATGGACAGCCGATGACCTTATGCCCGAAATGGGTACAGTAACAGCTATTGATAACAGAGGCGCAAACGATGTTATTTTAGTTGATGCATACACAAACTATGTTGTAAAATCCAAAAATGCAGCAAAAAATATGGTTTACTTTAAAGAAGCTGTAAACGGTGTGTCCGAAATGGAGCTTGACTTTAAAGATACTGCTAAAAAGATTTCGCTTAAAAACGCAAAGGGCGAAGAAATAGGCATTGACGCGCTGGCAGAATGGGATATTCTTTCCATTGCAAAGAGCTCGGATAACGTTGTTATCAAGGTTATAAAGAGCTCTGACAGAGTTACAGGCAAGGTTACAGAAAGTGATTCTGAGGAAGTTGTAATCGGCGATGTTGCTTACAATGTTGATCCCGGGCTTCCCAACGGTTCACTTGCAGCTCCCACACTCAATATGTCCGCAGCTTTCTGCCTCGACTTTATGGGCAGCATAGCAGCTGTTGACAGCGCAAGCGTAAAATCCTTCAAGTATGGCTACCTTGTTGGTGCAGCATATAAGAAGGGTATTGGCGGCACAGCACAGTTTAAGGTATTTACAGAGGACGGTGAAATGGTTCTCTTTGATACAGATGAAAGAGTTATTGTAAACAATGACGTATACAGTGCAAGCGAAGTAATTGAACACATTCCCACAGAATATGTTTACGGCCCCGGCGTGGTAAGCTCAGACAACAAGAATAAGCGCTATTCATCCACAGGCGAAACAATCCGTCAGCTTATAAGATATACAGCAAATGCGGAAACAAAGATAATTACAGAAATTCAGACAGCTAATGATGCACTTAAAAATCCCACAGAAACAGCCGGAACAGCTGACTTTAACAAGGTTATGAAGATTGCGGAAAACGGTGCAAGCATGCAGGCAGTAGGAGATTCCAACCAAACAATGATTAGTCTCAACGCAAGAACCAGATGGGACGGTCAGGTTGTATTCAACGGCGGCGGTATGGCTGCATTCAGCGGCACATACGGCGTTGGCGGCAACACAAAGATATTCATCATCCCCGGCGAAGACGCTGCAGACGATCAGTACAAAATGAAGAGAGAAGCAGTTCACCATGATATGTACCCCGGCGCTTCCTTCTACGATTTATCCGAAACATATGTTCTCGGTGCTATCGTTTGGGACCAGGGACAGGCTGCAAAGATGGGTGCTTCCATAGCCGGTGAAGCAGAATATGCAAAATATCCTATGAGCACAGATCCTGAAAGATATTACGGTATAGTAATAGGTACTGTTAAGGCTTTGAACGAAGAAGGGGAAGAAGTAACAAAGATAACCCTGCTTCAGCATGACAAGTCAGTTGTAGATGTGTTCATGCCGGATGATATGTTCCGTATAGGCACATGGCCTGTAAACACAAATCTTATTCAGGACACAGACCTTGCAAGCCTTAACGGTCAGAACAGAGCCAATGCTGCACCTACAAATGCGCACTTTATAGATGCAAATCAGCTCAGATACGGTGATGTTCTCCACTACACATACAATCTTGACAGAACAGCGTTTGATGCATGTACAGTTGTATACAGAGCAAACACACCCGGTATGTACGAAACAGGCCATACAGATGGTCATCTCGGCGCAACAAGTAAGGATACCTTCTACACAGGCGGCGATATGACAAGTGGCGGTACTGTTGTAAAAGCTTCCTCCAAGGCTCTCATCTTAAAATCCAGATTGGGCCCTGCTACAACTGCAGGCAGACCCGGAGATGAAGTGGTAAGAACAGTAAGCACAACAACAGCACAGGGTACAATGGTTATCGCTATGGACCTTGATGCACAGACATACGAAATTGTAACATATGATGACGTTGTGGATGGTGACACATACGCAATGATCTGGACAACAATCTGGCCCAGATTCTTCATCGTTTATCGTTAATTTGGGATTAAACCCTGAAAGAGCGCGTCTTTCGGCGGTGCTTATTAGGGAGAAGCCGGTTTTGGCTTGTTATTTTCCGCTGATAGTGCGCAAAAAAACGCAGACATACGCTAGTATGACTGCGTTTTTTTACTTCTCTAAGACGAAAAATTCCTAACCCAAAACTGCGAATGCACCACAAAATTCTCGATTTTGAGTGCAGGACACGGAAAAAAGCCGAAGGAATCCTTGATGGATTGCAAGGCTTTTTGACACAGTAATGTGCCAAAATCGTGGATTTTGGGCGATTTATCCCTAACAAGCACCGCCGTTGGACACGCTCTTTTGTTTTATAAAAAATTCAGAGGTTAAAATTGTAAAAAGTATTGCATTAAATTTTCCTGTGTGGTATAATTTACACATCATAATGTGCAAAGGTATCAGATTATATACTTTGTACAAAAAATAAAAAAGGAGATGTAAAAAAATGAAGAAGGCACTTAGTATTTTATTGGTACTGGTTATGGCAGTAGCAATGACAGCCTGCGGCGGCAACGAAGCTGTTAACGTAGGTAACGAACTTCTCGAAGGATACGATCCTTCTGTTCAGACAACACTGAACATGGCTAACCCCTCCGGTGATGCTCTGACACCCGATGAAATGTTTGATACATTTAACGCAAAGGGTCTCAACATTGAACTTAATGTTGACACAACTCCCTGGAACGATTTCCAGAGAAAGCTTAAGAGCCAGCTGGCTGCAAAGTCCCCTGCAACAGTATTTATTGTTGACTCAGGTTACTGTGCATCCCTCGGCGGCAAGAACGCTGTTATGGATTTAACAGCAATTGTTAACAGAGACCTCAATAAAGACGATTACCTCGGCTCACTTTACGGTGCAACCGATGCTGAAGGACACCTCTGGGGTGTTCCCCACGCAATGAACTCCATTGCTATATTCTACAACAAAGACATCTTTGATGAAAAGGGCGTTCCCTATCCCACAGAAGACTGGACATATGAAGATATGTACAATATAGCAAAAGAACTTACATTTGACAGAGACGGCGATGGCGAAATCGACGTTTACGGTTT
>JAZNUH010000039.1:0-20519 GCA_045592225.1 Clostridia bacterium | reverse complement strand
GCCGACATATCACAGGCGCTGTCTACCGAAATTACATACTTGTTCATTCTTATCACCTTTCTAACTTACATCCGTCATTTCTATATACTCTGCGCCCTTTTCGACAATCATATCTTTTCTTCCCTGCAGATTGTCACCAAGCAGTACATCAAACATCTGTGCTGTCTGTTCCGCTTCATAGGGCATAACCTTTACCAGACGTCTTGTTTCAGGGTTCATTGTGGTTTCCCACATCATATCGGGGTTGTTCTCACCAAGACCCTTTGAACGCTGAATAGTATATTTTGTATCTCCCAGCTTTTCAAGAATATCTGCCTTTTCCTTCTCGGTATAGGCAAAATATGTCTTTTCCTTTGAGTTTTTCTCCTTTGCTGTTATTTCAAACAGCGGTGATTCGGCGATATATACCTTGCCCTCCTCAATAAGTGTGGGAGTAAGTCTGTACAGCATTGCCAATATTTCTGTGCGGATGTGGAAGCCGTCAACATCAGCATCGGTACAGATTATAATTTTATCCCAACGGAGATTGCCAAGGTCAAAAGCATTGAAATCCTTACTCTTAACCTCTACACCACATCCCATAACACGGATAAGATCCATTATAATGTCACTTTTAAATATTTTTGCAAGGTCTGATTTTAAGCAGTTAAGTATTTTACCACGTACAGGAATAATCGCCTGGAAATCCGCATCTCTGCCCAGCTTACACGAAGTCAACGCAGAATCACCCTCCACTATATAAAGCTCACGGCGGGTAATATCCCTGCTTCTGCAGTCAACAAACTTATTAACTCTGTTTTTAATATCCACACTTTTTCCAAGTGTCTTTTTAAGGTCGATTCGGGTTTTTTCTGCTCTTTCGCGGCTTCGTTTGTTAAGCAGAACCTGTTCTGTTATTTTTTCTGCCGCAATTTTATTTTCTATAAAATAAACGTTTAAGTTTTCCTTCAGAAAATCGGTCATCGCCTCGGCAATAAATTTATTATTTATTGCCTTTTTGGTCTGGTTTTCATAGCTTGTCATTGTAGAAAATGAATTTGTAACCAGCGCAAGACTGTCAAAAACGTCCTGATATGTTATTTTGGATTCGTTTTTCGCATACTTACCCGCCTGTCTTGCATAGGCATCTATTACCGACACAAAGGCTGATTTAACCGCCTTGTCAGGTGAGCCACCGTGTTCCAGAAAGCTTGAGTTATGGTAATATTCAAGCTTTGTATCTGTATTTGTAAAGCAGAAGGCAACTGTCATTAAAACCTTGTACTCAGGTTTGTCCTCTCTGTCCTTACCGCGGCGCTCTGTTTCATAGTAAACCACATCTGTAAACGCCTTTTCTGCACAGCTTTCCTTTACATAGTCGGTTATACCGTTCTGATAAAAATACTTGTATTCTTCCATTCCATCAGGGGTCTGGTTTTTGAGTATAAATGTTATGCCAGCATTTACAACCGCCTGCTTTTTAAGCACATCCTGATAATATTCAAGAGGTACCGATATGTCGGTGAACACCTCAAGATCGGGCTTCCACTTAATTGTGGTACCCGTCTGGCGGAAACGGGTTTCTTCCTTGTAAAGTCCACCCACATTCTCGCCCTTTTCAAAGTAGAGCTGATATTTGTAACCGTCACGCATAACGGTTACATCCATATATTCGGAGCTATACTGTGTTGCACAGCTGCCCAGACCGTTAAGACCCAGGCTGAACTCGTAGTTTTCACCTGTATTGTTTTTGTATTTACCACCCGCGTAAAGCTCACAGAAAACAAGCTCCCAGTTGTAACGTTCTTCCTTGGGATTGTAGTCAACGGGAATACCTCTTCCCATATCCTTTACCTCAACCGAATGGTCCATAAATCTTGTAACCTCAATTACCGAGCCGTATCCTTCACGCGCCTCATCAATTGAGTTTGACAGTATTTCAAATATAGAATGCTCGCATCCCTCAAGACCGTTTGACCCGAAGATAACCTCGGGGCGTGTTCTTACTCTGTCGGCTCCCTTAAGTTGCGATATGCTTTCGTTTCCGTATTCTTTTGACATAATGTCTCCTTAAAAAATTATATTATATCCCGTTTTCAGAAATGGGTGCTTCTGTTGGTTCGGGTGTGGCTGACGAATCAGGCACCTCTGTTCCCTCGGGCAGGGGTGATTCGGTAGGTTCGACCTCTTCTCCCGTTCCTTCCCGTACAAGTGTTTTGCCTGCACCGTATCTGCTTTCGGTTATCTTTGTTCTTGACTGTGTTTCTCCGTCTATTACAACAGATTTGTATGTGTTGACAACCGCACCTGCCGAGCCGGTTTTTTCAACCTTTCTTTCACCGAGAGGAAGTGTGGGGTCCTTCTCCACCTTTTCAACCGGTGCAATATATCCAACCGTTTCGTTTTCTATTACAATCTTTTTGCTCTTATCTTCCTTAAAGCCTATAAGACTTGCTGTCACAGTGCCGCCACCTGCAGAAATTGCAACCTTTACAGGATATTTTGTATTGTTTCTGAATCTGAAGTCAATATTGCCGTAGTCAACAGTTGCGTCCTGACCAAGAGGTACATAACCTACTGTCAGCTGATGGTTAACTCTTTCTGTTACCTCCAGATCCGCGTAAAGCACCGCACAGTACAGAGTGCTTGATACCTGACATATACCGCCGCCTATACCGTCAACGCTTTCACCGTCCATATATACTGCCGCAGTTGCAAAACCTCTTGCCGCAGTACGTTCACCAACAACATTATTATAAGAGAACTCGTCACCGGGCAGCAAAACTGTCCCGTTTATAAGCTCGGATGCAAGCACAATGTTTTTGCTTCTGCCCACCACTCCGCTGTTATACTGTGTGGTGTATGTAGCAAGAGTGTCGGTAAACAGTTTACCTTCAATATCTGCTGTTAACACCTCGGGCATTACCACCTTTGCGGGAATTACAAAGCTTTTGCCCGCACCGCTGTTTGCTTTGACCAAAGCTGTTGCTTTGGATTTGCTGAACTCTACACCCGGCTTATGGGGTTTAACGCTTACCTCTTTGCCGCTGTATATGAATTCCGCATTTTCGGGCTCACCGCATACCTCTTTATAAAGTCTGTTTACATCTATCTCACTGGGCTGGCGTTCTTCTTTTTCAAAAACTATTGCCTCGTCATAGTTGCCCTTTTCAACCTTTGCCAGAATTTCGTCGGCAACCTGTTTATTGTCCGGCATATAACCCGCCTTACCTGTGTTTACATGAATTCCGTCTTCTTTTATTTCGTAGCTGTATTCCTCTACTCTTTCACCTACATCGCTCATAACCTCATCAATGATGCTGTAAAGCTTATCCTCGTCATAATCCAGCACAAGGTCTATGTTTTTCATTCCTAATCTTGCAGCCAGCACCGAGATGGTGTTGGTGAAAAAGTTACCGTTTCTGCCCACTTCATATGCTGCCTCTGCAGTAAATACAGGGCTGTATCCGTAAACAAAATCAGCCGCATTAACTGTTTTGTGCTTGCCGTCAAGCTCGAGCTTAACAGTTCCTTCAAATTTTTCGCCGGGCATTTCCTTTGCAAGCTTAACTTCCGCCTCATCTACAGTCAAACCTGAAAGTACTATTCCATCTGCCTTTACGCCTGCATATATTCTATCTCCACCTGTTGCCATCATAATAATACTGACAACGAAAATAAGCAGTAACACTGCCACCGCAATTACCGCGGCAAATACTCCTTTGTTTTTTAATAATATCTTCATGTAAATACACTCCTCCAGTATAATATATCATACTATCAATAGTATATTATACCAAGAAAAATTCCTTTCGTAAACCAAAAATCGAAAAAAAATATAAATGTTATATTTTTGTAATGATTTATTGTATTTATTTCTTGATTTGAGAGCGTTTTAGTGGTATTATAACAGCATAAAAGCAAAGGAGGATCTGTGCTATGAATCAGACAAAAAAAATTGTTACATCCGGATTGCTTGTTGCACTTGAAGCAGTTCTTACGCGGTTTATGCAAATCCCCGTTGTTCTTTGGGGGTTTTTTAATGACCGCATAAGCCTTGGGTTTATTCCCGTTTGTCTTGCGGGCATCATTTACGGTCCTGTCGGCGGTGCAATAATTGCAGGCGTTGCAGACCTTTTAAGAGCCCTTATTTTCCCGCAAGGCGATATAAACCTGCTTTTCACTTTTAATGCCGCTCTTCGCGGTTTGATTTACGGCATTTTCCTGCATAAAAAAATTACACCTTTGAGAATGATAACAGCGTCTGCCATTATCTTTGCAGTTGCAAATTTGCTAATTAAATCGCTTATTATAAAATTCTGTTATGCCCCTGATGTTACACTATGGGCACAGCTTTGGTACAATCTGCCGATAGCAGCGGTAAACTTTGTTGTACAAACGGTGA
Source organism: Clostridia bacterium (assembly GCA_045592225.1). GTDB lineage: Bacteria > Bacillota > Clostridia > UMGS1883 > UMGS1540 > JAZNUH01. Next base: position 16,135 of record JAZNUH010000039.1, on the reverse strand, counting down.
TTCTTGTTCTCACCGCAAAGCCAATCGAAAGGATTACAAAAAATGTTCGATAACACTAAAATAATTGAAAAAGCCATTCTGGTAGGTGTTCATACAGGCAGTCGCGACATTCTTTCCGACTGTACAGCTGAATCAATGGCAGAGCTTGCCGCACTTGCCGAAACTGCGGGAGCAGAAGTTCTCGGAGAAATCACACAGAACCGTGACCGCATTGATACCGCAACCTATGTGGGTGAAGGCAAGCTTGAAGAAATACGTGAGGCTTGCGAGAATCTGGAGGCAAATCTTGTAATATTTGACGACGAGCTTACCGGGTCACAGCTTAAAAACATTGAATCAGCCCTTTCGGTAAGAGTAATTGACCGCAGCGCCCTTATTCTTGATATTTTTGCAGGACGTGCCCTGTCAGGCGAAGGTAAGCTTCAGGTAGAGCTCGCGCAGCTTAAATATACACTGCCTCGTCTTGCAGGCGGATATCAGTCCATGTCACGTCTTGGTGGCGGTATAGGCACGCGCGGCCCCGGTGAAACTAAAATAGAATCGGACAGACGGCATATCCGCACACGCATACACGCTCTTGAGGAAGAGATTGCCGAAATTAAAAAACACCGTGAGCTGATACGCGCACGCCGTACAAAAAATCAAATCCCCACCGCCGCTCTGGTAGGCTATACAAACTCAGGCAAGTCCACTCTTTTAAATCTGCTTACAGGTGCGGGTGTGCTTGCAGAAAATATGCTTTTTGCAACCCTTGACCCCACTGCCCGCGGCATCATGATGCCCGACGGCAGACAGGCGATTTTAGTGGATACAGTTGGTTTTATACGCAAACTGCCCCACCACCTTATTGAAGCATTCAAATCAACTCTCGAAGAAGCGGTAACAGCCGATGTGCTGTTGCATGTTATAGACACTTCTTCACCCGAAACCGAAAATCAGATTCAGGTGGTTGAAAGCCTTTTGTCGCAGCTTGGTTGTGACGGCAAGCCGAGGATTTCTGTTTATAACAAAATTGATTTAACAAAGGAATTTACTCCCCGCGCGCCCTATCCCGAGCAGTCGGTGTTTATCTCCGCAGCGCAAAACCGTGGCATAGATGAGCTTATGACTACTCTTGACAATCTCCTTCCGGGTAAAAGACGTGAGCTTACGGTTCTTCTGCCCTATTCTATGGGAGGAGCTGCCAACGAAATGCGCGGAGCTAATGCTCTTATCAGCGAGGAATATACCCCTGAAGGCATTAAACTCTGTTTTCTTGCAGACCCCTCTATGTATGCAAAATACAAGGAGTACAAAATATAAACGCTATGAAAGATTATAAAACTGTTTCCGGCGAAGGATATGCCGAAATAATTGAAAAAAAGTCCAGGTTTATTGCACATGTTTATCCTGTTTCAAGCGAAAATGAAGCAACAGACCGCATAAATCAGGTGCGCAGTATGTATCCTGATGCCACGCACCATGTTTATGCCTACATATGCCGCGATAATAACGCTTGCCGTTACAGTGATGACCGCGAGCCATCAGGCACAGCAGGGCTTCCCGTACTGGATGTTCTACGCCACGAAGAGCTGACCGACGTATGCGTTGTTGTTGTACGCTATTTCGGCGGCACTCTTCTCGGTACCGGTGGTCTTGTACGTGCCTACAGCGGAAGTGCAAAGGCGGGTGTGGAAAATGCAGGCGCGGTAGCAATGGTTTTCTCTGAATTTTATGCCATTACCGTTGACTATTCCCTGCTGGGCAAAATACAGTATGTCATTGCAGAAAATAACTATACATTGATTGATACTGCTTTTGGAGAAAATGTAACTCTCACCGTTTCGGTAGATGCGGGCAGAGCAGCACAAATGATATCATCAATTACCGAGGCAAGCTTAGGGAAAGCCGAAATAATTAAAACCGACACAGGCTACGCACCCGAAAAATGTTAACAAAAAAAAATGCCAAGCGAAACTTCGCTTGGCATTTAATTTTATTAATAAGATTTGAGAACGTATTCTCTGAGAATCTTGTAGATGTGAGGGGGATTTCCGTCACGCTTCTGCAGTTCTTTGATTTCGTCATGGGGCAGGTTAGCTGCAATGTTCATAATATGATTGTTCATTCTTACGAATTCTGTTGTAGCTTCAATGCCGTCCATTCTTGCAGGCCAGTTATCCATGATAAACCAACCCTTGTTATCGTTGATATCCTGGTTTACATAGCCAACCTGAATGAGCTTCCAGAAGAATTCGAGGCACTGCCAGAAGCTAACTGTACCAAAGATAAGGTCATCATCAAAACGTCCCATGTTATCATTCAAGTGAATCATGGACAGAACGTTGTAGGAGTTAGCAAGAGCAACACTCTCTGCAGGGTTTTCGTTACCCAACAGTGCATGACCGTAGTCAACAATAAGCTTACAGTTATCATAGCCTGTCATCTTGTTAACCTTTTCGCAAAGGAGGATAACCTTACCTACGTCTGCAGCGTACTGATGAGTAAGAGGTTCGTAGTTTTTGTATTCCAGTGTGCAGTTAACGTTTTTGTTATGTCCTGCAATTTCAGCAATACATTCAGCCATGTATTCCCAATGTGTTTCATAGTGATCCTGGAAGGGATAGTTGTAACCATCATGAGCCATCCAGAACATAATGTCAACACCCTCTGCAGCTTCAGCCCAATCCATATGAGCCTTACCCAGTTCAACGATTTCACGACGTGTCTGGGGGTTACGTGCAGCAAATGTGCCATACTTCCAGTGAGCCTTTGTATAGTTGTCAGGTCCGCAGCTACCTACACGGAAACCGTACTGCTTGAGCAGGTCCTTGTAAGCGATAGGGTCAACGGGATCTTCGCCGAGGTACCAACCGTAGCCGATAGCACTCATGCCGCCCATTTTTGCAAACATTTCGAGTTTCTTTTCGAATGTGTCAGGCATTTTTTCGTTTACTTTGTAGCCTTCTGCAACAAAGCGGTCGCACATATTGTTAAATGTAGCGCCTGCACACATAAGCTTCATTTTAATATTTTCTGCCATGTCATATCTCTCCTTTTCAGTTAATTGATATAGGCTTGACACAGATTCCCATCTCTGTCAATTTGATATAATATTAGCATAAATATTTGGGTTTGTAAAGTGATTTATGCACAGAAATTCAAATTTTTCTTCCAAAAAAATTATCGATAAAATTCATCTGCATTTTTATGCTATACACGACAATCTCCCAGTATGCCGAGCACCCTTTTTGCAAACCTTTTTTCCGCCCGGGATACTGACACCTGACTCATTCCCAAAAGTGCCGCCGTTTCGCTTTGGGTTTTTCCGCGAAAGTATCTGTACACCATTATCGCCTTCTCTGTTTTGTCCGCACATTCCAGTATTTTTTCGGTAATAACCCTGTCCAGACATTTATCCGTTTCCTCTTCCGCAACAAGCGTTTCAGCCAGTGTAGCATCTCCATCACCTATCGGCTGGTATATAGATACCGGCGGTCTTACCGCATCAATAGATTGAGTTATTTCTTCAGCACTCCTTCCTGTATATTCTGCTATTTCAGATATTACCGGCTCCCTGCCCAGCTTTTCATAAAGCGCCTGTGTTGCCGCGCTTGTTGTTGCTGCACACTCACGCAACGACCTGCTCACCTTTATTATGCCGTCATCCCGTAAGTGCTTTCTTATTTCACCCATTATCATGGGCACCGCATAAGTAGAAAGCGCTGTCTCTTTACTGAAATCAAATTTGTATATGGCTTTTACAAGACCTATCGACCCTATCTGGAAAAGGTCCTCTGTCTCACATCCTCTGTTTTTAAAACGGGCTACTATGCTCCACACAAGTCTTGAATTTTGTGTGACAAGCTCCTCCATTGCACCTCTGTCACCCTTTTGTGCCGCACGTATAAGCGTATATGTATCCATACTACAATATCTTTTTGGTCATGGTGACAACCGTGCCCTCGCCCGGGGTTGATTTTACCTCCAGGCTGTCCATAAAGCTTTCCATTACAGTAAACCCCATGCCGCTCCTCTCAAAACCGGGTGCAGAGGTGTACAAAGGTTGTCTTGCTTTAGCAATATCCTCTATCCCTCTGCCCCTGTCCTCAATTTCAAATGTCAGCCAATTGTTTTTTCTGTGCATTCTGAGAAATATTATTCCATCATTCTCTCCGTATCCGTGCACTACCGAATTGGTTACTGCCTCGCTTACAGCAGTTTTTATGTCCGAAAGTTCTTCAAGGGTCGGGTCAAGCTGTGCCGCAAAGGCGGCAACGGCAATTCTTGAAAAGGCTTCATTTTCGGACAGCGATGCAAATTCTATGTTAACAAAGTTTTCCATAATCACATTCCTTTCAAAGCGGCACTTACACTACCGCAAACCGTTATTATCTTATGAAGCCCCGAAAGGCTGACAAGCTTTTTTATTGTGTCACTTGTTACAACAAGTCTTATTTTCCCTCCAAGCGCCGACACATTTTTATATCTGCCTATTATAATCCCCAGTCCGGAGCTGTCCATAAAGTTCAGCCTGCTTAAATCAATTATCATATTCCGGGCTCCTGACAAAGTAAAATTTTTGTCCACCTCTGTGCATATCTGCCGTGCACAATGGTGGTCAACATCCCCTGAAATTGACACTGTAAGCGTGTGGCCTGTCCTTTTAAAAGCCATTTCCACGGTTATTCCTCCCTCACGATCTATTTCCTGTTTTTTCCATATTGTCTATTATTCTGTACAAACTCCTTTTTTCCCTTTGTCTTAATTTTTCCTTCTTTGTCGAATGCCAATTTAAGGAAATTATTTTGAAAAAGTTATGTTAACTTATGTAATTTTATTCCTTTTTTTTGCTAAATGTCTTTTATACGGTTTTCCACATTAAAATGCCCAAAAAAACGGGTTATACACCAAGTTATCCACCTTTTACACAGCATTTTGCGAGGTTTTTGGTAGGGGGTGTGGAAAACTCAAAAGTACGTATTTATGCGAAAAAACGTAGTTTACAAAACTTTCGGACAATTTAGTGATTTTAATAATTTTGTAAAATTTATATCGGGTATTTCTCTCTTTGTAAAAGCCTTATTTTATGGGGCGTTCAGGTGTTTTATACTATATCACTCTTTATTTTTCTGCGAAAATTATAAAAAACGGTTGTCTTGATTTATCTTTTATGATATAATTTTTCGGTTAGGAGATGAATAATAATTTATGCTTAAAGAAAATATAAGAAACATTGCAATCGTCGCACATGTTGACCACGGTAAAACCACACTTGTTGATGCCATGCTTCGTCAGAGCGGTATATTCCGCGATAACGAACAGGTTGCTGAACGCGTAATGGACTCCAATGACCTTGAAAAAGAGCGCGGCATAACCATTCTGGCAAAAAACACCTCGTTGGAGTATAAGGGTGTAAAAATCAATATTATTGACACCCCCGGTCATGCCGACTTTGGCGGCGAGGTTGAGCGCGGTCTCAAAATGGCTGACGGCATCCTGCTTCTGGTTGATGCCTTTGAGGGGTGTATGCCCCAGACGCGTTTTGTATTACAAAAGGCGTTGAATTTGAATCTCAAGCCTATTATTGTTATAAACAAGGCAGACCGTCCCAACGCACGTCCCTACGAGGTTACAGACGAGGTTTTAGAGCTGTTCATTGACCTCGGAGCCGATGATGACCAGCTTGAATCCCCTATTGTTTACGCTTCGGGTCGCGACGGTTGGGCTTCTCTTGCTCCCGAAAAACCTGAAAAGGACCTTAAGGTTCTTCTTGATATTATACTTGAATCCATACCCGCACCCGAGGGTGACCCAAACGGCCCCTTTCAGATGCTGGTTTCAAACATAGACTTTGACGAATACACCGGAAGAATAGCAGTCGGCAAAATACAGCGCGGTAACATTAACCTTAACATGCCGGTTTCTGTTTGTGCGGGCGACAGGGTTTTTGACGGCAGAGTTTCAAAGCTTTATGCTTACGAAGGTCTTAAGCGCATCCCTGCCGAAACTGCAGGGACAGGTGACATTGTTGCCTTTTCAGGTATATCCGATATTAATATAGGCGATACAGTATGCGCTTACGGTCAGCCTGACCCCCTTCCCTTTGTTGAGATTGACCAGCCTGTACTTTCGATGACCTTCTCGGTAAACGACAGCCCCTTTGCAGGTCGCGAGGGTAGCTTTGTAACATCACGCCATCTGCGTGATCGCCTTTACAGAGAGCTTGAATCAAACATCAGTCTTAAGGTTGAGGATACCGATACCACCGAAGCATTTACTGTTTCGGGCAGAGGTGAGCTTCACCTTTCCGTACTTATTGAAAATATGCGTCGCCAGGGATACGAATTTCAGGTATCCAAGCCTCGTGTTATTACAAAAATGATAGATGGTGTTTTACACGAACCTATAGAATATCTCGTTGTAGAAGTTCCTGAAGAATATGCCGGCCCTGTTATGGAAAGTTCAGGTGTGCGTAAAGCCGAAATGATTAATATGTCGCCTTCGGCTCAGGGCTTTACCAAAATGGAATTCAGAATTCCCGCCCGTGGACTTATCGGCTACAGAAGTCAGCTTTTAACCGAAACCCGAGGCACTTGTATTATAAACCATGTATTTGACAGCTTCGAACCTTACAAGGGTGATATTCCCGTACGTACAAGAGGTTCACTCGTTGCCTTTGAAACAGGCGAAGCTGTTTCCTACGGTCTTTTCAACGCACAGGACAGAGGCACAATGTTCATAGGCCCTGCTACAAAGGTTTACGAAGGTATGGTTGTCGGTGAAAACAGCCGTCTTGACGATGTTGCAGTTAACGTGTGTAAGAAAAAACACGTAACCAATATGCGCTCATCAGGCGCAGACGAAGCTCTTCGTCTTACTCCTCCCAGAGTAATGAGCCTTGAACAGTGTATTGAATTTATTGCAGACGATGAACTTTTGGAAATTACACCCAAGTCACTGCGCATTCGTAAGAAAATACTTGAAAACTCATTAAGACTCAAAGCAAAAAAATAACCGTACAATGCACTCGCTTTTCGTGCGAGTGCATTTTTTAAGGAATGATAGCGTGTTAAAACGAATTTTACCTTGTCTGGTTATTACTTATATCGCAGGCGTTTATATGGCAAGCTACGACATCAGTCTATTAATACCCCTTTCAGTATCTGTTGTATTGCTTGTTTTATTTGCCATTCTACGAAACAGATTAATAAAATATCTGGTTGTTTTCTCTGTCGTTCTCGTTGTTTCATTTATGCACACAGATATAAAGCTTAACAACCTACCCTCTGCGCCCGAAACAGACTGTACCGTTACGGGAAGGGTTATACAAACCCAGCAGGAAGCAGACAAGTCAACTCTGCTTGTGGATACATCGGAGCATGGTAGAGTGCGCGTTTCGGTTTATGGCACCGCAACCTTTTCTTATGGCGATATTATATTGGCAAAAACACATCTTTACGATGTAAAATCCACATACCACGACGGCTTTTCGCGCTATCTTATGAGCCACAGAATCTTTATTTACGCTACAGCCGACGCAAAAGATGTAACCATTCTCGGCAACCGCACCAGCCCATGGAATTTATTTGACGTTGCCGCATCGGTACGCTTGTTTATAAACGACAGCTTCTATACATATCTTCCCGACGATGCAGCGGCTTTGGCATCAGCAATCCTGTTAGGCGACAGGTCGGCTATTGACACCGCTACAGAAGAAAATTTTCGCATAAGCGGAATCACTCACCTTGTAGCGGTTTCCGGCTCCCATCTTAGTATGCTTTTATCAATTGCTATGGGCTTTTTCGGATTTATACACATAAAAAGGCGTACTCCCGTAATTGTTTTTTACATTATTCTCGTATGGTTTTTCGTATTAATTACCGGGTGCAGTTTTTCTGTAATCCGTGCAGCGGTTATGTGTACTCTTGTTTTTGTTGCCTTTCTTATAAAGCGTGAAGCTGACCCCTTATCTTCTCTGTCATTTTCCGTACTTCTGCTTGCGCTTATAAACCCCTTTGCAATATTTGACATAGGACTTCAGCTTTCTGCACTTTCAACCGCTTCAATTATTATTTACGCTCCTCTTCTCAATAAACGGTTGCCCGTGTTTTCTCCCATAAAGGAGTTAATAACAACAACTATTGCCGCACAAATAGGTGTACTTCCATTGTCTGCCCTGTATTTTTCCGACATCTCGCTGATTTCTCCTATTACAAACATATTTGCTGTACCACTTTCAAATATTGCTATGTCTCTCTGTCTGCTTGTGTGTTTGTTCTCTCCCGTTCCCTTTATTGCCGGCGGAATGGGGCTTATTCTGTCTGCAGTTCTTGGTGCATTCAAGTTTATCGCAGCCGTCCTGGCTTCCGTTCCCTTTGCATCGGTCACTGCAATTTACCCCCATCTGCGGGTCTGCCTGTTATATATTGCACTGTGCATCACCCTTTATTTACTGCTGACAAAACAAAAGTTTCGTGCTTTTTACACATTTTCTCTTTCATCCTGCGCTTTTTGTGTTATAATAATTACAAGTCTTTTATTTTCACCGCCCCAGCTTCATTTTATAGATGTAGGTAACGGCGATGCAATTCTTGTAGAGGATACAGGGGTTTCCCTGCTCTTTGATGGCGGCGGAAGTAAAGGCTATGATATTGCGCAAAACAAACTGATGCCCTTTATGTTAAGCCAGAGTGTACGAGAAATAGATATAGCTTTTCTCACTCATTACCATACAGACCATGCCTACGCCTGTCTTTCGCTTATTAACAGCGGCTGTGTCGATACGCTTGTTATGTCGGGTCACACCTCCGGCAGCGAACAGAAGGAGCTTTTAAACAGCATTCTTTCTGCCGCCCGAACAAATGGCGTAAAAATTTTAAAGGTAAAGCATGGCGACACCGTTACCCTGGGTGACTTTTCTGTCAAGGTATTAATGCCCGGCAAGGATAACACACTCTATCGTCTGACCTGCAACGGAATAACCACACTTATAACCGGCGATATGACCGCAGATGATGAGAAGAATCTTATAAAAAAAGGAGTTGACCTTTCCTGTGATATTCTTAAGGTCGCTCACCACGGGTCGGATAGCTCAAGCACAGAAGACTTTTTAGAACACACCGACCCCGATGTTGCTGTAATTCCGGTTGGCAGAAATAATTACGGGCATCCGTCCGACCGGGTACTCAGTCGCTTTTACAAACGCGGCATAAAGGTATACCGCACAGATACCGACGGCAATATCACCTTTAATCTCAACAAAAATTCAAAGGAGTTTAACCCATGAGTTATCAGCTTTTAAAAGAAGCTATTAAAAACAAAAATCTCCCCCATCTTATGCACTTTTTCGGGGAAGAAACATACTTAAAGCACCATTATATAAATCTTGTAAAATCCCAGCTTGTTGACGATTTAACCGCGGATTTTAACTTTGTTTTGTTTGAAGACGATATAACTGCAAATGATTTAGGCTCTGCTCTCGAAACACCGCCTATGATGAGCGACACCAAACTTATTCTTATAAAAAACACCAACATTTTCAAAGGTAAAAGCGGTGACTGGGCAGCTGTTTTTGAAGATATTCCCGACTATGCTTATATTCTGGCGGACGAAGAAACTGCAGACAAGCGCAGCGCTGCATATAAGGCCTTTTCCAAAAACGCTTTGAGCGTTGACTTTGAACTGCGCAAGCCGGGCGAGCTTAAAGTATGGGTAGGCAAAATACTTGCCAAAAACCAAAAGGATATTTCTCCGTCGGATCTGGATTATTTTCTCGATGTTGCCGGCACCGATATGTATTCCATTTCCGCACAGGCCGATAAGGTTCTCTCGTATGTGGGACATCGCAAAAAGATAGAGCGAGAGGACATTGATGCCACAGTAACAAAATCCCTAATGACCAAAGAATATTCGCTCACCGATGCACTTCTCACCCGAAACAAAAGGGAAGCCTTTCACCTTTTAGGCGAGCTTTTTGACATGCGCACCGATCCCGTAAGGCTTTTACATATAATTTCATCCGCCTTTCTGAGTGCTTATAAAGCAGGGGTATACCTGTCGGATGGTGCAAATCGTGCACAGGCGGCGGCTGCACTTGGCATTCCAAACAGGTTTATAGCCGATAAATATGTGAAATATGCCGCATCAGGCAACAGTGAATTTTATAAAAAAGCAATCGATGCCGCAACCAACACCGATTACCAGATAAAACTGGGGCTTATTGCTCCGCGCACAGGTGTGGAGGTTCTGTGTGCACAAATACTTGAATAAATTAAAGGGCTGTCATTCCGACAGCCCTTTGTTTCTTATTTGTCCTTTAAGAAATCATTCAGTTTTTCAACCAGCTCGTCTGCGTCCACTCCGTGAACCTCACAAGCCTCTGCAATTGTTTCACCGCTTGCTGCGGGGCATCCCAGACAGTGCATACCTATTTCGAGGAAAAAGGGTGCTGTTTCTGCGCTGAGTCGCAGTACATCTGCGATAATTGTTTCCTTTGTTACTGATTTGCTCATTTTACTTTCCTCCCTGATATCCATACATTTGATATTTCTATGTTTTCGTTAAATGTTATAACGTCTGCATCATAACCCTTTTCAAGTTTACCTGTTTTTTCAAGCTTCATAATTCTTGCGGGGTTCTGTGTTATCATCTTAACACAATCCACAATATTGACCCCCGCCTCCTTATGCATTGTTCTTACAAGTCGATCTGCCGTAGCAATACTTCCTGCAAAGCTTTCTCTGTCAGGTGTTTTTGCAACCTCATCCTCAATTATTGCCTGAACACCGTTGTGTTTGGGCCCGAGTATAATTTCCTTTGCATCCTTCATGCCTGCTCCGCGCGTTGAGTCGGTTACAAGGCAGATATGGTCTGCGCCCTTAACCTTATAAATAAGTCTTAAAAGCTCCGCCGGCAGATGTCTGCCGTCAGCAATTGCTTCAACATCCATATCGTCTATCAGATATCCTGTTTCAATAGCACCAAGTATTCTGAAGCTCTTGCGTCTTACAAGACCCGACATACCAGAGTAGAAATGTGTCATAAGCTTGCAGCCTTGCTCGTAGCTTGCCATAATGTCCTTGTATTCACCGTCGGTATGTGCTATTGACGGAACTATATCATTTTCAACAAGTGCCGCACAAAATTCGGGTGCGCCTTCAAGTTCGGGGGCAAAGCTCCATCTCTTTATTATACCTTTGCCGATTTTCATTGCCTCTTCATAGTCTTTTTTAACAGGGGGTGTGATGTACCGGGGGTCCTGTGCACCGCATTGTTTCAACGAAAAATACGGGCCTTCAAGATGTGCACCTATAATGTGAGGCATATCCTCATCCTTGCACTTCATAGCCTCTCCTATATCCTTTAAAGAGCTGTTAAGTACTTCGGGTGTAACTGTAAGTGTTGTAATCATTATAGATGTAGTGCCGTATTCCACATGCGCCTTTGCACCGTTTATTACAGCCTCTGCGCCACCGTCCATAAAATCGTATCCACCGCCGCCGTGGGTGTGAATATCAATAAAGCCGGGGCTTACATAATCTCCGTTTACATCAATTTCACTGTCAAAGGGAAGCTCTTCGCGTGTGATGTCGGTAATTTTACCCTCGTTCATGTACAGGTAATAACCTTCAAGCACGCTGTCTGTTATAATTTTTCCATTTTTAAGTCTTGTAATCATTTGATGTCGCCTCTATTCTTTTCAGCAGGTTGCGGTAATAGTCAATGTTTTTACGGTCCGCACTTTTTTCAAGACCGTTAATTATTACCTCAAGTTTGTTTTTTAACCTTTGTATAAACTCTAAAAAAAGCGGATCTTTTTTTTCGAATAACTTTTTGCCTATATACAGCTCATGCTCTTCATAGCTCTGCCCTTCTCCCTTTCGGGCTACAAGCACGGTATACATTTTCTGTCCTTCCGCCACAAGCTCCTCGTCTGTAATTACAAAGCTGTTTTCATAAAGATATCTGCGCAATTCCTCCGCCGCCGTCATAGGCTGCAAAATAAATGTAAGCTCAGAATTGTCTGTCTGCTGCATAATCTCGGATATAAGTATTCCGCCCATTCCTGCAATAATCACCGTGTCATAATTTTGAGTGTCAATATTTAAAAGTCCGTTGGTGAGAAAGGTTTTTATTTTTCCTTCCAGTCCCTGTTCTTTTATATTATCCTCTGCCCTTGCCAACGGTCCGGCGTTAATGTCCGCCGCCAGTGCCGTGCTTACAATCCCCTCTTTAACAAGGTAAATAGGAATATATGCGTGGTCGGTACCCACATCTATAACGCGCGCGCCTTTTACGACCTTTGATGCAATGGTCTCAAGTCTTGGTGTAAGCATTATTCAAGAAAATCCTTAAGCTTTTTGCTTCTGCTGGGATGTCTGAGCTTACGCAGAGCCTTTGCTTCAATCTGTCTTATACGTTCTCTTGTTACATTAAACACTCTTCCCACCTCTTCAAGAGTACGGGGTCTGCCGTCATCAAGACCGAAACGCAGTCTTAACACCTTTTCTTCTCTTGATGTGAGCGTATCAAGAACATCCATGAGCTGCTCCTTAAGCAGGGTAAAGGATGCAACCTCGCTGGGTGCAGGCGCATCATCGTCGGGAATAAAGTCTCCAAGATGACTGTCCTCCTCTTCACCGATAGGCGTTTCCAGAGATACAGGCTCTTGTGCAACCTTCATAATTTCGCGAACCTTGTCGACAGACATGCCCATTTCCTTTGCAATTTCCTCGGGAGAGGGGTCACGTCCCAGTTCCTGAAGAAGCTGACGGGATACTCTGATAAGCTTGTTTATGGTTTCAACCATATGAACAGGTATTCTTATGGTTCTCGCCTGGTCGGCAATGGCTCTTGTAATAGCCTGTCTTATCCACCATGTTGCATAGGTACTGAACTTGTAACCCTTTGAATAATCAAACTTTTCAACAGCCTTAATAAGACCCAGGTTACCTTCCTGAATAAGGTCAAGAAACATCATACCTCTGCCAACATATCTTTTTGCAATACTAACAACCAAACGAAGATTGGCTTCGGTAAGGCGCTGTTTTGCTTCCTCATCGCCTTCTGCCATACGGCTTGCCAGTTCAATTTCTTCCTCAGTTGTAAGAAGTGCAACCTTACCTATTTCCTTAAGGTACATTCTCACGTGGTCATCAACATTAACGCCTTCGGGTAATGTAAGGTCAATTTCTTCTTCGTTTACGGCTATCTCCTTGAGCGCTTCATCCATATCACCTATGACTTCAATACCCATAGCTTCCATGGATTCATATACTTTTTCTATCTGCTCGGGGTCTAAGTCGAGTTCTTCAAGGGAGTCAAGTATTTCCTTATAGGTAAGCATACCCTTCTTTTTTCCCTTTTCTATAAGGCTCTTTAAAGCCGCTTTTTTGTTACTCTTATCCACCATTCCTTAGTTCCCTCCTTCTGAGCTCTTGCCTTTACCGAAAATGAGTTTATTAAGCATCTCGGTATCTCCTTCGGCTATCGCTTTTTTGACAAGCAACTCATGTTTTTCTCTTAAAATTGTTTCAATCATTTCTTTTGCTGCTTTTATATTATTCTCGTAACATTGAGGCATTCCCAGTGCTGCCGCTACCTCTGCCTCCCTGCCCGGAAAGCTCGAAATAATCATTTCGGGCGGTGTTCCGTTATCTATATATGTCAGAATTTCCGGCATCAAACTATCGCTGAACAAATCAGCTGTTATTTCATTCTTAAGCTTTGTGTATACCGTTTTATCTGACGCGCACAGGGATACCAGCCTTTTTTCTGCGTCGGAAGTGCCATCTCGCTTTGAATAGCTTATTTTTACGCTTTCCTTTATAGCTTCCTTCTTTTCCTGCCGTACCCTGCGACCTGACATCTTTTTAATTTCGCTGCCGAGTGCTTCATTGGTTATACCGGTCTGCTCTGCTACCTTGCTGCGCAAAACTTCTTTTTCAATTTCGCTTTGCACTCCGGCTATTATTTTTGCACACTCGCCTGCATATTCAGTTCTCTGCCCCGTATCTGACAGATCAAACCTCTTTGCAAGCTGCGATATTTTATATTCAGGCACCGTCTTTGCAGTTGCTATTGCCTTTTTAAAGTTTTCTGCCCCGTATTTTTTAATGTATTCATCGGGGTCCTTGCCGTCGGGCAGACTTAATACCTTTACGCGAAGGGGTAAGCCGTCAAAAATTTCGAGTGCCCTTTCTGTTGCTTTTACTCCGGCGCCGTCAGTATCGTAACATAGCACAACACCCGATGCAAAGCGGGTCATAAGTCGTGCCTGTTCCTGCGTAAGCGCCGTTCCCAGTGAGGCAACGGCATTTTTTATACCGCTTTGGTAAAGGGAAACAACATCCATATATCCTTCAACCAGAATCAGTTCATTCTGTCCCGAGTTTTTGGCAAGATTTAAAGAAAATAAATTCTTTCTTTTATTAAACACCATGGTTTCGGGTGAGTTTAAATATTTAACCTTTCCATCACCCATAATTCTGCCGCCAAAGCCTATTACATTTCCCCTTATATCAATAATAGGAAAAATCAGCCTGTCACGGAAGCGGTCATAAATTCTTCCCCCTTCACTTACTGCTGAAATTCCTGCCTCGATAAGTATGTTTTTTGAGTAGCCCTGCGCCAACAAATATCCGGTAACTCCCTTTCCCTGTGCAGGTGCATAACCAAGGCCAAAAGCATTTACTGTTTTGGGTTCTATCCCGCGCTTTACGGCATATTCCCTGGCCTGCTTACCCTCATCAGATAAAAGCCTGTCCCTGAAAAAATGTGCCACATCACGGTTTACCTTGAGAATTTCCTGTCGCTTGAGGTATGCACGCTTGTCTTCCTCCGAAAAACCGGAAACATCAACATTTATGCCTGCTCTTTCGGCAAGAAACCTTATACTTTCGACAAAATCGAGGTTTTCTATATTTTTAACAAATTCAACTATATTTCCGCCTGCATTGCAACCAAAACAATAGTAAAGCTGTCTGTCCGGCGAAACGTGAAATGAAGGTGTTTTTTCCTTATGGAAAGGACACAACCCTACCATACTGCTTCCGCTTCGCTTGAGTGTAACATATCTGCTGACAAGCTCAACTATATCGTTTGCGGATATAACTTCTCTTATTACCTCTTCGGCTATACGTTGTGCCAACTTATCCTTCCCTTCACTCGAAAAATCTTACGTATTAACTATTTCGACGTAAACCTCATATTTCCTTCTTTATTTTACGTCTCAAACTAATTGTAACCATATATTGCGGTTTTATGCAATCAGTGCTTATACCAGCCCTTTGGCATAAATAATTGCTTGTATATATACATTGCATACTGGTCGGTCATGCCGGCTATATAATCTGCAACCTGTCTTTCTATTTCAAAGCCTTCGGTTTCGGGTCTTAAATCAGGTATTTCATCCTTATGATTTATAAAATACTCAAACATTCTGCGGATTAAATACTGCGCCTTTCCTTCCTCATCCTTTGCCTTTGAACCTACGTATACCCGCTCAAACATAAACTCGCGCAGCTTCATCATTGCCTCCTGAACCTCGCTGCTCATACAAATTTCCGGCTTGTTTTCGCTGCTTTTTACAATATCCAAAATCATTGTGTTTATGCGTTTTGAGTGGGTTTCACCAAGCACCTTCACACAATGGTCGGGCAAATCCGAGTTCTTTATTATTCCACCGCGTACAGCATCATCAATATCGTGGTTGATGTATGCAATTCTGTCCGAATATTTTACGATAATACCTTCCAGAGTACACGCCATATCATCGCCTGTGTGGTTTGCAATGCCATCTCTTACCTCGTATGTAAGATTAAGACCAGTGCCGTTTTCCAAAAGCTCCACCATACGCTGACTTTGTTGTGCGTGTTTAAATCCCCAGGGCTTTAAAAGCTTGTTAAGCTCCGCCTCTCCTGCGTGACCAAAGGGAGTATGTCCCAGATCATGTCCAAGAGCAATAGCCTCCACAAGGTCCTCGTTAAGACGCAGCGCGCGGGTGATTGTGCGTGCAATCTGCGCCACCTCAAGCGTATGAGTAAGTCGGGTTCTGTAATGGTCCCCTTCAGGTGTAATAAACACCTGTGTCTTGTGCTTTAAACGTCTGAACGCCTTGCAGTGGATAATTTTATCCCTGTCTCGCTGAAATTCG
>JAZNUH010000038.1:0-12418 GCA_045592225.1 Clostridia bacterium | reverse complement strand
GTCGTATTTCCTCACGAAATACTTTTCTATGTGTTGAAGATGTATTGTTTTTTTCCATAAAAATCACTTCCTCCGGAAAGTGTAGTTGAAGAAGGCAAAACCCCTTCCAATTTACTAATTATAGAGTATTTTGCGCAATATGTCAAACTTTATTTTAACTTCGGCGTTTTGTTAGATTATACACAACTTTTTTTGTGCATATTTAACCATTAAAACAGATTGACTATCGATAATCGAAATGTTATAATATAATTGGTGAAATAAGGACACCCCTTCTCTTTCACCAATTATATCCTATTAATATGGCGAGGTAAAAACCTCATTTACTGCGTATGACTTACCTGCCTACGGTAAGCGTACCTTCCTTAATATATGTAGGCAGAAAGGCAACGTGATTTTATGAACTACTTACAGTGGCTCACAAGTGAAACACCTACAAAGTTCTGGCACGATTCTGCAATCCCTTCAGAAATTGATGCAGCAATCGAAAACGGTGCTTTGGGTGTTACAACAAACCCGGTTTTAACCTACAAAACACTTCAGGCAGTTCCTGAATTCTGGCAGGCTAAGGTTGACGAAATACCCAAGGACTGCTCTCCCTCCGAACGTGCCGAAGCACTTCTGCAGATGGTTGCAACCTACGCTGCAAACAAATTCCGCAAGGTGTTTGAAGAAACTGACGGTCAGCACGGCTATGCTTTAGGTCAGCTTGACCCCTCCATTTGTATGGACAGTGAAAAAATGATGGCGCAGGGTCTCAGATATGCATCCTGGGCAGATAACATTTCTGTAAAAACTCCTTCTATTATGTCTGCTCTCCCCTTAGTTGAAGAGCTTGCATCAAGAGGTATTGCAGTTTGCACAACTCTGAACTTCTCGGTATCTCAGGCTATGGCAGTTGCAGATGCTTATATGAAGGGCAGAGCAAAGGCAGAAAAAGCAGGCATTAAGCCCAAGCCCATTTTTGTTGTACAGCAGGGCGGCAGACTTGACGAATATCTGCTCGAAGTTGCCACAGATAACAGAATTAACATTGACCCTGCACACATTAAAAATGCAGGCAATGCAATTTGCAAAAAGGTTTACAACACATTCAAAGAACGCGGCATCCCCGCAATGGTAATGCCTGCAGGTCTTAGAACTGTTGAACATCTCACCTCTATGGCTGGTGCCGATATGACCTTCTCTCTCCAGGCAAGAGTACAGAACATGGTTAATGAAGCAGACCCCGAAAGAGTTCTGCGCATTGACGATGAAATCCCCGCTGAAACAATCCGTGAGCTTTACAAGATTCCCGAATTTGTAAAGGCTTATGAAGAAGGCGGCTTAAAGCCCGAAGAATTTATCACCTTCGGCGTAACACAGAAGACTATGTCTCAGTTCCTGTGGACCGGTTGGGTTCCCCTCGAAACTTATCAGGCAGAGCCTTCAGGACGTTGGTTCTAATCAAAAATTTACATAAACAAGGAGGTTTTTCTTATGATTAATCATGAAAACGGTCTTTGGATTTACAACAAGATGCTTGAAATCAGAGACTTTGAAGAAACAGCATGGACATTGTTTACAGAAAACAAGCTCCGTGGTTCAGTTCACCTTTACACAGGTGAAGAAGCTGTTGCTGCATCTGTATGCGCTCAGCTTACAGACGAGGACCTTATCGCTTCCACACACCGTGGTCACGGTCACTGTATCGCAAAGGGTGCAGAGCTTGACAAGGCTCTTGCAGAGCTTATGGGTAAGGCTACAGGCTACTGCAAAGGCCGCAGCGGTTCTATGCATATAGCAGACTTTTCTAAGGGTAACCTTGGCGCAAACGCTATAGTTGGCGGCGGTATTCCTATTGCCACAGGCGGCGCTCTTGCTCTTAAAATGCAGAAAAAGGATAACGTTGCTGTTGCATTCTTCGGCGACGGTGCATCCAACCAGGGTACATTCCATGAATCCATAAACCTCGCAGCTGTTTGGAAGCTGCCCATAATCTTCATCTGCGAAAACAACCAGTATGCTATGACAGTTCCTGTATGGCAGTCCACATCTGTTGAAAACATTTCCGACCGTGCTGCCGGCTACGGCATTGCAGGCGAATCTGTAGACGGTAACGATGTTATCGCTGTTTACGAAGCTTTTGCAAGAGCTAAAGAAAGAGCTCTCAAGGGCGAAGGCCCCACACTCCTCGAATGCAAGACATATCGTTGGAGAGGTCACTGGACAGGCGATCCCGAGCCCTACCGCACAAAGGAAGAGGTTGAGGACTGGAAGACAAACCGCGATCCTATCCCCCGCTTCAGAAAATATCTCATAGATAACAAGCTTGCTACAGCAAAAGAACTTGACAAAATCGAAAAAGATGTTGCCAAGAAGATGGAAGCAGCTGTTGAATTTGCAATGAACAGTCCCGAACCCGATCCCGCACACGTTCTGGACGATGTGTTCTATGAAGGTTAAGAAGGAGGTAGAAAAACATGGCTATACTTACATATGCTCAGGCAATCCGTCAGGTAATCCAGCAGGAAATGCAGCGCGACGAAAGAGTATTCTGCATGGGTGAAGACGTAGAAAAGCTTGGTGGCGTTTTCGGCACCACAAGAGATTTATATAAAGAATTCGGCGTAGACCGTATAAGAAACACACCTATTTCCGAGTCTGCAATCGTAGGCTCTGCTCTGGGTGCTGCTTGTGCAGGTATGCGTCCTATCGCAGAACTTATGTACTGGGACTTCGCATTTGTTTGCGCAGACCAGATTTTCAACCAGGTATGCAAAACACGTTACGTATTTGGCGGAAACGCAAAAATTCCGCTTGTTATCAGAAGCCAGGAAGGTACAGGCCGTGGTAACGCTGCAACTCATTCACAGTGTGTTGAAAGTATTTTTATGCACATTCCCGGTGTAAAGGTTGCATGCCCCTCCACTCCTGCTGAAGCTGCAGGTCTTCTGCGTACAGCAATCCGTGACGATAACCCCGTATGCTTCTTCGAGCATAAGGCATTATACATTACAAAGGGCGAAGTTCCCGAGGACCCCGATTTTGCTATCCCCTTCGGTAAGGCTGACATTAAGAGAGAAGGTACTGATGTAACAATCGTTGCAAACCTCCTTTATGTAAGCCGCGCTCTCGAAGCTGCTGAAGAACTTGCAAAGGAAGGCATCTCTGCAGAGGTTATTGACCCCCGCACACTGGTTCCCTTTGACTATGACACAGTAGCAGAAAGCGTTAAAAAGACCGGCAGACTGGTTGTTGTTCATGAAGCACACCAGAGCAACGGTTGGGGTGCTCAGGTTGCTGCTAAGATAGGTCAGATGGTATTCCCCTATCTTGATGCTGCTCCCATGCATCTTGGTGCAAAGGCTTGTCCCCTGCCCTTCAATATCGGTCTTGAATCTGCTGTTATCCCCAGCATCAAGGAAATCGTAGACGCCTGCAAGGCTGCTATGTACCGCTAAGAGGGAGGACATATAAATGGCTACAATTATTACAATGCCCAAACAGGGCCTTATGATGACAGAGGGCACAATCACACAGTGGATTGTAAAGGAAGGCGAAAAAATGACCTCCGGCAAGCCCCTGTTCGAAATGGAAACAGATAAGCTTACAATTACAATGGACGCTGAACAGGACGGTACTCTTTTAAAGATTATCCGTGGTGAAGGCGAAGTTGTTCCCATTACAGAACCTATTGCTATCGTTGGTGAACCCGGCGAAGACATCTCTGCTCTTATCCCTGCAGAAGCTCCTGCAGAGGAAGCTCCGGCTGAAGAAGCTGCTGCTCCCGCAGCGGCAGAAGCAGCACCCGTAGTAGCTACAGCACCTGTAACACGTGCTCCCGGCGAAAAGGTTATGGCCTCCCCCAGAGCAAAGCTCCGCGCTGAAGAAAACGGAATTGATATTGCCAAGGTTGGCGGCACAGGTCCCGACGGATTTGTAATTGAGCGTGACGTATTCGCATTCAAGGCTGCTCAGCCCGCAGTAACTCCCCTTGCAGCAAACATTGCCAACGCACAGGGTATTGACCTTTCTGCAGTTTCAGGCACAGGTATTAATGGCAAAATTACAGTTGCTGACCTGGCTCCCGCCGCTACAGCATCTGCTGCAGTAGTTTGCGGTACACGTGGCACACGTACAGAAGCTATGAGCGGAATGCGTAAGGCTATCTCACGTAATATGATGGCAAGTAAGACAACAAATGCTCAGACAAGCCACCGCATTACTGTTGATATGACAGCTGCTGTTGCAATGCGTAAACAGCTTAAAGACGCAGGTGTTAAGGTTTCATACAACGATATTATCACAAGAGTATGTGCAAAGGCTCTTATGGAATATCCCATTATGAACGCTTCCACAGGCGATAACGAAATTATTTACCACGATTATGTTAATATTGGTGTTGCAGTATCTGTACCCGGCGGTCTTATCGTTCCTGTTATAAAGGACGCAGACCTGTTAAACGTTCAGGGTATTGCCGCTCAGTCCTCTGCTCTTATTGAAAAGGCAAGAGACGGCAAGCTTGCTCCCGATGATTACAAGGGTGGTACATTTACCATTTCTTCTCTGGGTATGTTTGATTTAGACGACTTTGTTGCTATAATCAATCCTCCCGAATCTGCAATTTTAGCAGTTGGTAAAATTGCAAAGACACCGGTTGTTGTTACAAACAAAGCAGGCGAAGACGAAGTTGCTATCCGTCAGATGTGTAACCTTACACTTTCTTACGACCACCGTATTATAGACGGTGCAGAAGCAGCACAGTTCCTGCAGAGAGTTAAAACACTTCTGCAGACACCTGCACTTATGATATAAGGAGGCCGCTATGAAAAATTTTGATGCAGTTGTAATCGGCGGCGGCCCCGGCGGATATGAATGTGCTATAAGACTCAGCCAGAACGGTTTAAACACCGCTCTGGTTGAGGAAGATAAGCTTGGCGGTACCTGTCTTAACAGAGGCTGTATTCCCACAAAAGCTCTTCTTCATGCCGCTGACGTATATCATGAAGCTAAAAACGGTGAAATGTTCGGCATATTTGCTGAAAATGTTACCTTCGACTATGAGAAAATAGTCGCAAGAAAAGATGCCGTTGTTTCTCAGCTCAGAAACGGTATTGGTTTCCTCGAAAAAAGCCACGGTGTTACAGTTATAAACGCACGCGGTACTCTCGCTGATGCACATACTGTTGCCCTGTCCGACGGTGAAACTCTGAGTGCTAAATACATTGTTCTGGCTACAGGCTCCTCCCCTGCACGTATTCCCATTCCCGGAATTGACCTTGCAGGTGTTGTGGATTCCACAGGACTTTTAGAGATGACAAAGTGCCCCGAAAAGATAATCATTGTGGGTGGCGGCGTTATCGGTATTGAATTTGCAACCTTCTTCAGCCGTCTGGGCGTTAAGGTTACAGTAATTGAAATGATCGACCGCATCCTGGGCCCCCTTGACAAAGATATTTCTGACTTTGTTGCAGGTGAACTCACGGCTGCTGGTGTTGAAATCATTACAGGCGTAAGAGTTTCTTCCATTGAAGAAGGACTCAAAGTAAACTACGCCGACAAAGACGGCAACAAGGGCACTGCAGAAGGCGATGTAGTTCTCATGGCAGGCGGACGTACTCCCAATTCCAAGGATATGGGTCTTGCCGAAGCAGGAATCAAGCTTTCACAGCGCGGCTTTGTTGAAACAGACGGTCTTTGCCGCACAAACGTACCCGGTGTATATGCTATCGGTGATGTAAACGGCAAGCTTTTACTTGCTCACACAGCATCTGCACAGGGTCTGCAGGTTGCTGACCACATTGCAGGTAAGCATACAAAACAGGTTGAAATAAACAAAATTCCTTCCTGTGTATACTGCAATCCCGAAGCAGCTATGGTAGGTCTTACCGAGGCTCAGGCTCGCGAAACAGGCAAGGATGTAGGCATTGGCGTATTCAGTCTTTCGGGTAACGGCAAAGCTATGACAGCAGGCGAAAACAAAGGTCTTGTTAAGTTTGTATTTGACAAGGCAACAGAAGAAATTCTCGGTTTCCACATTGTTGGTCCCCGTGCAACAGACCTTGTTGCAGAGGTTGCAGCTGTTATGGAATGCGAAGGTACAATTTCTGAAATTGCACATGCTGTTCATCCCCACCCCACAGTAAGTGAAGTAATTATGGAAGCGGCTCACGTTTGCCACGGCAACTGTGTTCATGCTCCCAAAGCAAAATAAATAATATTTAGGAGGAAATTAAAATGGCTAAAATTAGAGTAGGCGTTGCAGGCTACGGCACAATCGGTCAGAGACTGGCTGACGGCGTTGCTATGCAGGAAGATATGGAACTGGTAGGTATTGCGGACCTCGCCCCCACACTTTCAATTCAGGCTCTTCGCGAAATGGATATGATTGGTGCAAACGGCGTAGAATACAAGCTCTACCTGGTTGACGGTGCAGACAAAGCTGCATTTGATGCAAAGAACATCCCCGTTGCAGGTACATTTGAAGACCTGTGCAAAAATGTTGACATTATGCTGGATTCTTCACCCGGCGGTGTTGGTGCTAAAAACAAGGAGCTCTACGAAAAGCTCGGTGTTAAGGCTATATTCCAGGGCGGCGAAAAGAACAGCGTTGCTGACGTTTTCTTCCATGGCTATGCTAACTTTGAAAAGGGCGTAGGCGCTGACTACTTAAAGCTTACATCCTGTAATACAACAGGTCTTATCCGTACAGTTGACTGTCTGGACAGAGAATTCGGTGTTGAAAAGGTTGCTATCACAATCATCCGCCGTGTTGCTGACCCCGGTGACTACCATCGTGGACTGACAAACGCTCTGCAGATGGATAAGGCTCCCAGCCACCAGGCTGTTGACCTTATGACAATTATGCCCCATGTTGAAGCTACAGGTATTCTGGTTCACACACCTGTAACTCACGGTCATATCATCACTGTTCTCGTTTCGGGTAAGGACGGCAAGAAGATCACTAAGGAAGCAGCTCTTGCAGCATTCCAGAAGCATCCCCGTATCCGTGTGGTATCCATTGACGAAGGCTTCAAGGGTAACGCATCCCTCTTCAAATATGCTCGTGACCTTGGCAACCGCCGTGGTGATATGTACGAAATCGGTCTGTGGGAAGACTCCATTGTTGAATCGGGTAACGACATTATGTTCGCTATCAACATTCCTCAGGAATCTGTTACAATCCCCGAAACAATCGATGCTATCCGTGCTGCTATGAAGATGCAGACAACACGTAAAGAAGGTACTGCTGCTACTAACAAGTACCTCGGTATTGGTAGATTTAAATAATAAAAGTAAGAGATATGTCGCACCGCAAGGTGCGACATACTTCCATTTTACAGAAAGGCTTTGGTAATATGCGTTTTGGTATTTGCACACTTGACGAGTTTAACCTTAAAGGCAAAACCGTTTTGTGTCGTGTTGATATGAATCAGCCGGTAGACCACGCTACCGGAACACTTAAAAGCACAGCCCGTATTGAGGCTTGTGCACCCACTTTGAAAGAAATCTCTGATGCAGGTGCAAAGCTTGTAGTTATGGCACATCAGGGAAGCGATATAGAATACAAAAACTTTTACACAACCCGTCCTCACGCCGATGTTCTTACATCCCTTTTAGGCAAAGAGGTGCAGTTTGTTGAAGATGTATGCGGTCCCACCGCACGCGAGGCCATTAAGGCTATGAAGGAGGGAGATATAATCCTTCTTGATAATGTGCGCTTTGAAGCAGAAGAACAAACTCTCTTTGAACTTAAATTACGCCTTACCCACGAGGAACAGGCTAAAACACACGTTGTTTCAAAGCTTGCACCTTTAGCTGATATGTACGTTTGCGATGCTTTTGCTGCAGCACACCGTGACCAGCCCACTCTGTGCGGCTTTGAACAGGTACTCCCCTCGGCTATGGGCCGTCTTTTTGAAAAGGAATACTGTGTAATTTCAGAGCTTATGGAATCCCCCGCACGTCCCTGCACATTTGTACTGGGCGGCGCAAAGATTTCGGATGCATTCTTAATGCTTGAAACAGTACTTGGCAGCGGTACAGCTGACCGTGTACTCACAGGCGGTCTTGTAGGTAACATTCTGCTTTATGCAACCGGCGCAAAAATCGGTCATGGCAGTGTTGACTTTATCTATAAGAGCAACTACGAAGAATACATTGACAAAGCAAAGGTTATATTCGAAAAATATGGTGACAAAATCCAGCTCCCCACCGACCTTGCATATGTAAAGGACGGCGTTCGTGCTGAATGTAAGATTGGCGAAGTACCCGACGAAATTGGTGCAGTTGATATTGGCAGCGAAACAGCAAAGGCTTATGCCGATGTTATAGCATCCTCCAAAACTGTTTTTGTAAACGGTCCTATGGGTATTTTTGAAGAAGCACCTACAGAGCTTGGCACCAAGGTTGTTTTTGAAGCTTTGGGCGATACAGAGGCTTATACAGTAGTTGGCGGCGGTGACAGTGTTACTGCTGCTAAAAAGTACGAAGTTACAAAGAAGATTTCTTACATTTGCACAGGTGGCGGTGCTCTCATCCGTTTCCTTACAGGTGAAGAACTTCCTGTAGTAAAGGCTTTGCGCCATGCGGCAAAGACTTTCGGAACAGGCAAATAAGCGAAAAGGAGAGTTTTTATGGAACTTACAATAGGCTATTCCAAAGAGAATATAAACTTTTCCATTGACGATAAAAATCTTTTGGGAGTAATTGAGCCCAACCCCTTAGACGTTCCCATCGGCGGACGTGCAGAGGTTGCCCGCAGCCTTAAAAACCCTATCGGCGCACCCCACATTTCTGAGGTTATAAAGCCGGGTGAAAAGGTTGTTATAATTACAAGCGATATTACACGCCCCGTACCAAGCTACGATGTTCTCCCCCCTATTTTAGACGAGCTTAGTGCTGCAGGCATTCCTGATAGTGACATAACTGTTGTGTTTGCCTTAGGTTCTCACAGAAAGCACACAGAAGAAGAACAGATAAAGCTTGTGGGTAAAGAGGTTTATGACAGAGTAAAATGTATTGACTGTGACCCTTCGGACACTGTTTTAATGGGTCATTCATCTGTCGGCACTCCCTACGAAGTGTTTACTCCCGTTGCCAATGCAGACAGACTTATCTGTGTGGGTAACATAGAGTTTCACTATTTTGCCGGCTATTCCGGCGGTGCAAAGGCTGTTATGCCCGGCGTATGCAACCGTGCATCCATTCAGTCCAACCACTCAATGATGCTTGAAGAGGGCGCAGAAACAGGCAGAATTGAAGGCAATCCTGTTCGTCGCGATATTGACGAAGTGGCTAACTTCCGCCGCGTAGACTACATTGTAAACGTAGTTCTCGACGCACACAAAAAGATTTTAAAGAGCTATGCAGGCCACTACATAGATGCTCACAGAGCAGGCTGTGAATTCCTTGACACACTCTACAAGGTGCCAATAAAGGAAAAGGCAGATATTGTTATTGTATCTGTTGGCGGCTACCCCAAGGATTTAAACCTTTATCAGGCGCAGAAGGGCCTTGACAATTCCAAGTTTGCAGTAAAAGACGGCGGCACGGTTATACTGTGCGCATCCTGCAAGGAAGGACTTGGCGAAGGCTGTTTTGAAAAGTGGATGACAACCTTTACCCCCGAAGAAAGACTTTCGGAAATCCGCAAAAACTTCCAGCTTGGCGGCCATAAGGCTGCAGCTATTGCAAAAATATCACAGCAGGCAGAGGTTTGCCTTGTAAGTGATTTGCCCGAGGATTTTGTGAAAAGCCTTTACATCACACCCTTTGACAGTCTGGACAGTGCTCTTGCCCATGCTTTTGAAAAGTACGGCAAGGATGCAAGTGTATATGTAATGCCTTATGCTGGCTCTACATTACCTACAATGACTGAATAAAAACAGGGATGTAAAAAAAACAGACCGCAAAAAGACAAAATTACAATAAAACTCAAACAGAGTATTGTTACTAAATCATAAAATTCTTTTATATGTGGAAAAATATCGCTTGAAAGCGATATTTTTCTTATATTTATGTCTTTTTGCTACGAACGAACTCAACCGCTGATATACCTCGTATAATCAGCGGTGCTACCCTTCGGGTTGTGTTCGTCCGTTCTGAACTGTTTTTCCTATCCCTAAAAAAATTGGGACTGTAAAAAGCATTGCTTTTTACAGTCCCATTCAATTTGCTTTTATATTGTAGAATAACTTCTATGTAGTCTTGGCAGTATTTTCTCGTTATAGTTTTTAATTGACTGTTCAATAACCGCCATAGCCTCTTCGCGGTGAGCCACCTCTTTAACCGCTGTATCCTTATTTTCAAGGTTTTTATACACACTGAAAAAGTGTCTCATTTCGTCAAAAATGTGTTCGGGCAGTTCACGAATGTCTGTATATCCATTATATGTAGGATCCTGGAAAGGAATTGCTATTATCTTTTCATCATTTGCACCGTTATCTACCATTGAAATAACGCCAATGGGATACGCTCTGCAAAGCGACATAGGCTCAAGTGCTGCCGAGCAAAGGAGCAATACGTCCATCGGGTCACCGTCATCACCCAATGTACGTGGTATAAATCCATAATTCGCAGGGTAATGAGTGGATGTATAAAGAATTCTGTCCAGAATAATAAGACCTGTTTCCTTGTCCAGCTCATATTTTTTCTTACTTCCCTTTGAAATTTCCACAACACATACGAAATCCTCGGGAGTTATTCTGTTGGGTGAAATGTCATGCCATATGTTAGCCATAAATCTGTCTCCTTCCCTATTCGTTTATATTTTTTATTATACGCCCCTTTCACCAATAAGTCAATCAAAATTATCGATTATTCAAATTTTAATTTTTTTGTTGAAAAAACGTGTAATTTGTGCTAATATAGTCAAGATGCAATTTTATTAAAGGGGTTATATTATGGAAGTATTTTCACTTACACTTACACAAATGCTTATGATGGCAATTTTTATTGGCGTAGGCATTCTTCTTCACAAAATAAAAATGTTACCTGAAAACGCCGATGTTGCTTTATCCCGTCTTCAGGTATATGTTTTCTCTCCCGCACAGGCATTTTTTGCAATGTCAGCTCATTGTACAGTTAAAACCTTTGCAGAAAACTCGTATCTTATTCTGTGCGGTACAATAGTTATTGTTGCACTTATAATTCTTGCTTATCCCCTGTCCACATTGTTTGTGCGCAATCCCGAGCGCAAACCCGAGGTTGCATATCAGCGAAACGTGTATAAGTACGCCCTGGCATTTGCCAACTACTCATATATGGGTAACTTTCTTATACTTGGCCTGTGGGGAACAGAAATGCTGTTTAAATACTCAATGTTTAAGCTCCCTCTTGACATTTTGTGCAGCACCTGGGCAATATACATACTCATTCCCAAAGACCACTCAACCGGCGGAATTAAAAGTATTCTCAAAAGCCTGTTCACAGCTCCCATTTTAGGTGTTGTTCTTGGTATTATTGCAGGTCTTTTAGGTATTGCAAAGTACATTCCCGAATTTGTAAAAACTGCACTTGAAAATGCATCAAACTGCATGGGTCCCAACGCTATGCTCATTGCCGGCTTTGCCATTGGCGGGTACAATATGCTTGAGCTTTTCAAAAACAAAAAGGCTTATGTTTTAACCGCGCTCAGGCTTTTTATAATCCCTGCAACGCTTGTTCTTATACTCAAGTGCTTTAACGTAACATCCGATGTTATCACCTTTGCCCTTATCGCATTTGCTTCTCCCATCGGTATGAACACCATAGTGTTCCCTGCTACCTTTGGCGGAGAAACACATACAGGTGCATCAATGGTGCTTACATCAACCCTTCTTTCGGTAATTACCATACCCATACTGTTTAATATGTTTGTAACCATTTAAGGAGTACAAAATGCAGGTTTTTTCGCTCACACTTTCTCAGATGTTGATGATGTTTCTTTTCATCATCACAGGCTTTATACTGAATAAAACCAAGATACTGCCCCAAAACGCAGACACAACCCTTTCAAAGCTACAGGTAAATGTATTTTCGCCGGCACAGCTTATGTTTGCAATGATGAGTAAATGCACACCTCAGTCTTTCCGTGAGAATGCAGATTTGCTCCTTTACGGCTTTATTCTCGCCTTTGCCGCAATGGCTGTGGCATACCCGCTTGCAAGACTTATTCACGGGAACACAAAAGGTAACAGTGATAAAACATACCATAAAAACTTGCTGGTATACGCGCTCACCTTTGGCAATTTTGGTTTTTTCGGCAACTTCCTTGTGCTTGAGATGTGGGGCATGGATATGCTTTTTAAATACTCAATGTTCACCTTCCCTTTCAGCCTTATAGGCTACACTTGGGGGCTTTACATTATCACACCGAAAAGTAACGGCAAACTGTCTGTACTGACTATTCTCAAAGGCGTAGTAAATGCACCTGTAATAGGGCTTCTCACAGGTA
>JAZNUH010000037.1:0-9929 GCA_045592225.1 Clostridia bacterium | reverse complement strand
ACCCAAACCTTAGGAAACAGAACATATACGGTGGTTACAACATTTACCGAGGAGGGCTACCCCGATACATATTGTGAAACTTTTTTCGCATCGGATAATGAAACCGGATATGTAATCACATTGTTATATGTCGACACGTTTTTTTCGGAATACCAAAGAGGTATAGGAAGAGATATAATAAAATCTATTGAAGAAACTAAATAATAAAAAACCGCCGTTCGGCGGTTTTTTTGTTACTGAACAATGTTTTTAAATTCAAAACCCAAATCATTTACGGCAGCTTTTATCTTTTCTTCATCGGCAGGGAAATTACTCTTAACAAATGCACATTTTTTATCAAGGTCAACCTCGGCACTTGTTTCTTTAAAACTGTTAAACAGTTCTTCAACTCTTGCTTTGCAATGTCCGCAGGACATACCGTCAATATAAACGGTGTAGCTGTGTGCATAGCTTGTGCTGGATTTACAAGCTGATTCGGATGAACATCCCGAGCATCCGCAACAACCGCTCTTTGATTTTTTTACCATGCTCATTATTGTGTAAATACAAATTGCCGCAATGGCTGCACAAATTAAAAGTGTAACTAAAAGTATCATATTAAACATCCTTTCTTGTATTGGTTAGATTTTACTAACTGATTATACAACTTTTGAACGGTAATGTCAAATAGAAAATATATTTTAAACTTTATTAGGGAATTTAGGAGTTCAAGTCTCCCTGAACAACGAAAAAACCACCGAATCTATCGATACGATGGTTTTTTAATGGTCTGAGTGGGGAGACAGACTCGTATGCTTCGCATCCGACTTGCTCCGCGACCCAAATGCTTTGCATTTCGGTACCCGCGTCACACCACTCGCCTAAAAACGGTTATCAACCGTTTTATTAACGGCTCGTGCTCACCCTGAGTTCAAGTCTCCCTGAATAATGAAATAACCATCGCATCTATCGATACGATGGTTATTTATGGTCTGAGTGGGGAGACTTGAACTCCCGGCCTCTTGAACCCCATTCAAGCACGCTACCAAACTGCGCTACACCCAGGCGACTTGTGTATAATACCACTTTTTTTTGATAAAGTCAACCCCTTTTTTGCAAAAAAATTAAAATATTTAACTTTTTTTGATAAATTCCTTGACAAATAAGTTTTTTGTGTGTAAAATAATCAAGGTGTAAAACATTTTTGCTTTACAGACAGGGTGGTTTTGATGAACGAGAAAATTACCGTAAGCAGACTTTTGGAGTTTTACGGTGCACTTATAACAGAAAAACAGGCTACGGCACTTTCTATGTATCACAATATGGATTTATCTCTTGCAGAGGTTGCAGAGAACATGGATATAACAAGACAGGGTGCGCGTGATCTTATAAAGAAAGGTGAAGCCCACCTTCGTGAATTTGAAACCACACTTGGTATGGTAAA
Organism: Clostridia bacterium; assembly: GCA_045592225.1. Classification (GTDB taxonomy): domain Bacteria; phylum Bacillota; class Clostridia; order UMGS1883; family UMGS1540; genus JAZNUH01. The sequence continues at coordinate 8,506 of JAZNUH010000037.1, read as the reverse complement.
AAGATTTGACGGAATATTGGCTATAACCGATAAAATAAAAAATCTCTCTGACAAAACAGGGGATAAAGAACTTTCGGATATGGCATATCAAATAACCGAAATATTGGAGTTGTAATAATGGCATTTGAAAGCTTGGGCGATAAGCTGCAAGGCGTGTTTAAAAAGCTTCGCGGCAAAGGCAGAGTAAGCGAAAAAGATATTAAAGAAGCAATGCGTGAAGTGCGAATGGCACTTTTAGAGGCTGACGTAAACTTCAAGGTTGCTAAAGATTTTATAAATAAAGTAAGTGAAAAGGCTATGGGTGCAGATGTACTTGAAAGCCTTACTCCCGGTCAGCAGATTGTAAAAATTGTTCGCGATGAGCTTGTTGAACTGCTGGGAGGTACAGAATCCAAAATAGCGGTTTCGCCTTCGTTACCCACTGTAGTAATGATGGTAGGACTTAACGGTGCAGGTAAAACAACAACATCGGCAAAGCTTGCAGGACTTTTAAAAAAACAAGGAAAAAAACCTATGCTTGCTGCCTGTGACGTATACAGACCGGCGGCAGTAAAACAGCTTCAGGTTGTTGGTGAAGCAGTAGGTGTTTATGTATACTCTGTAGAAGGCGCAACAGACCCTGTAAAGGTTGCAGAATCCGCTGTTAAAAACTGTGATAAATCAAAATACGACACTGTTATTATAGATACAGCCGGCAGACTTCATATTAATGAAGAACTGATGGATGAGCTTAAAGCAATTAAAAAGGCTGTAAACCCCACCGAAATACTTCTTGTTGTAGATGCTATGACAGGTCAGGATTCGGTAAATATAGCAAAGGGCTTTGAAGAAGCAGTTGGAATTGACGGTGTTGTTCTCACAAAGCTTGATGGTGACACTCGAGGCGGTGCGGCGCTTTCTGTAAAAGCTGTAACAGGTAAACCTGTTAAATTTTCGGGTGTCGGCGAAAAGCTTACAGATATCGAACCCTTTTATCCCGACAGACTGGCATCAAGAATCCTGGGAATGGGTGATATGCTTACCCTTATTGATAAGGCACAGGAAGCATTTGATGAAAAGAAAGCCATAGAGCTTGAACAAAAGCTTAAAAGTCAGCGTTTTGACCTTAACGACTTTCTTGACCAGATGGAGCAGATGAAGGGAATGGGCTCGCTTGAACAACTTGCAGGTATGATTCCCGGGGTTAATGCAAAAGCACTTTCGGGCGCAACCATTGACCAGAAGCACATGGCTCATACAGAGGCAATAATCAAGTCGATGACAATGGCAGAAAGGGAAAACCCCTCAATAATAAATGCATCACGCAAAAGAAGAATTGCGGCAGGATGCGGTCTTACAGTAGCAGACGTAAACAGACTTTTAAAACAGTTTGAAGAAATGCAGAAAATGATAAAGCAGTTTATGGGCGGTGCAGCAAAGCACAAAAAGAAAAAGTTTAGATTTCCCTTTTAGAAAAGGGTTCTAATAAAAATTAATTCGGAGGTGACTCAAAATGGCAGTAAAAATCAGACTCAGACGCGTAGGTAGCAAGAAGGCTCCTTTCTACAGAGTAGTAGTAGCTGATTCTCGTTATCCCCGCGACGGCAGATTTATCGATGAGGTAGGAACATACAATCCCATGGCTAACCCTTCTGAAATCAAATTTGATGCAGAAAAGGTACAGAAATGGATTGCTACAGGTGCTCTTCCCACAGACAGCGTTAAATCTTTGCTTAAGAGAAGCGGAATTATTGACTAATTCGCTTTTTAAAAGAAAGGTGGTAACAGCATGAAAGAATTACTTGAACTCATAGCGAAATCCCTTGTGGATAATCCCGATGATGTTGTTGTTGAGGAAAGAGAAAGCGACGGCACAACAGTGCTTGAACTTCATGTAAATTCCGGAGATATGGGCAAGGTTATCGGAAAACAGGGTAGAATAGCGAAAGCAATTCGTTCTGTTGTAAAGGCAGCATCCATTAAGGAAAACAAGCGAGTAATAGTGGACATAGTATAACCTATGAGGCGTGCCGCCAAGTGCGGCACGCCATAAACTGTCGTATGGAGGTGCTGTAAATGCTTTTATGTGCAAAAGTAGTAAATACCCACGGAATAGCAGGCGAGGTTAAAGCAATATATTATGCTGACGGCCCGTCTTTTTTTGATAATATAAAAACCCTTTATCTGTCGGAGAATGAACCGCTCACAGTTCGTAATATCCGACCCCATAAAGGTTCAATAATAATAAAATTTAAAGAGATTGATAATGTTGATGCCGCAGAAAGAATGCGTGGCAAGGACCTGTATGTTAAGAGAGAAAATGCCGACCCATTACCCGAGGGAAGGTACTATGTTGCTGACATTATAGGTCTGTCTGTGTTTACCGACGAGGGCAGAGACCTGGGTAAAGTGACAGACGTGTTCAAGACCGGCAGTAACGATGTATATACCGTTAAAAATGCTGACGGAAAAGAATATCTTATTCCTGTTATCGATGAGGTTGTAATAAGCACGGATATTGATGCAGGGAAAATAATAATTAAGCCTATGAAGGGATTACTTGGTGATGAGGATTAATGTGCTTACCTTGTTTCCCGATATGTTTGAAGCCGTTTTAGGTGACAGCATTATCGGACGTGCAAGAAAAAACGAGCTTTTGGAGATGAATTTTATTAATATAAGGGATTATTCCAAGGACAAGCACAAAAGGGTGGATGATTATCCTTACGGTGCAGGCGGCGGAATGGTTATGGCACCGCAGCCGATATATGATGCTTATATGTCGGTGGCAGAAAAAGCCGAAAGTAAACCCTATGTAATATATATGTCGCCGCAGGGCACAGTTTTCAACCAGGAAAAGGCAAGACAGCTTGCTGAGTTGCCTGAAATTGTTATTCTTTGCGGTCACTATGAAGGTGTTGACGAAAGAATAATCGAAGAAATTGTTGACGAAGAAATATCTATTGGAGATTACGTGCTCACCGGTGGAGAAATTCCTGCAATGGCTATTATTGATTCGGTTGCAAGAATGATACCCGGTGTAGTACAAAACGGTAATTCGCAGACCGAATCCCACTCGGACGGATTGCTTGAATATCCGCAGTACACGCGCCCTCCTGTGTTTATGGGCAGAGAGGTACCGCCTATACTTTTAAGCGGACATGAGGCGAAAATACGTGAATGGAGATACAATAAATCGCTGGAACGAACAAAACAAAAAAGACCTGATATGTTAAAGGAGGATTAGTTATGATAAAACAGGAAGTTTGCAAGCTTATGAAGGAACTTATAGATGCCGCTCAGCTTAAAGCGGGACAGATAGTTATACTCGGATGCAGCACAAGTGAAATAACAGGCAGCAACATTGGTAAAGGCTCTGTGTACGAGGTTGGAGAAGAGGTTATTGATGGCGCACTTGAGGCGCTCGAAGGTACAGGTATTTATCTCGCTGTTGGATGTTGTGAACATTTAAACAGAGCGGTTGTAATTGAAAGAGAAGCAGCAGAAAAATACGGTTTTGAAGAGGTTACAGTTGTTCCTGCACCCAAAGCAGGCGGAAGTGCCGGCACGGCGGCATATAAGAAGTTCAGGCAGCCTTGCATGATTGAATTTGTAAAGGCTCATGCAGGAATGGATATAGGCGATACATTTATTGGTATGCATTTAAGACATGTTGCAGTTCCTGTACGTCTCTCAAGTGATACAATAGGTAATGCGCATGTAACCTTTGCAAAAACAAGACCTAAATATATTGGCGGAAGCAGAGCGGTATACGAACTTCAATAAAATACTTTACATTACACTGCTATTGTGATATAATTCTTTTAAAATCCGGAGGGAGTGATAGTTTTGGATATGGAAAAACTTTTACAGTATAAAGGAAAACCGCTTGTAAGACGCGGAAATATGATTTATTACGGCAATCCTGCTGACAGATACATTGTCGTATTAATTGTTAACGGAACAAAAAAGCTTGATGATATGGACCTTTCAACAGAAATCACCATACAGCTTCAGACAAACGGAGCGGGCAGAGAAAAAGTAATTAAAAAAGCAGAACGAGAAGGCATGTACGCAGCGATGGATATTGCTGAATACTGGCTTAATGATGCTCTTGAAAACTTTTAACAGATACGGTCGAAGTCTATTATGGATTTCGACTGTGTTTTGTTTAGACATACATTAATCGGAGGACAAAATGGAAGTAAGAAATAAAAATAATCTTACAATGCTGGCAGATTTTTATGAATTTACAATGTCAAACGGTTTTCTCGCCAAGGGAATGGGGAATAAAGAAGCTTGCTTTGATATGTTTTACAGAAGAGTTCCCGACGGAGGCGGATTTTCTATTGCCGCAGGTCTTGAACAGCTTATAGAATATTTGTCAGATTTAACATTTACCGATGCTGATATTGAATATCTTCGCGGAAGAAATCTGTTTTCGGAAGACTTTTTAGAATATCTAAAAAACTTTAAGTTTGAATGTGATGTATATGCGGTACCCGAAGGAACACCTGTTTTTCCGGGTGAACCTATAGTTACGGTAAAGGGACCTGTTATTCAGGCACAGCTTATTGAAACTATGATACTGCTTACCATAAACCACCAATCACTTATTGCTACAAAAGCAAACAGAATTGTGCGTGCTGCTGAAGGCAGACCTGTTATGGAATTCGGGTCAAGAAGAGCACAGGGTGCCGATGCAGCCATTGCAGGCTCGAGAGCGGCTTATATTGGCGGTTGTGCAGGTTCGGCCTGTACTATTTCGGATGTAATGTACCAAATTCCCGCCCTTGGTACAATGGCACACAGCTGGGTACAGCTTTTTGACACTGAATACGATGCATTTAAGTCTTATGCGGAAACTTATCCCGATAGTTGTGTGTTACTTATTGATACCTATAACGTTTTAAAGTCAGGCCTGCCGAATGCAATTCGTGTCCATAATGAAATTCTTAAACCTTTGGGCAAAAAACTTGCAGGCGTAAGAATTGATAGCGGGGACATAACATATTTAAGCAAAAAGGTAAGAGAAGGACTTGACGCAGAAGGACTTACCGAATGCACCATCGTTGTCTCCAATTCACTTGACGAGTATATAATCAGAGATACGCTTATGCAGGGTGCAAAGATTGATTCTTTCGGTGTTGGTGAAAGACTTATAACATCAAAATCCGAACCTGTATTCGGTGGTGTTTATAAGCTTGTTGCAACATGGGATAAAGATAAAATGGTGCCCAAGATTAAACTCAGTGAAAATGTTGAAAAAATTACTGTTCCTGCATTTAAGGATGTGTACCGCTTATTTGAAAAGGACAGCGGAAAGGCAATTGCGGATGTAATGACACTTCATGGTGAAACAATTGATGATTCCAAGCCTTACGAGCTTTTTGACCCTGAACACACATGGAAAAGAAAAACCGTAACAAATTACACGGCAAAGAAAATGCTGGTAAAAATATTTGATAAGGGTAAACTTGTGTATGAGTCTCCCGAGCTTAAAAAAATTAAAGAGTATTGCGCGGAGCAGATAGATAATTTGTGGGATGAAGTGAAAAGATTTGAAAACCCGCACAAATATTATGTTGACTTATCCGAGGCCCTTTGGAATGTAAGAGCAAAACTTCTTAAAGAATATTCATAAAATTAATTTAAGTTGTTTACATTCTGTCGAAAAAGTGTTATACTATTATGAACGGAGAAATTTATGGAACAGACAGGTATTGTGTTAAACACATATAAGGATAAAGCATCTGTTAAAATCGTAAGAGACACTTCCTGCGGTGATAACTGTGGAAACTGTAATCTTTGCGAAAACAAAGAAAAAATCCGTACAGTGATTAATTCTGCCAATGCAAAAACAGGAGACAGGGTTTTAGTTTACATGAAAAGCTCATCCTTCCTGATAATGGCTTTTGTTGCATATATTCTCCCAATAGCTATAACAGGTATCGTTGCGTGGGTTTTATTGGGCAGAGTCAGCACTGCCGCAGCAGATTTTATCACTCTGGGCACGATGGCACTATCGATACTCATATCCATTGCACTCGGAAAAATCATTTTTAAGGGAAACAGGTTTCAAAGCAGAATAACAGAGGTAATTCCTTATGAAGAAAATTAAAATCATTGTAGGCCATTTTGGCAGCGGAAAAACAGAGGTTGCTGTTAACCTTGCCGCAAATTACGGCGGAAGTTCTGTAATAGTTGATATGGACACAGTAAACCCGTACTTCAGAACTGCAGATGCAAAAAAACAGCTTGAAGATATGGGTGTACGAGTGATAGTACCCCAGTATGCAAATACAAATGTTGACATTCCGTCATTGGGCAGCGAAATTTTTTCTGTTTTTGCAAGTGACGAAGAAAATGTAATATTTGACGTTGGCGGCGATGATGATGGGGCAATAGCTTTGGGAATGTTTAATCCCCACTTTACAAAACACGGATATGAAATGTATTTTGTAATAAATAAAAGCAGACCTCTTACCGCTAATGCGGATGATACCATAGAACTTATGCGAAATATTGAAGCGGTAAGCAGACTCAAGGTAACAGGGCTTATAAACTCCACTCATCTGGCAGACGAAACAACTGCCGAAATTGTTTTGGACGGACAAAAGCTTGCTGAAGAAATTTCAGCTAAAACGGACATACCTGTTGTTTTAACAGCGGTAAAAGAAGATTTGGCTGAACAAGTAGAAAACAAGATAAATAATCCCGTATTGGGACTTCATTTATATATCAATTTACCATTCGCGAGAAAGGATGATAACTTATGGCAAAGGTAACTTTTAACGAAGACAAATGCAAGGGATGCGAACTTTGTACAACTGTTTGTCCTAAAGGTATTGTTGTAATAGCAATGGACAGACTCAACAAAAAAGGATTTCATCCCGCCCAGGTTTTAGAGCAGGAAAAATGCATTGGATGTGCTTTTTGTGCAACAATGTGTCCTGACACTGTTATCGAGGTAGAAAAATAATAGGAGGTATGTGACATGGGAGAAAAAGTCTTAATGAAAGGCAATGAAGCCATTGCTGAAGCTGCAATACAAGCGGGATGTCGCTTATTTTTCGGTTATCCGATAACTCCTCAGACAGAGGTTGCGGCTTACATGGCAAAACGTATGCCTAAAGTAGATGGCGTATTCTTACAGGCAGAAAGTGAAGTTGCGGCAATTAACATGGTTTACGGTGCTGCAAGTACAGGTTCAAGAGTTATGACCTCATCTTCTAGCCCTGGAATAAGCCTTAAATCAGAAGGTATTTCTTACATAGCCGGCAGTGACCTGCCCTGTGTAATTGTAAATATCGTACGCGGAGGCCCCGGCCTTGGCGGTATTCAGCCTGCACAGAGTGACTATTTCCAGGCTGTTAAGGGTGGCGGACACGGCGATTATAAGCTCGTTGTATTTGCTCCCAGCTCCATTCAGGAACTGGTTGACCTTACTCAGGAAGCGTTTGATGTTGCCGATATGTACCGTATGCCCGTTATGATTATGGGTGACGGTATGATAGGTCAGATGATGGAACCTATTGAGTTTAAAGCCGGCAAGAAACGTGATCTGCCTGAAAAAACATGGGCAACAACAGGTACAGAGTGCAAGAGAAAGCACAATATTGTAAACTCTCTCTACATCGAACCCGATGCACTTGAAAAAATGGTTGTTGACAGATATGAAAAATATAAGGTTATTGAAAAGAACGAAACAAAGGTTGAAGAATATATGACCGAAGATGCTGAAATTATTATTGCAGCATACGGCACAATTGCACGTGTTGCAAAGAGTGCTATTGCACAGCTTCGTAAAGACGGCGTTAAGGTTGGTCTTATAAGACCTATCACACTCTGGCCCTTCCCTTCAGAAAACTTTGCAAAGGCTGCTGAAAAGGTTGATGCATTCCTTTCTGTTGAGATGAGTATGGGACAGATGGTTGAAGATGTTCGCCTTGCTGTTAACGGCAAGAAGCCTGTAGAATTCTTCGGAAGAACAGGCGGCGTTATTCCTACACCTGATGAAATATATGACTATGTTATGAAAATGAAAGGGGGAGTTGCACGTGGCTAAAGTATTTGAAAAGCCCAAGGCTTTATGTGATGTAAATCTTCATTACTGCCCCGGTTGCACTCACGGTATAATCCACCGTCTTGTTGCAGAGGTATTGGATGAACTGGGTATAGAAGGCAAAACCGTAGGTATTGCACCTGTTGGTTGTTCTGTATTCGCATATAACTACTTTGAATGTGATATGATTGAAGCAGCACACGGACGTGCTCCCGCTGTTGCTACAGGTGTTAAACGTGCTCTTCCTGACAGAGTAGTATTTACCTATCAGGGCGACGGTGACCTTGCAGCTATCGGTACTGCTGAAACAGTTCACGCTGCATCCAGAGGTGAAAACATTACTGTTATATTCGTTAACAATGCTATTTACGGCATGACAGGCGGACAGATGGCTCCTACAACACTGCCCGGCCAGATTACACAGACAACACCCTACGGACGTGACACAAAGACTCAGGGACA
>JAZNUH010000036.1:0-16327 GCA_045592225.1 Clostridia bacterium | reverse complement strand
GCACTCCATGAAAAAATGGCAGATGGGCAATATCTTCTCGGCTATGGAAGAAAGAAGAATTCCTCTTATGGTTTGGCATACACAGATTGAATGGGACACTCTTGCAGAGGTTGCAGAGCAGTACCCCAACCTGCCCATAATTTTAGAAGGCAGTGACCAGAAGACAATCTACTATGCACGTGACATTATGGGTATTTGCGAAAGATACAAAAACATTTACCTTGAAATGCATAACTATACACAGTACAAATTCCTGCCCTATGCACTGGAGCATATCGGTGCAGAACGTATGTTGTTCGGTTCATTCTCACCCTACAACGACATGAACGGTGTGCTTTATATGATTGCACATCACACAAATGAAGCACAGAGAGAGCTTATCTTAAGCAAGAACTTTGAACGTCTTATGGGCGAAATTAAGAAATAATTAGAAAGGTTGTGTAATTTATGTTAATTATAGATTCTCATGCACATTTAGTTGAGGATGCAGGTGTTCCTGCCCTTGATGCAACTTTGGAAACTACTATGAAGCACCTTGATGATATAGGTTGCGACTATATTGTACAGGTATTCGGTAAGTCTATTGGCGGCTTTGTTGATTGGGATGAAGCTAAAAAAAGTATAGAAATTTACGAAAAAACAAACGGAAGAGTTTTAAACTACTTCTACTATAATCCCAAACAGGCTGAAATCTGCCTGGAAATTATCGAAAAGTACCATGACCATCCTGCATTTGTAGGTATTAAAATCCATCCCTCGGATAACTCCATCTATGCAGATGACGAAGGCTACAGAGCAGTATTTGAAATTGCAAAAAAATATGACCTGCCCATTATGAGCCATACCTGGGCGCTTACATCCAACCCCAAGCAGAAGTTTGCGGTTCCCGAAAGATTTGAAAAGTTTATAAAAGACTTCCCCGAGGTTAAATTCATTATGGGTCACTCGGGTGGCAGAACACAGGGTATAAAAGAAGCAGTTCGCCTCGGTAAGCTTTATCCCAATACATATTTTGATATTGCCGGCGATATTTATAACCGCAAGCTTGTTGAATACATCTGCGAAAACGTTGGCGCAGACAAGCTCCTTATCGGTAGCGATATTCTCTGGTTTGACCTGTGTGTTCCCATTGGTATGGTTATGGGTGCAAACATTTCTTCCGAGGACAAGGAGCTTATCGTTGGCGGAAACGCTGCAAGGATTTTCAAAATCAACAAATAAACCCCCGAATAAATCTGGAGGATAATTTTATGAAATATGTAAATAACAGAAAATATGAAAGAAGCACAAAATTTACTGTAGAAGGCTTTAACATGCCTCCCACAGAGTTTTTTCCCGCATTTAACTGGACATGGGGTTCACCTGTAACAAAGGAAGGAATTGAAGAAAGAATAGACAGAATGTACGAAAAGAATATTAAATTATTCTATATTCTGCCTATTCCCGGTGATTTCCGTCCCACAACAAACCCCACAGATATGCGCCCCGATTACCTCACACCCGAATACTTTGATATGTATAAGCATGCTGTAGAGTATGCTGCAAAAAAGGGAATGCAGGTTTGGATGTATGATGAAGGCGGCTGGCCCTCGGGTAGTGCAACAGGCAAGATTGTAAGAAAAAGACCCGAGCTTTTAAACAGAAGTGTTAAAAAGCAGGAAGTAGATTCTCCCTATGTTCCCTGTGAAACTGCTCTTGCAGCTTTCTGCGATGGCAAGCGTGTAGAAGCAGGCTTTACTACGGATAAGAAGATAGACGAATACTACATAGACTTCTGGGAGGATGAGTTCACACCTCCTTACCCCTGCATAATCGACCCCGAAACAACCGATGAATTTATCAAGATGACCCACGATAAGTACAAAGAGTATCTTGGTGAATATGTAGGCACAACACTTCAGGTTGCATTTACCGATGAACCTTCTGCTTTAGGTCGTCCCTGGTGCAGAGGCTTTGGCGAAATGTTCAAGGAAAGATACGGCTATGATTTAACCGATTATCTGCCTGCAATTATGGATGAAGAGCTTGACACAGAAGAAGGTGCACAGGCTAAAATTCATTACCATGACCTTGTTGCAGAGCTTTTAAACAAAAACTATCTTGAAAAGCTCCGTGCATGGTGTAATGAAAATAATATGCTGTCCGGCGGTCACTTCGGCGGCGAAAACGAAACAATAAACAATGTAAAGCACGGCTATCATCATATCATGAGAGGTATGAGAGGTCTTGATATCCCCGGTATAGACACTATCTGGCGCCAGATTTTCCCGGGACAGAAAAACCACTTCTTCCCGAGATTTGCATCCTCTGCGGCTGAACAGATTGGCTCTCCCTACGCACTGTCCGAGTCCTTCTCTATCTACGGTGCGGGCTTTACATATGAACAGATGAGATATGTAATGCTCTACCAGATGGTTCGTGGCATTAACTTTATCAATATTATGGGACATGCCTACGAAACAAAGGGAGCAGGTATGGGTGGCGGAAGACCCAACTTCAGACCCGAGGTGCCCACCTGGGGACAGCTGCAGGACTACAATATGTATTCTGCAAGAATGTCTTACATTATGTGTCTTGGCAGATCCGCGTCGGACACAGGTCTTTATATGCCTATGCATGACATCTGGGCAGACGGACATAAAAAACCCGCAGTATTTAATGATTTTGACGAAACTGCTTATGCACTTGAAAGAATGCACAATCAGTTTGATATTATTGACGATGACTTCCTTGAAACAGCAGAGCTTGTTGACGGTAAGCTGGTTTCTGGTACTGCAGCATACGACACAGTTGTACTGCCCAAGTGCAAGCGTATTCCTGCTGAATCAAAGGCTGTACTTGATGCATTTGTTAAGGCAGGCGGTAAGGTTGTAAACTACGATGAGCTTGAAAAGGCTAACCGCATTGCAAATATCAGCTGTGACAAGGTTGCAGTTCGTAAAAAGATACTGGATAACGGTGTTATTTACCTTATTAACAACGAATCTGTTGACACAGAAACCTTCTCTGTAAGCTTTGCGGATAAAGGCAACATCTACGAAATAGATGCAGAATTCGGCAAAATCTACAAGGCAAGCGGAATGGATAAGCTGACGCTTGTTTCGGGTGAAGGCAGAGTTTACTTCATAACAGATGAAGAACTTGATGCCGACTACAGAAAGAGCGAGGGCGAAATTTTAGCACAGCCCACAGACTTCTCCATGGCAAGAGTTGAAAGCTTTACTCTTGGTGAAGAGGAATACCAGCTTGAGCTTATAAACGAAGAATACAAAAAGACAGAGCTTGGTGACTGGAGAAAGACCTACGGCGACGGTTACTCGGGCATTGTTTCCTACAAGACAAGCTTTAAGCTTGACAGAATACCCGAAAAGGCTATCATCGACCTGGGTAAGGTTGATTACTCCTGTGATAAGCTTATAATCAACGGTCACGATTTGGGCACACGTCCCATGGCACCTTTTGTATACGAGGTGGACGGCAAACTTCTTAAAGAAGAAAACGAGCTTATCGTTAATATTGCCAATACCTGTGCCAACCAGTTTGTAACATCCAAGGTGCTTGACAAGTATCCTTATGAGGTAATTGGACCATACCACAGAATTATGCAGCAGTTCGAAGGCGACTTTGTGGAAAGTGGTCTTGTTGGACCTGTTGTGGTAAAGGAGCTTAAATAAGAGGTAAAAAGCTATGACTGTAAAAGAAATGAATGAAAATTTTCACAAGCTGAAAGCAGAAAGTGATATTTTCGATATTAACTGTTATATTCCCAACTTTTACGATGAGTTTTTAGAAGAAACACCGGCAACACCCGAACAGATTTTAAAAGAGGGTGTAAGCCGCCTGGTTCTTGCTGACAAGCATTGTATAAGTGACGCTGACAGGGATGACGCAAACGAAAATCTGCTCCGCAAGGTTGCAGAAAACGATGCATTTTATGCCGCACCCATTATTGCGGCAGAGCAGCATCTTATGGGTAGTAATTTTGAAACCTACCTTGACCATCTCATTAAAAACAAATCTGTTATTATAAGAGTGTTCCCCAAGGATTTCAAACACTCGCTTAAAAAATGGCAGATGGGGGATATTTATTCTGCAATGCAGGAGAGAAAAATCCCGCTTATGGTATGGCACACACAAACAGACTGGGATACTCTGGCAGAGGTTGCCGAGGACTTTCCCGAAATGCCCATTATCTTAGAGGGCAGCGACCAGAAAACCATTTACTATGCCCGTGACGTAATGGGACTTTGCGAAAGATACAAAAACATTTATCTTGAAATGCATAACTTCTCACAGTATAAGTTTTTCCCCTATGCACTCGAGTATATAGGTGCAGAAAGACTGCTGTTCGGTTCATTCTCACCCTATAACGATATGAACGGCGTTTTGCATATGATTTTCACACACGCAAGCCGTGAACAGAGAGAAATGATTCTGAGTAAGAATGCAGAAAGGCTCTTTGCACAAATTGTAAAATAAAACACGTTGACTGCATCTGCCTTATGGCAGGTGCAGTCAAAATGTAATTTGAAGGGACAAATATATGAAATATCAAAGTGACAGAAAGTACAAAAGAGCATCAACCTTTTCGGCAGAGTTGCTTAAAGCTCCTCCGACAGATTTTTTTCCCGCATATAACTGGTCGTGGGGTTCGCTCATTACGAAAGAAGGCATAAAAACCAAAATAGACGAAATGTGCGAAAAGAATATTAAAATATTCTACATTCTGCCTTCTCCCAAAGACTTTCGCCCCAAAACTAACCCTTCGGAGCTGGAGCCCGACTATCTTACAGACGAGTATTTTGATGTATACAAATATGCCGTTGAATATGCGGCATCAAAGGGTATGCAGGTGTGGCTCTATGATGAGGGCGGCTGGCCATCGGGCAGTGCAACAGGTAAGGTTGCAAGAAAAAGACCTGACCTTATAAACAAAAGCATTAAAAAGTATGAGGTGGCATCGCCTTATACTCCGTCAGAAAATGCGATTGCGGCATTTTGTGATGGTGTGCGCGTAAACGAAGGCTTTGAAACCGACAAAAAGATATACGAGTATGTTACCGAGGAGTGGACAGACGAATATACCCCCACATACCCGAGCATTATAGACCCCGAAACTACCGACGTATTTATCGGTATGACACACGAAAAATACAAGGAGCACCTGGGCGAATATATCGGCAGGGAAATGCAGATAGCATTTACCGATGAACCTTCGGCAATGACCTTTCCTTGGTGCAGAAATTTCGGCGAAATTTTTAAAAAAAAATACGGCTATGACGTGGCAGACTTTTTGCCCGCTATTATAGATAACGATAATGACACAGATGCAAAACGCAAGGCGCAGTGGGATTACCACGACCTTGTGGCACAAATGCTCTCGAAAAACTACCTTGAAAAACTGCGTGACTGGTGCAGTAAAAACAATATGCAGTCGGCAGGACATATGGGTGGTGAGCACGAAACCATTAATAACATAAAACACGGCTATCATCACATTATGCGACAGATGAGAAGCTTTGATATTCCGGGTATTGACACTATATGGCGCCAGATTTTCCCGGGACAGCAAAACCACTTTTTCCCGAGATTTGCATCTTCTGCGGCAGAGCAGATAGGCTCGCCCTATGCAGTGTCCGAGTCCTTTTCCATATATGGTGCAGGCTTTACCTATGAGCAGATGAGATATGTAATGCTCTACCAGATGGTGCGCGGAATAAATCTTATAAATATTATGGGACAGGCGTATAGCTATGACGGATACCGTATGGCAGGTGGCAGACCCAAGTTTATGAACAAGGTGCCCGCCTGGGGACAGCTGCAGGACTTTAACCTGTATTCTGCAAGAATGTCTTACCTTATGTGCCTTGGCAAATCCGCGTCGGACACAGGTCTTTATATGCCTATGAGGGATATATGGACAGGCGGCGAGTACGCAGAAAAAGTGTGTAGTGACTTTGATAATACAGCATGGCAGCTTGAAAAACTCCACTGCCAGTTTGATATAATTGACGACGATTTTCTCGAAACGGCAGAGCTTTGCGGCGGTAAGCTCAAATCGGGCACCGCGGAATATGATACTGTTGTATTACCCGAGTGTAAGTACATTCCCGATTCCTCAAAAGCAGTGCTTGATAAATTCATAGCGTCAGGCGGTAAGGTTATAAGTTATAATCAGCTTGAAAAGGTAAATGCTGTAACCCAAATAAGCTGTGATAAGGTTGCAGTACGCAAAAAAATTCTTGATAACGGTGTAATTTACCTTATTAACAACGAATCGGTAAACACCGAAAGCTTCTCGGTAAGCTTTTCGGATTGCGGCAATATCTACGAAATTGATGCTGAGTCGGGTAAAATATATAAGGCAAGCGAATCCATCAGCCTGACCCTTGTATCGGGAGAAGGCAGAGTATACTTTATTACCAATGAAGAACTTGATGCTCCTTTCAGAAAGAGCGTCGGCAAGGTAATAGCACAGCCTATGGATTTTAAAATGGCAAGAGTAAGCAGCTTTATAATTGGTGAGCAATGCTTTGAGTCGGAAATTTTTAACGAGGAGTACACAAAAACACAGCTTGGCGACTGGCAGAAAACCTATGGCGAGGACTTTTCGGGTGTTGTTTCCTACAAGACAAGCTTTAGCCTTAATAAGATTCCCGAGAGTGTGCTTATTGACCTTGGAAAGGTGGATTATTCCTGCGATAAGCTTATAATAAACGGACACGATTTAGGCACACGTCCCATGGCACCTTTTGTATACGAGGTGGACGGCAGCCTGCTTAAAGAAGAAAACGAGCTTATTATAAATGTTGCAAACACCTGTGCAAATCAGTATGTAACAACAAAATCCTTTGACAAATGGCCTAAGGAAATAATAGGCCCATACCATAAAATTGCACAGCAGTTTGAAGGAGAATTTGTGGAAAGCGGACTTTTGGGACCTGTTCTTATAAAAGAGCTTAACTAATAACAGAAAAGGTGACATATTATGATTATTGATGCACATGTTCACGTGTTAGAAGACCGTTGCGGCGTTCCGACATTTGAAAGAGGTACAGATATCTGGATGCAATATCAGCCGACAGTCAACTGCGACATACTTATTCATTGTACTGATATGGGGCACGCATGTGTGCTTGAAGCCATAGACAAATACGAAAAGTATGATGGCAGAATCCGCAGTATGTTCAGGTACGAGGCAAGAGCAAGCAAAATGAGCCTTGAGCTTATGGACAAATACTGTGACCATCCTGCTTTTGTAGGCATAAAGCTTCATCCGCCGGTAGAAAATACGCCTGCAGATGACGAAGGCTTCAGACCTGTGTGGGAGTGGGCGGACAAGCATAATTTCCCCATAATGAGCCACACCTGGGCGGCTACAAACGCCAGCCAGTCCACCGCTACGCCCGATAAGTTTGAAAAGTATTTAAAAGATTACCCCAATGTTAAATTTGTTTTTGGTCATTCGGGCGGCAGAACACGCGGAATTATCGAAGCGGTTGAGCTTGGCAAAAAGTATAAAAACGCATATTATGACCTTGCAGGTGATGTATATAACCGTTCTCTTATTGAATACATCTGCCAAAACGTTGGTGCAGACCACCTTATGGTAGGCAGTGATTTGCCATGGTTTGACCTGACAGTTCCCACCGGAATGGTGCTTGGTGCCAATATTACAGAAGAGGAAAAGAACCTTATACTTGGCGGTACAGCCGAAAAGCTGTTTCTTAAAAGATAAAAGAGGGGGAAAATATGGTTATAGACTCTCATGCACACCTTACCGAAACAGTAACGGTAATGAGAATGGGCGGCAAAATTGATGTTGAAGGCTGCATGTCCCACCAAAAGCTTATAGGCTGCGATGTGGTTATACAATCGGCAGAAGCGGGGGAGAAGAGTGCGCTGGAGGCAATAGGTCTTTATGAGCAGACAGAGGGTAGAGTTTATTCTCTTTTTATGTACAACCCCACAAAAATTAAGGAAAGCCTTGAGGCTATGGATAAATACTGCGGCCATCCTGCTTTTGTAGGTGTGAAAATCCACCCATCCGACCACTCTGTTTTTGCGGAGGATGAAGGATATATACCGGTGTGGGAGTGGGCAAAAAAACACGCCATGCCAATAATGAGCCACACCTGGGCGGCCACATCAAACCCCAAGCAGGCATACGCAACGCCCGACAGGTTTGAAGGCTTTATCAAAGCCTACCACGAAGTGGATTTTGTGTTTGGTCACTCGGGCGGCAGAGTAAACGGAATAAAAAAGGCAGTAGAAATCGGCACGAGATATAAAAATACATACTATGACCTTGCAGGAGATGTATATAACCGCGGGGTGATAGAGTATATATGCAAAAACATTGGTGCAGACCGGCTTATGATAGGCAGCGATGTTTTCTGGTTTGATTTGACCGTCCCAATGGGAATGGTGCTTGGGGCGGACATTTCGTACAGGGAAAAAGAACTTATTATGGGCGGCAATGCGGCAAGACTTTTCAAAATAAAAGAAAGATAATCTGATGGAGGAAATACTATGATAGTAGACACACATGCACATTTTGGAAATGCGGTAGGAATGTTCCGTTTTAAAGAAACTATAGAAGAGGGAATAGAGTATATGCACAATATCGGTTGTGATTATGCGGTACAGTCATTTGCCGGCGGTACCATTGACCCTCATACCGATATGGATGGCTACAAAACCTACATTCCCCGTGCACTTGATGTTTATGAAATGTCAAAGGGCAGAATTGTAAACTATTTTGTATTTAACCCCAATATTGTGGAAATGTCTCTTGATATGATAGATAACTACCACGATCACCCTGCCTTTGTTGGTGTAAAAATACATCCTTCCGACCACAGAGTTTCGGCAGATGACGAAATATACAGAGTGCTGTGGGAAAGATGTGCAAAGTACGGTCTGCCCATTATGAGCCATACATGGGCACTTACATCAAACCCCAAGCAGATTTTATCAATTCCCCAGAGATTTGAAAAATATTTAAAGGATTACCCCGAGGTAAACTTTACATTCGGTCACTCGGGCGGCAGATACGAGGGTATAAAGGATGCGGCAGCCCTTGGTAAAAAGTACAGAAACGCTTATTTTGACATTGGCGGCGATATTTATAACAGAAAGCTTGTAGAATACCTTGCAGGTGAAGTAGGCGCAGACCGTGTACTTGCGGCAAGCGACATTAACTGGTTTGACTTTAACGTGCAGATTGGTATGATACTTGGCTGCGACCTGACAAGTGAAGAAAAAGCGCTTATCCTGGGTAAAAACGCGGCAAGACTTTACGGACTTAAGGATTTAAGCGAGGAATAAAATGATTATAGACTCTCATGTACACTGCGGTAAATCGGTGGCAATGTTTATTTACGGCGACAGTGTAAAAGAAAGAATAGAATATATGGACAAAGCAGGGTGTGACTATGCAATTCAGTCATACTGCGGCGGCGCTTTGAATTTGCATATTGATATGAAGGCGCACGGGGAGTATGTGGAGCGATCAAAAAAGCTTTACAGTGATACCAAGGGCAGAATACTTACATACCTTGTGTACGACCCCAGAATGCCCGAATATTGCACCCGTGTTATTGAAGAAAACTATAAAGACCCTGCCTTTGCGGGCATTAAAATCCACCCGTCGGCACATTGGGTTTCGGCAGATGAGGAAAGCTACCGCCCCGTATGGGAGGTGGCAGCAAAGTGTGATTTGCCCCTCCTGGCACACACATGGGCACTTACATCAAACCCCAAGCAGGTTTTTGCACTGCCCTATAAGTTTGAAAAGTACCTTACAGACTACCCCGAGGTTAAATTTATTTTTGGTCATTCGGGGGGCAGGCTTTCGGGAATTAGAGAGGCTACAGAGCTTGGTATAAAGTACAAAAATGCCTACTTTGACATAGCGGGGGACATATATAACAGGGGACTTATAGAGTACCTTGTAAGCCGCGTGGGCGCAGACAGAATAATGCTGGCAAGCGACGCCAACTGGTTTGAGGTAACCCCTGCCATGGGCATGATAATGGGTGCCGATATAACCGAAGATGAGAAAAGGCTAATCTTAGGTAAAACCGCGGCAAAGCTTTTTAAAATTGTATAATAAATATGGTCGGGACGCAAATTAACTGCGTCCCGATTTTTTTGTTGAAAATGTAGAGGGGAATTGGTATAATGAATTTATATCGAGGTTTTTAGTCCTGACTTGACAAAATCATATAAAGAATGTCGAATTTTGACGAAAGGATGATAAATACTATGAAGAAAACTCTGTGTGTATTATATTATATACTTATGGCGTTACCGATTCCTATATCAATGATCACTTGGATAGGTACTTTAATATCAGTAGCAAATATTGGTGCTACTGGAGGGGAAGGCATCCTTGGGACTATTCATGAACTTGTAGCTTTATTATCTATGCTATTAGCTGGAACATATTTGATACCATATGTTATTTCATTAATTAGAATGTGTAAGATTAGAAAAGTAACATTTTCAATGTTTTTACCAGTTTTACATATTGTTTTAACGTGCATTTTTATATGGGGTTGGAGTTGCTTTGATAAAATGTAACTTATGTGGAAATGAGTTTTCGGTATTAACTTAACACGATTCTGCTGTTAAAAAAACATTGGCATCCAGATTATACAGTCTTTATATAATAATTAATTATATAAAATTTTTGGAGGTAAGATATGATAAAAAATAAAGAACAATTAATGAAAACTACTGAAAGTAATCAAAATGGTGACATAAAACTGTACCTTGCAAACCTTGCGGATTTTGACACTAAAAATCCCAAACTTCGCACATTTGCTTTTGCTCAGCTTAAACCGGGAGAAGAGGTAGAACTTCACAAGCACGAAGGAGAATGTGAATATTACTACATAATATCCGGAACGGGAATTTATAACGATAACGGAGCTACTACAGAGATAAAGTCGGGCACCGTTACATATACTCCGTCAGGCTCAAGCCACGGAATAAAAAATATCGGGGATGATTTTCTCGATTTTATTGCATTGATTATTAAAGACTAAGCTATAAAAAATGCTTAAAGTGAACAGGAGTTAAAGGATGGAAAAAGTAATCAGATGGGGAATTGCCGGTCCCGGAAATATTGCACACAAATTTGCAAAAGCAATAAAAAATGTTAAAGGAGCAGAGCTGATAGCGGTTGCGTCGCGTTTGGGTGAAAAAAGCAGAGAATTTGCCGATAAATATAATATTCCAAATGCATTTGAAGGATATGAAGAAATGGCACGGTCTGCACTTGTTGACGCTGTATATATTGCAACAGCGCATCCCTTTCATAAGCCTTGTGCCGAAATTTTTCTTAATGCAAAAAAACATGTTTTGTGTGAAAAACCTGTCTGCGTTAATGCAGCACAGGCGACAAAGCTTATGGAATGTGCAAATAAAAACCGAGTCTTTTTAATGGAGGCAATGTGGACAAGATTTTTGCCGGCAATTAATGAGGCTGTTAAAATAGTAAAAAGTGGCGAGATTGGGGATATAAGAGGGGTCAGTGCAGATTTTTGTTATTCCTGCCCACCTGTTGAGGATCCGAAGCTATACCGGAATGATTTGGCAGGCGGAGCACTATTGGATGTTGGTGTTTACGGCTTGAATTTTGCTGCAATTTTTCTCGGTAATGCCCCGGAGAGCATCAGCTCAATTTCGGATATTGACAATGGTGTTGACTGTCAGACAAATATTTTAATGAAATATGAAAAGGGCGCAATTGCCTCTGTTTCTGCAGCTATAAATGTAACAAAGCCGGAAACGGGGTATATATACGGAACAAATGGATATATTAAATTGCCCTGCTTTTACGGTGCACAGGAAATTGTTGTCAATGTTAACAACAGGGAAAGGCGCATTGCCAAGCCAAGTATAGGCGATGGCTTTGAAGAGGAAATTTATGAGGCTTGCAGTTGTATACGGGCAGGTAAAACCCAAAGCGATATTATGCCCATGTCAGAAAGTATAAAAATTTTAGAGCAAATGGACTGCATTAGAGAGCAAATTGGTTTGAAATACCCTTTTGATATGTAACGATTTATATGTCTGCATTGCCGTAGGAATATAACCTGCGGGAAGCCGGACTTGTTCCTTCCGAAAACATATCGATTTACAAAGTAAAATATCGAGCAAACTTTCAGCTTGCATAATTAATGTAAAGGATTAAGGATATGACTGCAAGTGATTTGATACATAATGGGGGAAAGAAATATGAAAAAACTACTTTCTGTTATAATTGCAATTATACTGCTTGGCATAAATATGTGTCAGGTGTGTGTGGCTATGCCCCAAAACAGCATAAACCTTATAACAAACGGCAGCTTTGAAGAGGGAAGTAGTGCAGGTTCTACAGAAATTTACGGCTGGACGCAGACAAAAGCAGACAATCTTTATGACCTTCGCACCCGGGACAGAGATTATCTTATACCTGCAGATGATGGTGGACAGTTTGTGATTTACAGTAATGGCGGAGCGGTGCTCAGACAAACTGTTGAGCTTGCAGACAGGGCGGATTATGTATTAAATCAGGATAAATATACATTTATTCTTTCCTTTTCGGGTTATGCTGCAGGGCGGCAACCCAAAGGAATTGTTACGGTAACAGCACATACAAAAGAGGGCAGAAGTGTTCCTGCCACATATTCGGGAGGAGCACATTTTACCGCGGATAAAACATGGACAATGAATGATGCAAGCCTTGACCTTGCAGAGCTTTTAAACGCACTTGGTGACACGGCGGTAAAATTTGATATTGAGCTTAAAAGCACCGCAGGCGAGATGGCATGGGACGGCGTGTGCCTTACCCCTGTATATACAGGCGGCAGAGAGAAAAAGGAAAATCTTCTTCAAAACGGAAGTTTTGAAGATATAAACCAAACCGGTTTGCCTGAAGGCTGGGACGCTGCCGATTCGTGGGATGGCAGATACACAACACTTGCAGAGGGTGACGGCGAAATGTACATAGGCAGACGTGCTGCCAAAATTGTATCAAAGGGCTATGACCGCCCGCGAATAGGCAGAAATGCGGTGGCAGAGGGCAATAACACCTACAGGCTTTCCTTCTGGTACAAGGGCTCAACCTACAATCTGGGTTTTCGCATAGAGCTTGAAGAATACAAGGGAAACAGCGGCAGCGATTATCTGGGCATTCAGTCAACACCCCTTTACACATCGGCTGACAACTGGACATATGTTGAGCACATTTTTTACACAAAGGCAGATACAAAGCGTGTTTATGTAATGCCGCGAGTGACATCCTCGGATGCTACTATTTATATTGACGATATATGCCTTGAGTTTGTAAAGAGCGGACCCGAGCAATTTAAAATGGAAACCGACTGGGTATTTTACTATCAGGAATACAAAGAGGCAAGTGTAACCATTACTATGGACAAGTGGTATGAGGACACAGGCTACACTATTGACCTGAGCCTTGCAGATTTTAAAGAAGAAAATTTAAGCTTTGAAAACGGTAGACTTGACTATAAAATTGACATAACAGGTCTTACCAAAAAGAAAGCATACAGGCTTTGTGCAACCATAAAAAACAGCAGTGGGGAAGAAGTGCAGACCCTTGTGCAGAACATTTACAGGTTTGACCGACCCACCGCTATTGGCAAGGACGGTGTGTACAGGGTGGACGGTAAACCCTTTGACCATGTAACCGTATACCATATGTATGATGTAGCTGACTATGAAGCGGCGGCGCAGGGCGGCATAAATGTGGTTGGCTGGTACCCATACCGCTCTGTTGAAACTCTGCTTTCCGAGCTTGACTACATACAGTCGCTGGGTATGATGGCATCGGTATCCCTTGGCAGATTTATGCTTCCGGCAGGGCATCCTAAAAATGCCGAGTGGACAGCGGCAACAGTTGAAGCAATAAAGGATCATCCTGCGATTTTCGGTTATTCTGTAATGGACGAGCCCTTTTCTCACGATGCTTTTGCCGACAGGCATCTTGAAGAATCATACAGGATTATAAGGAGCATAGATGACGTGCATCCTGTATACCTTTGTGCTGACCACTCTTACAGGCGTTCATCAAAATATGTTGACATACTTGAAATCGACCCATACCCCGGCAACGGATATGATTTTGCCACACACGTGGCTGACAAAACTGCCGAGGCGGTGGAGGAAACAAAGGGTGAGCGACCTGTTTACACAACCATTCAGGCCTTTTCGTGGGCGGACGGAACGCCAACTGCAGAGCAGGTGCGCACACAGCTTTTCCAGAGTCTTATGGCAGGCGCGCAAGGTCTGGGTTACTACACCTGGGAGCCGCATGATAAAAATGTCGACGAATATCTGCATAAAGGCAGATATTGGGATATGATTACGGCATTTGCACAAAATGAGCAACAGCTTTTGTTTGATTGCTACAGCAGGGGAGAAAGTGTTTTTTCTCACAGAGAGGACACTCTTTGGTATGATATATTCATAACGGACGGCGAAGTATATGCGGTGGTTTTAAACCGCACATCAGAAAAAAAGGATGCACGCATTCTGCTGCAAAATACAGACGGTGACTATGAAATAGAGGACATAAGCGGAAAGAGGGTAGATGCAATAAAGCAGGACAGCGGTTTCAAACTGCCTCTTGACGGTTACGGTGCGGCAATATACAAATTGACACCCGAAAAGAGCGATTTGTTGCTTTTGAAAGAAGAGGGCAGGGTTAAAGTATACGCCACAGGTCTTGATATGGGCGACAGGCTTTTTGTTGCGGCATATGAAGGGGATGTACTGTGTGACATATCGGTGGTAACGGCACAAAAAGGCGGTACAGTTTATTGTGATGCTCCCCATAAAAGCGAAAAAAAAGTAAAGGTATTTGTGTGGACAGAAAATATGCAGATAAGGCATTTTAAAATATTGTAAATTATGTACAGAGTTGTAAATGGTTGCAGCTCTGTATATTTTTTTATGTGTACAAAAATGCATTGACTGGGTGTGCCGGCTATGATAAAATGTGTATAAGACTTAGGCGATTTTGGGAAAGGGACTACAATATGTTTAAAAGGTTAATGGCAATTATTTTTTCGCTTGTTCTGCTGATTACATCGGCAGGCAATCTGCCTGTCTGTGCGGCGACAGAGCTTATATCAAACGGAGGCTTTGAGTCTGGCACCACCGGCTTTCGTGCATACGGCGGCTGGGGAGGAGCATACGTAAGTCATGTATCCGACCAGAAGCACAGCGGTAGCTATGCGGCAAAAATTTCAACAACCTCGGGCGGCAGCCCATATATTTATCAATCGGTGGCTGTTACCGGCGGTAATACATATAAGGTTTCCTTCTGGTACAAGGGTGAGGTAGCAGATAAAGGCTTTTATGTTGAAATGGAGGAGTATGACAGCAGCGGCAGAAACTATACAGAACAAGCTTCGCCACGTTTATATTCAGTATCGGATTGGACATATGTTGAGCACGAGTTTGTGCCCGGAGACGCAACTGCAAGTATACTTGTTATGCCGCGTATTACAGCGTCAAGCGCAACAATTTATATAGATGATATAAGCGTTCAGCTTGTGCACGAGGGACCATTTCAGTTTTCCTTTGACACCGATTGGGTGTTCTATTATCAGGAATACAACGAGGCAACCGTCACCGTAACAATGGACGATTATTATGAAGATACCGGCTACACAGCGGATGTTACCCTTAAAAAAGGCTTTAAAACCCTTGTGAGTGAGAAGGGACTTACCTTTGCAAACAACAAGCTTGTATATAAGCTGGATATTACAGGCATGGACAAGAAAAAGGATTACCCCCTGACTATTACCGTAAAGGACAAAGACGGCAATGCAGTTAAAACCTTTACGCAGAACATATACAGAATAGACAGACCCACAATGCTTGGTAAGGACGGCATATTCAGGGAAAACGGAGTAGCTTTTGACCCTGTTATCGGCTATCATTTATATGATGAAGCTCACTATGAGTCGGCAAAATCGGGCGGAATAAATGTTATACAATGGCCGGCATCGGGAAGCCCCGATGAGCTTATAGAGCAGCTGGACTATATTCATTCACTTGGAATGAAGGTGCTTGCAAGCCCCGGAAGACGTTCCCAACCGGCAGGACATCCCAGTAATGCGGAAAGAACCGCCCTGGTGGCAGAAACAATAAAAGACCATCCTGCGGTGCTTGGTTATATTATAGCCGACGAACCTTTTTCGCATAATGCATATGCAGATAAAGAGCTTGAGGATTCATACAGAATAATCAGGTATATAGATGATAAGCACCCCGTATATCTTTGTGCCGACCACTCATACAGGCG
>JAZNUH010000035.1:0-8623 GCA_045592225.1 Clostridia bacterium | reverse complement strand
GAAAGTAATGGTTTAAGACCTGTATGCGCTCCGGAAACAGTGAGATAAATGTTACAAAGCATACAAACAGAAAGCAGAGGTGATGGCATGGAAAAAGCAGAGCGAAAAAAATTAAGCTGGGTACGGCTTGACAATGCGGCGAAAATATACCCTGCGGTAAGGCGCAGAGACTGGAGTAATGTATTCCGTCAGTCTGCCACATTGACAGAGGAGATAGACAAGGCGGTGCTTGCATCTGCTCTTAAAACAGTTGTAAAAAGATTTCCCACCATTGCCTCAAGACTCAGAAAGGGTGCTTTCTGGTACTACCTTCAGGAGATTGACACCCCACCCGAAATTATGGAGGAATACAGCCATCCGTTGACGGTTATGAGCAAAAAGGAAATGAGAAAATGTGCTTTTCGTGTTATTGTTTACAAAAACAGAATTATTTGGTATAAAATTTTACGGTTGGTCGGTTTATCCTCTTTCGGTGCTTGTTTTGCTTGGCGGACTTATGTTTTATTTAGCCATTAACAAATCGGCGAGAGAGGTTATGGAGAGAAAGCTTTTCTTTTAGTGGGGACACTTATTTTTATATAATTGTGTACAAGGGAGGGATAAATTTGAAGGTATATTTAGAAAAATTCAGTTTTCTGTCGTCGTTGGAAGAGGACATAGCCATGGAATCGACTCACAAATACAAAATGACGTGCTACAACAACATTTACCCATTCAGAGTGTTGCCTGAACACATACGGCAACTGGAATTTAAACCTATTACAATTCTGTATGGTGCAAACGGTTCGGGAAAAACCACAATGCTTAACATAATTGCGCAGCGGCTGGGCATAAACAGAACTGCGAGAATTAATACAGGGGCCTATATGTCTGATTATGTAGACAACTGTTCATACCTATACAGAGAAGAACCGGATGTGATGAGGATGATAACAAGTGATGATGTGTTTTCCAATCTTTTTTCTACTCGCCGGAAAAACGAAATAATTGACAAGAAGAGAGAAAAAGAAATTGAGTTTAACTTCAGATGTAATACACCGGGTTTATGGCTGAAGGACATAATGGAAGAAGAGATAGGTGACGGAAGATGGTTGGAAAATATGGATGTACTGCAAAGGGTACTTGATGCCAGAGGTAAAACACCGTCACGGTATGCACGTGAGAAGGCGGGAGCAAACATAATAGGCAAGTCAAACGGAGAAACTGCACTGGAGTTTTTTTACACAAACATATGTGAAGCGGGACTGTATTTACTGGATGAGCCTGAAAACAGTCTGTCAGCAGCTTACCAGAGAGAACTGGCACAGTATATTTTTGAATCGGCACGTTTTTTTGATGCACAGGTTATAATTTCAACTCATTCACCCTTTATGCTGAGTATGCCGTATGCGAGGATATATAATCTGGACGATGAAGAGAACGCAATGACTGATGATTGGACAACGCTTGACAATATGATAGAATATTACAATCTGTTCATAAAATTTGCTGAGGATTTTGAAAAATAAAGTGAACGGAGAGGATATGAAGATGCACATATTCCTTGACTTTTCCACCGGTTTATGGTAGCATTTACAGGTGAATGCGAAAAGGCACAAAACGGAGGTATTTATGAAAAAAATATTTGGCGGGTACACAAAAACACCCTTGATTTTAAGAATTATTATTGGTCTTGCCATAGGCATATGCTTAGGACTTTGGGTTCCACAGGCAGGCTTTGTAACAATATTCGGTGATGTGTTTGTAGGCGCACTCAAAGCCATTGCACCCATACTCGTGTTTGTACTTGTAATAGCATCTATTGCAAGTGCGGGCAAGGGCATAGGCGGCAGATTTAAAACAGTTGTATTTTTCTATATGCTCAGCACATTTCTTGCGGCGGTGGTAGCGGTTATGGGAAGCTACATTTTCCGCGTTACAATTCCTCTTTCGCAGGCGGCGGAGCAGACCGCACCTGCAGGTCTTGGTGAGGTGTTTGCGACTCTTATAGGCAATATGGTTATGAACCCTGTAAGTGCACTTATAAACGGCAACTATGTTGGTATTCTGACCTGGTCGATAATCTTTGGTCTTGCACTTCGCATGGGTGCAAACGAAAAGACAAAAGAAGTGCTTACCGATATTTCAAACGCAGTTTCAAAAACTGTTGCATGGGTTATAGAGCTTGCACCCTTTGGTATTATGGGTCTTGTGTACGGCTCGGTAAGTGAGTACGGACTTGAAATATTTACAGACTACGGCAAAATACTTGCGCTGCTTGTGGGTTGTATGCTGGTTGTAGCATTTGTGGTAGATCCCTTGATAGTTGCAATTACACTTAAGAGAAATCCCTTTCCTTTAGTTCTTAAATGCTTTAAGGAATCGGGCATAACCGCGTTTTTTACAAGAAGCTCGGCAGCGAATATCCCTGTTAATATGCGCCTTTGTGAAAAGCTTGGTCTTGACCGTGAATATTACAGCGTATCCATTCCTTTGGGCGCTACAATAAATATGGACGGTGCGGCAATTACAATTACCGTTATGTCACTTGCGGCGGCGTTTTCACAGGGAATAGAAGTTAATATTGTACTCGCAATTCTGCTCAGCTTTGTGGCTACTCTTGGTGCCTGCGGTGCATCGGGTGTTGCAGGCGGTTCTCTGCTTCTTATTCCTATGGCGTGCTCACTTTTGGGCGTGGGACAGGATATTGCAATGCAGGTTGTTGCAGTTGGATTTATAATCGGTGTTGTTCAGGATTCCCTTGAAACCGCAATCAACTCGGCAGGTGACGTAATCTTCTGCGCTACTGCAGAATTTAAAGAATGGCAGAAGCAGGGCAAAGAGCTTCCGTTTTAAATTAAAAATATGGCAATACCCCTGGGTATTGCCATATTTATACGTAAGGTGATATGATGAAAAAAAGAATTTACTCCTGTCTTAACCAGATGCGAAAGATAACAGATTTTGTGCCCCGCGTTGCCCTTGTTTTAGGCTCGGGGCTTGGCAGCTTTGCCGACAAAATCGAGGTAAAATGTGCAGTAAATTACAGTGATATTGAGGGGATGCCCGTATCCACCGCATTGGGACACAACGGAAGATTTGTTTTTGGTTTTCTTGAAGGTGTACCCGTGGCACTGATGCAGGGCAGAGTGCACATATACGAAGGGTACACACCGCAGGAAGCGGTATTGCCTTTGCGTGTGCTTGGTCTTATGGGTGCTGACAGCTGTATTATAACAAATGCGGCAGGAGGCATTAACCCCACATTCAAGGCAGGGGATTTTATGCTTATAAGTGACCATATTTCATTTTTTGTGCCGTCGCCCCTTGAAGGAGAAAACATAGACGAGCTGGGCATACGCTTTCCTGATATGACAGAGGCATATGACAGGGAATTTGCGGATAAGGTTTTAAAAATTGCAAGGCTGGAGGGGATAGAGCTTAAAAAGGGTGTATATACACAGCTTTCGGGTCCTTCCTTTGAAACTCCGGCGGAAATACGTGCCCTTGCCGCTCTGGGTGCAGATGCGGTAGGCATGAGCACCGTGTGCGAGACCATTGCCGCACGGCACATGGGGATGCGTGTTTGCGGAATAAGTATGATATCAAATATGGCGGCGGGAATAAGCTCTGCGCCCCTTACCCACAGCGAGGTTATGGAAACGGGCGAGCGCGTGGCACCCGACTTTGAACGGCTTATTACTCTTTCGGTAAAAAAGATTGCAGAATAAAATTTTACCAAAAGGTCTAAAATATAACATGGTTGACTTATTTTTAAATAAATGTTATAATATACTTCGTATGATTTTGAACGGAAAATTTAAAAACGGAGGTTTAATTTAGTGTCAAGTAAAAAAAGAATAAAGATTATTCCTCTCGGTGGGCTTGACGAGATCGGAAAAAATCTTACCGTAATTGAGTACGAGGACGAAATTATGGTTATAGATTGTGGTCTGGCCTTTCCCGATGAGGATATGCTTGGTATTGACCTTGTAATTCCTGATACTACGTATCTTATAAAAAACAAGGACAAAATCAAGGGTATTGTGCTGACCCACGGCCACGAGGACCATATAGGTGCACTGCCTTATGTTCTCAAAAACTTAAATGTGCCCATATACGGTACAAAGCTTACATTGGGTCTTGTAGCACACAAGCTTCGCGAGCACGCAATGCTTGCCGACAGTACGCTTATATGTGTTAAGGCGGGGGCAGTTATGTCGCTGAGCGAAAATTTAAAGGTTGAGTTTATAAGAGTTAACCACAGTATTGCCGATGCGGTAGCACTGGCAATTCACACACCTGCAGGTGTTATTGTTCATACAGGTGACTTTAAAATTGACTGCACACCCATTGAGGGCGAAATGATAAATCTTACCCGCTTTGGTGAGCTGGGCAAAAAGGGTGTACTGCTTCTTATGTCGGACAGTACAAACGTTGAAAGACCCGGTTACACAATGAGCGAAAGTACGGTTGGTGACAGGTTTGACGAAATATTCAAAAAGTCGGAAAAGCGCATTATTGTTGCGTCATTTGCATCAAACGTGCACAGAGTTCAGCAGATTATAAATTCAGCGGTAAAAAATGACCGCAAGGTTGCCGTGTCGGGCAGAAGTATGCAGACCATAATTGATGTGGCGTTAGAGCTTGGCTATCTGCACGTGCCCGAGGGAACACTCATTCCCATTGAGGAGGTAAACAGACACCAGCCCTCAAAGCTTGTTATAATTACAACAGGCAGTCAGGGAGAGCCTATGAGTGCACTTACACGAATGGCATTTTCTGACCACAGAAAGGTTGAAATCAAGGCGGATGACCTTGTAATACTTTCAGCAAACCCCATTCCCGGTAATGAAAAGGCGGTTTCAAAGGTAATAAACGAGCTTTTCAAAAAGGGTGCCGATGTAATTTACGAGGCGCTGTCCGAGGTTCATGTTTCGGGTCATGCCTGCACAGAGGAGCTTAAGCTTATACTGGGTCTTGTAAAGCCCAAGTATTTTGTACCTGTTCACGGCGAACACAGACATCTTGTGCGCCATGCGGGACTTGGCGAGCTTATGGGTGTTAAAAAGAAAAACATTTTTATACTCAAAATAGGCGATGTTCTGGACGTTGGCTACGAGGGTGCATGGGTTTCGGGTGCGGTGCCGTCGGGCAAGGTGCTTGTTGACGGTTACGGCGTTGGCGATGTTGGTAACATCGTTCTGCGTGACAGAAAGCATTTGAGCGAGGACGGTATAATAATCGTTGTTGTCACCCTGTCCGAGATAAACGGACAAATTCTGTCGGGGCCTGATGTTTTATCCCGCGGGTTTGTGTATGTGCGCGAGTCGGAGGACCTTATGGATGAGCTTAAAATAGTTGTAACCGAGGCACTTACCGATTCAAAGGGCGACTGGAACAGTAAAAAAACGGCTATACGAAATCAGCTTAGTGATTTTATATATGACAAAACAAAACGTAAACCAATGATACTTCCTGTTATAATGGAAGCGTAGAAAGGATGAAAAAAATGAAAGCAGTAATGTACGGCGCAGGAAACATAGGCAGAGGATTTATAGGTCAGCTTTTAAGTCAGTCGGGCTACAGCGTGGCATTTGTTGATGTTAACCCCGATGTTATAAAGGCAATAAATGACGCAGGCAGATACCCCATTAACATTCTTCACAAAACCTCATCCGAGGAAATATGGGTTGAAAATGTATCCTGTGTTGACGGTAAGGACATAGACGCAGTTGCACAGGCTATTGCAGAGGCTGATATTATGGCAACAGCAGTTGGTGTTAACATTTTAAAGTTTGTTGCAGCACCCATTGCAGCAGGTCTTAAAAAGAGATGGGAAAATGGAAATAACACACCTTTAAACATTATTATTTGTGAAAACCTTATCGGTGCTGACAGAGTTTTAAAAGAGCTTATTGCGGCAAATCTTGACGATACTTCAAAGCTTGACAGCCTTGTAGGCTTTGTAGAAGCATCCATCGGACGTATGGTGCCTGTACAGACACCCGAAATGCAAAACGGAAATCCCCTTCGCGTATGTGTTGAAGCATTTGACAAGCTGCCCCTTGACAAGGCGGCATTCAAGGGCGAAATTCCCGCTATTAAAAATGCAATACTCTTTACTCCCTTTGAGTTTTATATTGAAAGAAAGCTGTTTATCCACAATATGGGTCATGCTTTCACAGCATATCTCGGCGCACTTTGCGGATATGATTACATCTGGCAGGCGATTGAAGACCCCAGAATTGAGGTTTGCGTTCTCCGTGCAATGACACAGTCGGCTATTGCTCTTTCAAAACGCCACGGTGTAGATGTTACCGAGCTTTATGACCATGTAACTGACCTTATCGACCGTTTTGGTAACCGTCAGCTTGGTGACACAGTTAAGAGAGTAGGCGGAGACATAAAGAGAAAGCTTTCTGAAAATGACCGTATTATCGGCGCGCTTAAAATGTGCAACGAGCAGGGCGTTCAGGCTGATTACATAGAGCTTGCGGCGGCTGCTGCTTTAAACTTCCCCTTTGATGATACAGGTCTTTCAGCTGAAGAAATTCTGCGTGACATAAGCCACGTTGAAAATGCACGTATTTTAGACCTTTACAACAAGCTTAAATCAGGCGAGGACTTTTTCTCCATTCGATAGGAGGTTGTCTGTTTGAACAGAATAACTAAAACACTTTTAAATATTGTAATTGCCATAGCAGGCATTGGACTTGGCTTGTGGATAATTTCGGGCTTCAGCTTACTTGATTACACAAAGAGAATTATTGTGGCTGCAGTAGTTATTGTGATTGTGGCGGCGGTTTTTATTACGTATGCCGTAACCATGCGCAAACAGAACAAAAAGGTACTGGAGCTGCTTGACATTTTGTATGTAAAGCTTGATGCCGAAAGGTTCATTGAAGAAAGCCTTGCACTTTTGGAAACTGTTAAAAACGGCTCATACCGTAAAACCTTGATGCTCAATTTAGCGGTAGGGTATGAATCAAACTGTCAGTTTGACAAGGCAATTCAGACCATGGAGCAGATAAGCGTTAAGGGTGCGGACAGCACACTCAAGGCTATGTACTACTGCAACCTTGCCTGCTTTTATGCAGAAAGCGGCAATAATGACAAAGCACTGCTTACCTTTAAGCAGGGCGAGAAATTTATAAATCAGGCAGAAAAAAAGCTGCCTGAGGCAAACCTTTTACTTACAAAGGGTATAATTGCATATGCCGAGGGCGAGCTTAAAAAAAGCCTCCGTTGCTTTAAAAGTGCAAAGGAGGCGGGTTTTGAAGAAAAACAGCTTACCTATTATGCCGATGCCTACATAGGCAAAATATTAGTGGCAGACGGCAGGGAAAAGGAAGGGCAGAACATTTTGGACCGTATATCACGCAAAAAGGTTTTGCCGTACATTAAAAACACCATTACAGGTGTGAAATAACATAGCTTGCTGCCAAAAGTCCCGCAGATGAGGGGACAAAAGCGATACTACCGAGAGGGACTCCGTCCTCCTTATTATGAAGGGGGATTACGGGTTCCTCTTTTGAGTATACAACGGGCAGTTTTTTTATGTCGCGCCGACGCAGCTCTCTGCGCATAACGCGGCAGAGGGGACAAACCTCGGTTTTATAAATATCGGTAACCTGAAAGGCTGTGGGGTCAAGCTTATTTGCCGCACCCATGCAGCTTATAACAGGAATTTCTCTTTCATTTGCGGCGGTGATTATTGCAAGCTTTGCGGTAACATTATCAACCGCATCCACCACAAAATCGCACTTTTCGGGAATGAGTGCGGCGGTGTTTTGCGCGTCGCAGAAAATGTTATGAATATTTACGGTGGCTGAAGGATTTATATCAAGTATGCGGTCGCGCATAACCTCTGTTTTATATCTGCCCACCGTACTGTGCAGGGCGTGTATCTGCCTGTTTATGTTGGTTACATCCACCTTGTCGCTGTCAATGAGGGTAAGAGTACCTATACCGCTTCGGGCAAGTGCCTCGGTGGTATATGACCCCACACCGCCAATGCCAAAGACACAGACAGAGGAGTTTTTAAGTTTGTTTAGCTTATCCTCACCTAAAATGAGGGATGTACGGTTAAATTGCAAAGCTTACACCTGCCTTTCATTATATAACAATATTAACATTTCCGTTTTTTACTCCGTGCACCTCGCAGCCCTGATGCTGCATTTTTTGTATATAATCTATTGCATCGGCGGTGATTACTTCGCCCGGGGCAATAATGGGAACGGCAGGGGGGTAGCAATACACGGCTTTTTTTGAAACTCTGCCCTCTGCATCACCAAGGGATATGGTTGCGCCGTTTAGCAAAAATGCCGCCTTGGGTGATATAACAGCTTCTGCACCCGATGGGGGTATGAAGTCAAAATTTGCCTCCTGAAGGGGTTTTACAGCTTCAAAAAGCTCTTTTATATCCTGTTCACCATCGCACACTGTGGCAATAAAAACAGTGTTTTGAGGAGAGGTGCTCTCGGGCACAATTTTTTTGTGTGAAAAGTCCGGACAGGTTGCCACAATTCTTGTAATATCATCTGTTTCCAGAATATTTTCTGTTTTATATTTATTTATCCATTCGATAAGCTGTGTAAGCTTTTCCTCGCCCTGCTCCTGCATAAAGGCGCGGGCATAGTCG
>JAZNUH010000034.1:0-2403 GCA_045592225.1 Clostridia bacterium | reverse complement strand
TTATGAAAAACTTCTCACAAGAGGCTCTCTCGGTGCTTAAATCCAACGGTACACTCCCTGTTCTTTGTCTTAAAAGCCGCGAAGAGCTTGAAACATTCGAAAAAGCACTTGTAAAAACCCCCATAAACTGCGTTGAAATTATGCTCCGCCACCCCTTCTCCCTGGAGTGCATTTCATACATAAAAAAGAACTATCCCTCGGTTATTGTCGGTGCAGGCACTGTTATGACCGAACAAAACTATAATGATGCTCTGTCCGCAGGGGCAGATTTCTGCGTGGCACCCGGCTTTGATGAAGCGCTTATTTCAAAGGCTATGGCTGACGGCGTGTTCTTCCTGCCCGGATGCATTACTCCCACCGAGATTATGCACGCACAGCGTATGGGCTGTGACATAATAAAGTTCTTCCCCGCAGAGGGTCTCGGCGGCACTAAAACTCTTAAGCTTTACGAGGGCGCTCTTTCGGGAATTTCTTTCATACCCACAGGTGGCATAACTCTTGGTAATCTCCCGGACTATCTCGCCCTTGGAAATGTAATTGCCTGCGGCGGCGGCTACATGGTACCCAAGGATATGCTTAAAAACGGTGACAGTGAAGCTATTGCACAAACAATAAACAACTGTTGCTCCATAAGAAAGGCGGAAAAATAAATGAAAATAGTTGGTTTTGGTGATTTTTTAATACACTTAAGTCCTGAAGGAAACGAAAGATTTTTTCAGGCTAATACTCTTAAAGTTAGCTACACAGGTGCAGAGGCAAATGTGTGTGCCGCTCTGGGTTACTGGGGTGCGGATGTAGGCTTTGTTACCCGTGTTCCCGACCACGCCCTTGCAAACCGCGGTATTTCCAACCTCCGTGCACTTGGTGTTGACACCTCGGGCTGTGCCATCGGCAAGGAACGTCTGGGTGTTTTCTACCTTGAAAACGGCACATCGCTCCGTCCTTCTTCTGTTATTTATGACCGTTTCAATTCATCTATTACAGAAGCAGAGTACGAGCATTTTGATTGGGATAAAATTTTAGATGATGCCGATATGCTTTATATAACAGGTATTACACCTGTTCTTTCAGAAAAGCTTTACAATATATGCAAAAAGCTTTTGCCCGAGGCAAAAAGGCGTGGTGTAAAGGTTGGCTATGATGTAAACTTCCGCCCCACACTTTCAACACCTGCCCGTGCAGGCGAAATCCTGCGTGAATTTGCACCTTATATTACAACCCTTATCGGTAACGAGGAGCACCTTAAAATGCTTTTGGGCATAAGCTCCGACTTTGGCGAGGATGAAACAGAAGCGCGTCTTACCGACATAGTAGAAAAAACACGCGCTATACTGGGTGTTGAAACCATTGCTGTAACAGTGCGCCGTACACTTTCGGCAAGCGATGCAATAGTTTTTGCCGCACTTTCGGCAAATGGTGATTTTGCAGTAAGCTCCCGCCACCGGATACATATTGTTGACCGTGTAGGTAGCGGTGACGCTTTTTCCGCGGGACTTCTTTACTCACTTTCTATGGGTGAATCGGTTAAAGATGCGGTTAATTTTGCGGCGGCATCAAATGCGCTTAAGCATACAATATTAAACGATATAAATTACGCGACTGTTGATGAAATAAAAAGGCTGGCAACTGACTCATCAATGGACGTTAAAAGGTAGCGGGGATGTAAAATTCCCCGGAACGCAAAAGACGAGAAGGGTATTAAACAAACATCCCATTTTTTGTTTTTGCAATAATTTTCAATCTTTTATTATGTTTTGGAAACAAACCGCCAATGCGGTTTGTTTTTTTGTCTTTTGCTACCCACGAACTTCACCCGCAATATACCTCGTATAATTGCGGGCTTCGCCTTTCAGGTTCTGTTCGTGTGTTCCAAGAAATTTTCCTATCCCCTTGTAATCAAAGTAAAATTCCCCGGAACGCAAAAGACGGGAAAGGTATTAATATTATACTTTTTATAACAACTCTCTGTCTTTTATTATGCTTTGGAAACAAACCGCCGTTGCGGTTTGTTTTTTTGTCATTACACAACGCAAAAAAGGGATTTAGAAATATTCTAAATCCCTTTTGCTTACTATTTCAGATGCATAAACACCGTAAAAACCTTATCGTCGGCTTTAAATTCATAATAGCCGCCTGTTTTTTCACAAAACGCAGCAATTGATCGCGTACCTATGCCATGTCCCTCCTCGTGGTTTAACGGAATTCCCTCCTGGTCAAATTCCACTTCGCCGCTGAAGCTGTTTTTCACCATTATGACAAACCTGGGTTTTGAAATTACCTTTATTTCTATAAACCGCTCTGCTTCGGGCAGCTTTTCACAGGCATTGATTGCATTTTCAATAGCATTGGCAAGTGCGGTTGCAACTTCACTCGCCCTGGCTTCAAAGCTTTCGGGAAAAGCAA
>JAZNUH010000033.1:0-8028 GCA_045592225.1 Clostridia bacterium | reverse complement strand
GGTGCAATTGTTGCCGCTACAGGCTACAATCCCATCAGTATGGACAAATTTGACGAGTTTGCATACAATCAGTCCAAGGATGTTATCACATCCCTCGAATTTGAAAGACTGACAAATGCGGCAGGTCCCACAGCAGGTAAGCTTTTAAGACCCTCCGACGGCAAGCACCCCCACACAATTGTATTTGTACAGTGTGTTGGCTCACGTTGCTCTGCTGATGCGGAAAAGGGCAAGGAATACTGCTCCAAGATTTGCTGTATGTACACAGCAAAGCATGCAATGCTTGTAAGAGATAAGTACCCCGATACCGACGTTTATGTATTCTACATTGATGTTCGTACACCGGGTAAGAACTTTGACGAGTTCTACCGCCGTGCAGTTGAAGAATACGGCGTACACTACATTAAGGGTATGGTTGGTAAGGTTATGCCCGAGGGTGACAAGCTTGTAGTTCAGGCTTCTGACCTTTTGGCTGACAAGCAGCTTAAGATTGATGCTGACCTGGTTGTTTTGGCAGCAGCTATCGAGCCTGACAAGACAGCACGTTCACTGGCTACACAGCTTACCGCAAGTATGGATACAAACGACTTCTTCACAGAAGCACATCCCAAGCTCCGTCCTGTTGAAAGTCCCACAGCCGGCGTATTCCTCTCAGGTGTATGTCAGGGACCCAAGGATATTCCCGAAACAGTTTCCCAGGCTTCTGCGGCAGCTGCAAAGGTTATCGGACTGCTCGCCAAGGATAAGCTCACAGGTAACCCCTGTATTGCTCACTCCAACGAGCTTATGTGTAACGGATGCTCATCCTGTGAAAAGGTTTGTGCTTACGGTGCTATCACTTATGTTGACAAAGAATTCCGTATGCCCGACAGAACAACAAAGGTAAGAAGAGTTGCCTCTGTTAACGAAGCGGTATGTCAGGGCTGCGGTGCCTGCACAGTTGCCTGTCCTTCAGGCGCTATGGACCTTCGTGGTTTCGCAGGTAAACAAATTATGGCGGAGGTGGATGCAATATGCAAGTAAACGGAGAATACAAGCCTTTAATTGTGGCATTTTGCTGTAACTGGTGCTCATACGCCGGTGCTGACCTTGCAGGTAACAACCGCTTGAGCTACCCCGACAATGTTAAGATTATAAAAGTTCCCTGTTCCTGCCGTGTAAACCCCATGTTTATACTGCGTGCATTCCAGCGCGGTGCTGACGGTGTTATCCTTTGCGGATGCCACCCCGGTGACTGCCATTACACAACAGGTAACTACTACACAAGAAGAAGAATGGCACTGCTCTTTTCCATGCTCAACTACCTAGGTATTGAAAAGGAACGTACCCGTGTTGAATGGGTTTCTGCCGCTGAAGGTGCTAAATTTGCGGCAACTATGAACGAATTTACCCAAGCCGTTGCGGCTCTGGGAGAAAACAAGAGATTGGAGGACTTGCGATGCAAACGATAAGCAGAGATATGCTCATTAAAAAAGCAACCGAACTGCTGGCAAACGGTACTGTTGACCGTGTACTGGGCTGGAAGGCGGGCGAGTTTTCCTACGATGTAACTCCCGCTGTATTCGGTAGCGCAGAAGAACTTGAAAAGGATTTTGTATTCTCGGATTTCTGCGGTGCAAACTTTTCAAAGTATCTTATAAAGGAAACAGGCAAGGAAGGCAAGGTTGCCGTATTCTTAAAGCCCTGTGACACCTACAGCTTTAACCAGCTTTTAACCGAACACCGTTTTGACAGAGAAAAGGTTTATGCAATCGGTATTCCCTGTGAGGGTATGGCAGATGTTGCCAAAATAAAGGCAATCATCGGCGACGGTATTTTAGATATTACCTCCGAGGGTGACGAAATTGTTGTAAACACACTTTATGACGGAGTTAAGAAAATTGCCGCAAAGGACGTACTCGAAGGCAGATGTGAGGTTTGCAAGAGCAAAAAGCACGTGGCTTACGACGAGCTTTTAGGCGATGAAGGAGAGGTTTTGGAATCTGCACGCTTTGACGAGGTTGCCCATCTTGAAGCTATGACAGAGGACGAAAGATTTGCATTCTGGCAGAACGAACTGTCCCGCTGCATAAGATGTAACGCATGCCGTGATATATGCCCCGCTTGTACTTGTGAAAAGTGTGTATTCGGCAACCCCGAATCGGGTGTTGAAAACAAGGCTATATCCGACAGCTTTGAAGAAAAGATGTTCCATGTTATACGTGCATTCCACGTTGCAGGACGTTGCACAGACTGCGGAGAATGTTCAAGAGTTTGTCCCCAGAATATTCCTCTGCACCTTCTCAACAGAAAATTCATTAAGGATATAAACAGCTTCTACGGTGAATATCAGGCAGGTGCTGAGGCAGGCAGTCGCGCACCCCTTATTAACTACACTCTCGATGATATCGAACCCTGTGATGCTGTCAAGAAAGGAGAGCAGGCAGATGCGTAAATGTTCATTAAATTCACTTGATGCGGTTTTTGAAAAAATTGCACAGAGCGCTAAACTGTATGTTCCCGTAGACGATAAAAGCGGTGCTGTTTATAAGGAATGGGAAAAGGGTGCCAAGCTCAGCGACGCACTCAATACAGTAAGAAGTGCCAAGGACTTTTTCTTCCCCCAGACAGAAGACCTTATGGAATTTAAGGTTTCGGGCAAGAACATTGAAGTTATTGACACAAGAAGCGAAAAGGAAGACTTTGTGGTTTTCGGCGTTCGTGCCTGTGACGTAAAGAGCTTTGAAATACTCGACAGAGTATATCTTGTAGAGCCTTTCGACAGCTACTACGCAGAAAGACGCAAGAGAGGAACAATAATTTCCTTAGCTTGCACACGTCCTTCCGAAACCTGCTTCTGCAAAACCTTTGGTATAGATGCGGCAGAGCCCGAGGGTGATGTTGTATGCTACAAGACCGAAACAGAAATGTATTTTGATGCCAAGACCAAAAAGGGCGAGGCACTTATGGCGGCTATTGCCGACCTTACAGAGGACTGTGATGACAGCGCTGTAAAAGAGCAGCAGGCAAAGACCCGCGAAATTATGGATAAGCTTCCGCTTGCCGATGTTACCACCGAAAAATTCGGCGCAGGCAAAACAGACACATACTTTAATGACCCTGCATGGGCAGAGCTTTCCGAAGCATGCCTGGGCTGCGGTACATGTACCTTTGTTTGCCCCACCTGTCAGTGCTATGACATTAAGGACTTTAACACAGGCAACGGCGTTATCCGTTTCAGATGCTGGGATTCATGTATGTATTCCGACTTTACAAAAATGGCACACGGCAACATCAGAAACTCCCAGAAGGAGCGTTTCCGCCAGCGCTTTATGCACAAGCTGGTTTACTATCCCGACAACAACGAGGGTATGTTCAGCTGTGTAGGCTGCGGCAGATGTCTTGCTAAATGTCCTATATCCATGAATATAGTTAAGGTTATGAAGAGATTAGGAGGGGAAAGCAAATGAGTAATATAGATGAAAAGTTAATTCCTACCGTCGGCGTTATTACCGATGTAAGAATTGACACTCCCGATGTTAAAACCTTCCGTGTTGTAACTCCCGACGGAAAAAAGGCATTTGACCACAGACCCGGTCAGTGTGCAATGCTTTCTATTCCCGGAGTTGGCGAAGCTATGTTTTCAATTACCTGCTCGCCCACAAACACCGAGTATATGGAATTTTCCATTAAAAAGTGCGGTTGTGTTACCGAGTGGCTCCACGCGGCTGAGGTAGGTCAGCAGATTACAATCCGCGGACCTTACGGCAAGCCCTTCCCTGTTGACGATGTGTTTGCAGGACAGGACCTTCTGTTTATCGCCGGCGGTATTGCGATAGCGCCCCTGCGTTCGGTTATCAACTACTGCCGTCACTACCGTGACCGTTACGGCAAAATTGACATCGTTTACGGTGCAAGAAGCAAAAACGATCTGGTTGACTATAACGAAATCATTGACGAATGGTGCAAGGATGAAGGTGTTGACGTTCACCTCACCATAGATAATCCCCAGGAGGGCTGGGACGGACATGTTGGCTTTGTTCCAAACTACGTTAAGGAGCTTGGCTTTAGCACAGACAAAACAGTTATTCTGTGCGGTCCCCCCATTATGATTAAGTTTACTCTTGCAGGTCTGCAGGAGCTGGGCTTTGACAAGACCCAGATTTACACAACCATGGAACTTAAAATGAAGTGCGGTATTGGTAAATGCGGCAGATGTAACATAGGCTCCAAGTACGTTTGCAAAGACGGTCCCGTTTTCCGTTGCGACGAAGTTGACGAGCTGCCCGATGAATATTAATAGGAGGTAATGGACATGGAAAATATGGTAAATATATTTTTGTTCGGTAAAAAATACGAAGTTCCCGAAAACCTGACAATCATGCGTGCTATGGAATACGCAGGTTATCAGCTGGTACGCGGATGCGGTTGCCGTAACGGTTTCTGCGGCGCATGTGCCACAATTTACAGAATAAAGGGTGACAGAGAGCTTAAGAGCTGTCTGGCATGTCAGACAAAGGTTGAGGACAATATGTACATAGCTACATTGCCCTTCTTCCCCTTAGTAAAACAGGTTTATGACATGGAAAAGGTTAAACCCACAGAAGCTATTATGATGCAGCTGTACCCCGAAATTTATGCATGTATCGGATGTAATGCCTGCACAAAGAGCTGTACTCAGGAGCTCAACGTTATGCAGTACATTGCATACGCACAGAGAGGCGAGTACGAAAAGTGTGCTGAAGAATCCTTTGACTGCGTAATGTGCGGCGTCTGCTCATCACGTTGTCCCGCAGGTATTTCTCATCCCCAGGTTGCTATGCTTGCAAGACGTTTAAACGGTAAGTACTTAGCACCCAAGAGTGAGCACCTTGAAAACCGCGTTCAGGAAATCAAGGACGGCACATTCACAGAGCTTATTGAAGCACTTATGCAAAAGCCCATTGAGGAAATCAAAGAGCTTTACAATAACAGAGAGATTGAGAAATAAGGAGGTTTCGTTATGTATCCCGAAAGATTAGCAGAATCTATTAAAGCGGTTGAAGCGGCAAGAGATGCCAACATTGCATACGAGCCTGCTCGTATGACCGCACAGCAGAAGGAAGATTTGCTCAAAGCTTATCATCCCGACTACAAGGTAGAAGAATTTGAAGAACTTAAAATAGGCCCCAACAAGGGCGAAAAGGTTCCCTGTGAGCTGGCAGAAATGCTGCAGGCACACACACTTATAAAGGCTGACGATGTTGACCTTGAAAACCCCACATACGATGTTGACGTTCTGGTTATCGGCGGCGGCGGCGCAGGCTCCTCTGCAGCTATCGAAGCACACGAAGCAGGCGCAAACGTTATGATGGTTACAAAGCTCAGAATAGGCGATGCCAACACAATGATGGCAGAAGGCGGTATTCAGGCAGCTGACAAGGAAAACGACTCTCCTGCAACTCACTTTGTTGATGCATTCGGCGGCGGCCACTATGCGGCAAAGAGAGAACTGCTCTCCAAGCTTGTTTGCGACGCTCCCGAGGCAATTCAGTGGCTTAACGATTTGGGCGTTGAATTTGACAAGGACGAAACAGGCAGAATGATTACAACCCACGGTGGCGGTACTTCACGCAAGAGAATGCACGCTGCAAAGGACTATTCCGGTGCAGAAATTATGAGAACACTGCGTGACGAAGTTTTAAACAGAGAAATTCCTGTTGTTGACTTTACAGCAGCAGTTGAGCTTATCCTTGACGATAAGGGCAACGCAGCAGGTGCTGTACTTATGAACATGGAAACAAAAGAACTGATGGTTGCAAAGGCAAAGACTGTTATCATCGCTACAGGCGGTGCAGGTCGTATGCATTATCAGGGCTTCCCCACATCCAACCATTACGGCGCAACAGCTGACGGTCTTGTACTCGGCTACAGAGTAGGTGCAAAGCTTCTTTACGCTGACACACTTCAGTACCATCCCACAGGCGCAGCTTATCCTGAACAGATTTTCGGTGCTCTGGTTACCGAAAAGGTTCGTTCATTGGGTGCAAAGCTTGTAAACTGCAAGGGTGAAGTATTTATGCATCCCCTCGAAACACGTGACGTTTCTGCCGCTTCCATCATTCGTGAATGTAACGACAGAGGCAACGGTGTTGACACAGGCAGCGGTCTGGGTGTATGGCTTGACACTCCCATGATTGAAAAAATCGGCGGTGAAGGCACAATCGAAAAGAGAATTCCCGCTATGATGCGTATGTTTGGTAAATACGGCATAGATATTAGAAAAGAACCCATTATCATTTACCCCACACTCCACTACCAGAACGGTGGTCTGGACATTACTCCCGACTGTATGACAACAAACGTTAACAATCTGTTTGTTGCCGGCGAAGCTGTTGGCGGTATCCACGGCAGAAACCGTCTGATGGGTAACTCTCTGCTTGATATTATCGTATTCGGCAGAAGCGCAGGTAAGAGTGCTGCAGTTAAGTGTAAGGATGCCAAGGTTGGCAAGCTGACACTTGACCACATTGCAAAGTTTGAAAAGGAAATTGCAGACGCTAAAATTGAAACAGCAGCTGTATCCCCCAAACTGTTACCTGACTACAGAAATAAATAATTAAATTTGCCTGAAAGAGAGGGGAACAATCCCTCAGTCAGGCTGAAAGCCTGACAGCTCCCCTTACACAGGGGAGCCTTTTAGGGCGACGGGATAATAGTAAGGAATAGATAAAAATGGTCAGAACGGACAAACTGAGCCAAAGCGACAGCTTTGGGTTACCCGAAGGCGTACAACGTCAAAGCAAAGTTCGTTCACAGGTTTTCTGCTATTGCACAAAACCCTTCCACTCCCTTGCTTCTCCTTTTCCCCACAAATCCTATGGACTTTGCGGGGTCCCCAAAAGTCGCAAGACTTTTAGGGGTAAGGAGCAAGCGAGCTGAAACGTACAAGTTTTTACCAAAACTTGTACCATAGCGAATCTTGCGACGTCAGCGAGAGGCGAAGTTTGTTCGTAGCAAAAAAGATATTTTCCGGAAAAAATCATTTTTTGATTTTTTCAACATTAAAACACAGGTGATATACTTTATCAAATTGTTATTTATATTTTGTTATTTCTTTTTTGCGGTCTGGACTTTTTTAGCATTCCTCATATAAAAAGAAAGAGAGGATTTTTCACTATGAATTTATTCGGTGGAGTTATTCCTGTAGAGGGAATTTCGTTCCTGCTTATGTGTGTATTTGCAATTTTATTTGTAGGCTATGCACTGGGCAGAATCACTATCGGCGGTGTTTGTCTTGGTGATGCAGGTGTTTTTGTTATAGCGCTTATTTTCGGTGCTCTTTGTTACCTGCCCCTTGAAGCGCAGCTTGTTACAGAAGGCGTAAATTATGCCGAAAAGGCACTTACAATTATCGAAAACTTAGGTCTTATCCTGTTTGTAACCTCGGTAGGCTTTATTGCAGGACCCAAGTTCTTCGGCAACCTTAAAAAGAACTTCAAGTCCTACATTCTTTTAGGTCTTGTTATTATTCTGTCGGGCGGTCTTGCATCTGTTCTTTGTATTTTCATGGGCGATGCTATCGGCTACGGCTCAACAATCGAAAACCGTGAAGGCTTTGTTGCTATGATAGTTGGTATTATGTCGGGTTCTCTGACATCTACTCCCGCATTCTCTGCGGCAAAGGCAACAGTTGCTGAACAGTACACAAGCCTTGTATCTGTAGGTCACGGTATTGCTTACATATTCGGCGTTATCGGTGTTGTTTTATTTGTACAGATTGTTCCCAAAATTATGAAGGCTGATATGGATGCAGAAAGAGCTAAAATCGCAGGCGGCAACGATGCAGGCGAAAAGAAAAATGTTGTTCAGAAGCTTTTAGAGCTTGACGAACACGGCTTTGCGGCATTTGCGCTGGCGGCTGTTCTCGGTACAATAGTTGGTAAAATTAAAATACCTCTTACAAGTGCAGGTCTTGCCGGTACTTGCTTCTCGCTGACAACAACAGGCGGATGCCTGCTGGTTTCCCTTGTTATGGGTCACTTTGGCAGAATAGGCAAGCTGAGCATT
>JAZNUH010000032.1:0-8422 GCA_045592225.1 Clostridia bacterium | reverse complement strand
TTTCAACCAACACTTATAAAAAGGCTCCCTTGAGGCTCCCTTGTGTAAAGGGAGCTGTCAGCGAAGCTGACTGAGGGATTGATTCTTGCCGTAAAAAGTAAGGTCGCCTTATCCCTCCACCACCTTCGGTGGTCCCCCTCCCTTAATGCTACGCATCAAAGGAGGCAAGACGGGAGCTGTCAACGGAGTTGACTGAGGGATTGTTTAACTTCATTATCAATAAATATACATACTCCCTCAAAGTTTTTGTTTATATCAAGATTTGATATTCTTATAACTTTTAATCCATATTGTTCTAAGAACTCTGTTCTCAAAGCATCTTTTTCTATTCCGTCATCTTCATAATGTTGCGAACCATCCAACTCAATAACAATTTTTGCTTTGGCACAGTAAAAATCGACAATATATTTTCCTATAACTTTCTGTCTTATAAACCTGACAGGATATTCTCTTAAATAGTCATAC
Organism: Clostridia bacterium; assembly: GCA_045592225.1. GTDB lineage: Bacteria > Bacillota > Clostridia > UMGS1883 > UMGS1540 > JAZNUH01. The sequence continues at coordinate 7,957 of JAZNUH010000032.1, read as the reverse complement.
CAAAGGTGTTTTTCTTCTTTCGTCATATTCTTTCGTAATGTTTTTGCAAGTGGTACAATTTTTTTGTTGTGTTTATAATCCATTACAATCCCTCCGAGTTTTGCTATGCAAAACCCACCTCCCTTTACACAAGGGAGGCTTTTTGACAGTGCATTCTTACAGATGATATTATGATTTTTGATGTTTTTAGTCAACACAATCAACTTTTGATAAATGATTACATATCAACATTAAAAGTTCTTCGAGGTTTCAACGAAAAGTCCGTTTCACAGAAAACAGAGCTACAGGAGAACAAAATTACAATATAATTTCCGTCCCGCCCGAAAGATAGTGCAGCCTGTCCATATAGTTTTTCATAAATTCAAACTGCTCCACGCCTGTACAATGGCAGGTGTAAAAGTCTGTGCCATGGCTGCCCAGCGCCTTTGCATACCCTTGCAGAGTATCATCTGTGGGTAAGCCTGAAAAATGAAAGCCTCCAATGAGTATATGGGGAGCAAAAAAACCTACAATATCCATTATCCCCCTGTGCGAGCAGCCGCTTATAAGCACACGTTTTCCCGCCTCCTCAAGTAAAAGATACTGCTCGTGGCAAAAATCGTCGGGAATGTATTCTCCGCCCCTCTTAACTGTCAGACCCATACTGCCCATATTGTATTTTCTGTCACCTATATGGGTATAAAGGGTTATCCCCTCGTCAATTTCCACCCCTTTGTCAGTAAATATAAGTCGGTCACTGCCCTTTAAGGATGCATCAAGACCTATGTACCTGTCCTCCCCGTGGTAATATGGCTCAAACGCCTTTGTACTTATGTAAAGGGGTGCGGTTTTGTTTATTTCAAAAAACTTTGCAATTCCGCCGCCGTGGTCATAGTGACCGTGGGATAACACCGCAAAATCAACCCCGGCAAGATTTACCCCAAGCCTTGCGGCATTTTGGGCAAATAAATCGCTCTGCCCCGTGTCAAATAAAATTTTGTGCTTTTTAAATTCAATGTAAAGGGATAAGCCGTGCTCTGCACCTATCCCCTCCTGTGCCGATGTGTTTTCAGCAAGACAAATTATTTTCATATTATCACCTGCGGCTATTATAATCCAATACCGGCCTCAATGTCAAATTGTGCCGCAATTTGTGTTTAAAAAAGGGGAAACACCGTGAGAACGGTGTTTCCCCTTAATTTTTTTACTTCTCGTCTGAATTATGTTTCAACAGGCTTACCAGCTGCACAAATTCGTTTCGAAGTCCATACTTGTCCTCGCCAATTCCTTCAAGTGCAAGCTTTATAACCGATGCATAATCGGCGTTGCCTTTAAACTTTGAATCATTCAATATCATTCCCAGCTCTGCCACTGCCGATGCAAAATAGAAATCGGCATCGGGCGTATTTGTTACCTGTGCGGGTACGGGATACTCACTCAGAATACTCTCGTCGCCATCGGGCAGCTTGTAACGGATTTTCACTGTCATAAGCTCGTCGCTTCCCGTTCCGTCTATCTGCTGATATTTAAGCGGGGATGTAAGCTCACCCTTTTTAGGAACAATTTCGTAAAGTACAGTAACGCTCGCGCCTGCACCCAGCTCACCTGCATCCTTTTTGTCGTTGTTAAAGTCCTCTGTCTGTAAAATGCGATTTTCATAACCTATAAGACGGTAGCTTTCTACCTTTTCGGGGTTGAATTCTACCTGGATTTTTACGTCCTTTGCAATGGTATAAATAGTTTTCGGCATTTCATCAACCAGCACCTTTTTTGCCTCTCGCAGATTGTCTATGTATGCGTAGTTGCCGTTGCCGTACTGCGCAAGAGTTTCCATTCTTCCGTCCTTGTAGTTGCCCATGCCAAAGCCCAGCACGCTCAGGAAAATTCCGCTTTCACGCTTTTGGGTTATAAGGTCTTTAAGCTTTTCTGCAGAGGAGATGCCCACGTTAAAATCACCGTCGGTACAAATAATTACTCTGTTGTTGCCGTCACACTTAAATTTTTCAGCCTGCTCGTACGCTATTGTTATTCCGCTTGCCCCTGCTGTTGAGCCGCCTGCCATAAGACCGTCCAGCACACCCAGTATTTTTTCCTTTTCACTTGCGGATGTTGGCTCCAGTGCCACACCGGTGTATGAAGCATAGGTAACTATAGAAATCATATCCTCTTCGCCCAGCTCGTCAAGAAGCATTGAAAGCGCCTGCTTTACAAGGGGCAGCTTGTTATAATCAATCATAGAGCCGGATACATCAATAAGAAACACGATGTTTGACGGCTTTTTTTCATTCATCTGCTCACCCGATACAGTAAGCATGGCCAACTGGTTTTCAGTATTCCACGGACACTCTGCCACAGTGCTCTTTACGCCAAAGGGCTTGCCCTCTTCTGTCTGCGCAGGTGTGTAATCAAAATAGTTTATAAGCTCTTCGGTGCGTATTGCTCCGTCAGGGATTTTCATGCCATCTAAAATAAATCGGCGCATATTACTGTATGATGCTGTGTCCGCATCAATGGAAAAGGTAGAAAGAGGTGACTCAAGTGCATTCCTGAAGGTGTTTTCCTCGTTGGTAAAATATTCCTCGGTGTTTTGGTAGGGCATTCCTGCAAATCCGTCATAGTCCAATGCTTCCTTTGTTGCAACCACGCCATAGCCACCTCCGCCACTGCTACCGCCACCGTAACCCGACGCCAGCAGTTCAATCTGTGGTTCATTTTCCATATATTCCAGGGTATTTACAATTAAAATCGCTGCCTGACCACGGCTTATATCCTCGCCGATAAGCGCCTGAACACCGTCGGTAATCGAATTGTTAATAGCTGCGGCAATGCAACCGTAGGGATAATCGGTAACCGCTATTCCCGCCACACGGCATAACACTGCTACCGCCTGTTCGTATGTTATGTAAGTATCAGGACGGAATGTGCCGTCATCATAGCCCACAAGCCAACCTGCGTTTGCTGCACGCTGCACATACTCGTTTGCCCAGTGAGTTTCGGGAAGGTCTGGAAATTCATAATAAAGCTGTGTAGTGACCGCATCGGATGACATATTACAAAGAATTTTTGCAAACTCTGCTCTGGTCAGCTTGTAATCGGGTCTGAGCTGACCGTCTTCATAGCCATGAATGATGCCCTTTTCGCATAACTGTTCCAGTGCCGTGGCAGCCTGAATGCATTTGGGTGCCATTATAGCGCCGGATGTAAAGCATAACGCCGCAGCAGTTACAAGTGCCGTTAATTTTGCAATTTTTTTCATAATTATTCCTCCTTAACTTTTTTTCGGTTTGTAAATTAGACTTGTTTTTTTCATAAAAAGTTCCACTGCGTTTTAAAAAAGTTAATTTTGAAAAAATCCCTCTTCAAATCGTAGGGCAGGGGCTTGCTCCAGCCGTTTACTTTTCCGCACTAATTTGCCCACCCAATCAAGGGAATAGGAAAAATTAGTGCAGAATTCGTCAACCCAACCCGAAGGGCAACGCCACCGATTATACGAGGTATATCGGCGGTTGTGTTGGCGGATAGCAAAAAAAAAATAAAAAACAAGTCCGTTTTTTACGGACTTGTTCCTCTAATAGTAAAACCTGTCAACTTTTAGTTTTTACTTTCTTTTTATAAATGGACACACAAACCTTTTTCTTTTTTGCGATCTGTGCAATTTTTACATTCCCTTTTTTATTTAATTTTAACGAATGCCTTTTCTTCGCTCGACTTGTAAGCCGCTTCAACAACCTTCTGGTCTAAGATTGCGCTGTCCGCATCAACAGGAACAGGTGTATTGTTAATAACCGCATCACCAAACTGCTCAACTTCCTTGGTGTACATATTGCCAAGGGGTGTGCCTTCAAGTGAGAGGGGAACAATTTCTTCTCTTGTCTGGTTAGCGTCATATTCGAGGGAATCGTCGCTGATAAGTACGTTTACAGAGCCAACCTCAGCCTGAGCAAGTGTACCCGAAGCTACGATACTGCCCTTTGTTCCGTAAATTTCAAGCTTAGCAACGGAAGCTGCATCGGGAATATTGAAGTTAGAATCAACATAAGCGATTGAGCCGTTGTCCATCTTCATAATTACGCCCGAGGAATCGTCAACCTCATAACCGAATGTCTGTGTCTGGTTGAAAGCAACAACTTCAGTTGCCTTAAGACCGCTTAAGTACTGGAGAAGGTCAATTACATGGATACCCATATCTACCAGAGCGCCGCCGCCTGCAGTAGCCTTTTTCTGTCTCCATGCACCTTCAATATCGGGATACCAGCAGGTAAACTGACCGCGCATTGAAACAATGTCACCAATTTTGCCGTCAGCAATAATCTTTTTGATTTCCTGATGATAGCCGTGGAATCTCATAAGGAAGCCAACGCCAAGCTTAACGCCGTTTTCCTCACAAGCCTTTTTAATTTCGATAGCATCTTCTACTGTCATAGCCATGGGCTTTTCAAGTAAAATGTGCTTTTTAGCCTTTGCAGCTGCAATAGCCTGTTCCTTGTGGAAGAATACAGGAGATGCAATATAAACTGCATCAATTTCATCCTGTGCTAAAATTGCTTCGTAGTTATCAAAAGCATATTTTGCACCGAATTCTTCTTTAACTTCTTCAGCTACCGACAAAACAGAGTCCATAACAGAAACAAGCTCTAAATTGTTTGCCAGCATCATACCGGGAATTGTTTTTCTTCTTGCGATACCGCCGCAACCGATAACACCCCATTTAAGTTTCATAGAAATCTACCTCATTTCTTAAAAATGGAACTGTAAAATTAATTACAGTTCATTCTGAAGGGATAGGAAAAATGAGTTGGAATGAACGAACAGGACCCGAAGGGTAACACCCCCGATAGTACAAAAGTACATCGGGGGTCCGGTTCGTTTATAGCAAAAAGTTTTAAATTCTTTTTGCGCTCCAGCGCATTTTTACATCCCGTAACTATTTAACGTGCTTTGCAAGAGCTGCCTTCAGGCCGTCAATACACTTCTGAATGTGTACTTCTTCCCATGAGGGATGCAGGAACAGGGAAACTGTCTGCGCACGAAGAGCCTTAGCATTGGGGCAGAGAACGTTTGTGTAATCTGCAGAAGCAGGATTTGTATATTCTTTGGATTCGAAGGGGAATTTAGCTGTACCGAATCCGCCGTGTTCTTTGTAAGCTTTTTCTTCGTAAGCTTCGGGCCACTGAATACCGTAGCAGGGAATCTTAGCAGCTGCAAGATCCTTAAGGATTACAGAAGCATCACAATCAAGAACGCTGAGGTCGAGAAGGATGGGGTACCACCAGTAGGAGTTCTTTCTTTCAGCTGTGTTTACGGGCAGCTTTTTGATACCCTTAACGCCTGCGAAAGCTTCGTCATACATTTTAGCGTATTTAAGTCTTCTTGCCAGGTTCCAGTTGTCAAATCTCTTAAGCTCATTGATACCGATGATGGACTGGATTTCTGTCATTCTGTAGTTGAAACCAACTCTTCTGTGAATGTAGGGCAGCTTTTCTTCAAGTGCCAGCATGTTCATTCTTTCTTTTACATCGTAACCGTGGTCTCTGAAGGAACGGCATTCCCAACCTGTATCTTCGTCGTTAGTTACAACCATACCGCCTTCGCCGCCTGTTGTGAAGTGCTTGCTCTGACAGAAGGAGAAACAACCAACGTCACCAAGTACGCCTGCTTTTTTACCGTTGAATTCGCCGCCGAAGCACTGTGCACAGTCTTCAACAACCTTGAGGTTGTGCTTTTTAGCGATTTCGAGGATGGGGCCCATATCAGCAACGCCACCGTAGAGGTGAACAACGATGATAGCCTTTGTTTTTTCTGTGATAAGTGATTCGATGCAAGCAGGATCAAGAGTATGATCGTCTGTTACATCACCGAATACAGGGATAGCACCTGCCTGTACTACAGAGAAGGAGGATGCTATAAAGGAATAGGAAGGAACGATAACTTCGTCTCCGGGGCCTATTCCGAGAGCTGCAAGTGCAATGTGAAGTGCAGCTGTACCGTTTGTGCAGGAGATAGCCATTTTAGCGCCTACCCACTTTGCAAACATTTCTTCAAATTCCATACCTTTTTTACCTGTCCAGTAGTTAACAAGACCGTTTTTGATAGGTTCTGTTACGTCCTCTACTGTTTCAGGTGCGAACTGGGGCCACATGGGAAATCCGATTTCTTCGATTCCGGCACCGTTCATTACAACTTCTTTTTCTGCCATTTTCAATCATCCTTTCAAAAAATAATTTTTCATGTCTGGCTTATAAACATTTTATCAAACATATATTTTGCACCGCCCAGAGCCACCGCATCATCCTCAATCGAGCTGAAGGCTATGATGGGCTGCTTCCGTTCGGAAAGCATCTTTTCTCCGGCATACTTCATAAGTGGAGAAAGCAAATACTTTTTAAGGGGTGAAATTTCTCCGCCTATTATGACTGCCTCGGGGTCTAAAAAGTTTATTACGGTGGATATGCCAAAGGATAAATCCCTTGCCACCGCGTCTATAACCTTTAAAAGGTCATCGTTACCGCGGTCAAGCTCGGCAATTATGCCGTTTATATCGGTAACACCGGGACACATTGTCCGCGCAAAGCAGAGCACCGAGGGCACCGAAACCCTTGTTTCAAGACAACCGTTGCCGCCGCACTTGCACTTTTCGCCGTGCTTGTCAATGGTTATGTGTCCAAGCTCGCCTGCAAGTCCGCGAAATCCGCTGAAGATTTCGCCGTTTATTACAATTCCCGCACCAACACCGTCACCAATATCCACAGAAACTATGTTCTGTACACCGTGACCGCCGAATTCCTTTTCGGCATAGGCATTGAGCGAGGAGTTATTGCACAAAATTACATTTTCAATAGAAAGCGCCTGACGGAGGGTTTTTACCAGCATACGTGCACTGCTCTTATCAATTACGGTGGAGGACATAACCTCCTGCGCCTCGCTGTTTATAACACCGGGTACACCAAGAGCAACACCCAAAAGCTTTTTCTGTACCTCCGACTCACCGAGAATATTTACAATAACATCGGCAAGGTGGTCGGCAGAGTTATAGCTCTTTGTACGGCAGAACAGGCGGTTAAACTTTAAATCGTAAAGCGAAACCGAAACTCTGCCCGCAAGTATTGAAACTCCCGCAAAGCATCCGCCGTAGGGATTTAAGGTAAGAAGCACCGCCCTGCGTCCGCTTGTGCCTGTTTTTTTAACACCCGATTCAATTATAAGTCCTCTGTGAATAAGCTCTTCCACAAGTGAAGATACAGTAGTCGCCGAAAGACCTGTCAGACGTGTTACTTCAATACGCGAAACAGGTTCTTTTTCATTTATTGCTTTAAATATCATACGCAGATGGTTTTCTTTAATCTGCTGCTGGGTGTTTTTCAGGGGGTACATATTTTTCCTCCGTAATTAATCCAACGACTTTATTAATTGCATTATACTATATTTTTCACCCCTTGTCAACAACTACATAATTACACGCGGGTGGAAAAATCAATACTGAATATAAAGCGCAAAATTATATCGTAAGGCAGGGGCTTGCTCCTGCAGTAATTTTCAATTTTCCATTTTCAATTGTCAAATCCCTGCCGTGAGGCAATTCATTAAATGATTTGACAACTCTGTTGTCATGAATTGGCGTTCCGCCATGAATTCTCGCTTCGCTCCGTGAATTGAATCTCGCAGAGATTCATTTCGGAAAAAACCGCACGCGGTTTTCTTCATTAATTTTCAATTTTCCATTTTCAATTTTCAATTAAAAAGGAAACCCGTAGGTTTCCTCTCCGTAATTTTGCATTTTGAATTTTGCATTTTGCATTTTTTCACATCCCTAAACCTCATAAGCGCTACACACAGGCTTTAATCCCTGCCATAACATCACCTTGTCCCCGCTTCCCAGGCTAAATCCCTTCATCTTCTGGGAAACACTCTGTCCTGCGCCCGCCTCGAGATACTCTGTAACAACATCGTATCCTAAAACATTGCCATCCTCGTCATAGTC
>JAZNUH010000031.1:0-17947 GCA_045592225.1 Clostridia bacterium | reverse complement strand
TTGAGAAAGATATGTAAATCCACCATTACCATTTAAATATTCTTGTACAACATTCATTTTAAATTCATTACTATATTTTGCCATAACAAAACCGACCTCACAATCGTTAGATTTTTGGTCTAACTTTTAGGGGTCGGTTCACAATGCAAACTCTTTTTGTCTTTTTAATATCCGAGATGTATAGGAGTTGTTATCTCATCCATGTCAGCCGGTTTTTTGTTATTAAGCTTTCGTCTGTATACCTTGCCGCCGCTTTGAGCATAAAGATATCCGTCATCCGAAAGTGCCACCTTGTCGGCAGACACTCTGCCGCAGGGGTTTTCAAGTATCAGGTCGACAAATCCGCCGGGACGTATCACCTGTATTCCTATTTCCGTGGCGGCGTAAATTCTGTCCTCACTGTCTGTACACATATCGTAAATTCCGGGATAGGTGAAATCTGTTTTAAACTGCAAAGGACCGTGAATTACCTTTTTGCCGAGAGAGCCATCGTCAAGTATGGGGAATGTATATGCACAGCCCCTCCCTTTATCGGCGGCATAAAGCCTCCATTTATCTGAGGAAATTGCCAGAGAGGTGAGATCTTCAAAGCCCTCTGCTACTACACGTCCTTCTCCGTTTGCATCTGTAAACACAATGGTCGTTCCCTCTGCCGCATACTCGCCCGCAGGGGTAAATTCACCTGTTGAAAGCGCGCCGCATTTCCCAGGCATCGGCATATCTGTTTCTCGCCATTCCTCACCCAAAAGTATAACCGACTCGGCTATTGGCGACAGGTTTTTAACTGTTATAGGCTGACTTTCCCAGTTTTTCCACAAAAATCTCATTCTTTCAACAGCATTTTTCGGGTCGGCGGCCCGGCTGCAATGTCCCTCGCCGGGGTAATAGCGGTACTCAAAATCATATCCCGAATATTTAAGTGCCCTTACCGCCCCGTCTGCCACGTTAAGGGAGCTGCCAAAAAAGTTATCCGGCTCGGTTTCTGAAGCATCGGCAAACACCCTTATGGGTTTAGGTTCGTACTTTCTTATATTGACAACGTGTTCACTTCCCTTTGCCATAGCCAGAAAACTGGGTGAGCTCATGTAAACACGGCGGAAAAAGTCGTTTCTCTCCCAGGCAAAGGTCCACGCCGAAAGTCCGCCCGATGACCCGCCGGTGACCATATGCATATCGGGTGAAGCCGAAATGTCAAAACCGTATTTTGCTGCAAAATAGGGTAGAACTTCATCCACCACCCAGTCGGCAAGGGTGGGTATATTTACATCATAGGCGTTTGCTCTGAGATAACGGAAATGGCCTCCCTCCACGGTGGAATAAAACACCCCTCCGTCAATGCCTAACATAACCGACGGAGGTGCCTCTCCCGTCTTTACAAGACAATCCATGGCGTATGCCTCCGCCTTGTTTAAGCCGTCATGAGTTACTATAAGACCCAGGTTATTTCTGCCTTTTGCATATTCGGGGATATAAAGCTTACAGCCAAATCTGCTGTTTGTATATGCACTGCAGTCAACATCCTCCTCGTAAATCACACCCTCAAGTTTGATTTCCACTCCGTTAACCTCTACAAATCCGTTCTTGTTAACTACCTGTCCGCTCATAATAAACCTCCTGTCAGTTATGTTTTTTGTTGTCACCTTTCCGGCTCACAGTAAATTCTTTTAGTTCATTATACATTCCCTGCTTTTTATTTACAAGTGTTTATGAAATTTTCTATTTTCAATTTTCAAATACGCCCGGCGGTTTCCGGGCCATGTCTGTACCATGTACGGGCTGTGTTGTCCCGCCGCCGGAGCAAATTCAGCCGAACGGGGTTATGCATAAAATTTTTCTGTATTCAGAAGGTTTTAAAATGCGTGGAAATACCATGTTGTTATTGTTAAAAAAATATCTAAAAAAATCGATTATTTTTTTTAGAGGAAAAAAAGAATTTGTGTAGAATAATAGAAAATGGGGGAGGATTTGAGTATTTCCCCAAATACGCGTACAAAATATAATTTTGTTGCAGAAACGGAGACATTAAGGTACATGGATGGATTAAACGAATTTAGAAAGCGCGGCAACGACGTTTTAGCCGGCGGTGGCGAAGAAAAAATAAAAAAACAGCACAGCGCGGGTAAGTCCACAGCCAGAGAACGCATAGCAATGCTTCTTGATGCGGGCAGCTTTATTGAAACCGATGCCTTTGTACAGCCCCGTGAGGGTGAACTGGCGGCAGACGGTGTGGTATGCGGCTTTGGTACAGTAGAGGACAGGCCTGTGTATGTATACGCACAGGATTATACTGTTGCAATGGGTGCAATCGGCGAGATGCACGCGAAAAAGATTTGCAAAATTTATGATATGGCAATAAAAACAGGCACACCTGTTATAGGCCTTGTGGATTCTGCGGGTCTGCGTCTTAAAGAGGGTATGAATGCTCTCTCGGGCGTTGGCGAAATTCTTAAGAGAAACGTAGCGGCAAGCGGAGTTATACCGCAGATTTGTGCAGTTATGGGTAACTGCGCAGGTGTTTCTGCATTTTCTCCCGCTATGGCTGATTTTGTTGTAATGTCGGGCGAGTCGGCAAGCCTTTCCCTTTACACAAACAGGGTTGTATCGGCAACCGAGGGTAAGCAGGCTGAAAAGTGCGAGGGTACAAGCGGACTTGCGGCAATGACTGCGGCAAACGATGAAGAATGCATAGGACTTATAAAGCTTCTGCTTTCATATTTGCCTGATAACAATAAATCGGGTGCACCTGCTGTTTTGTGTGCAGATGATTTAAACAGAACAAGCGAATATCTGCAGAGCATCAGCGGTGAGTATGACATAAACACTGTTATTGCAGAGGTTGCCGATGACAGATGCTTTATGGAAACAGGCAGCTCATATGCACCTGCAATGGTAACAGGCTTTATAAGACTTAACGGCTCTACAGTAGGCGTTATTGCAAATAACAATAAAATAAAGGGCGGAATAATCTGCACAGATGCGGCTGACAAGGCGGCACGCTTTGTAAGATTTTGTGATGCCTTTGAAATTCCTGTGCTTACATTTACAGATACAGAGGGCTTTGCACTGTCCTCTGAGCAGGAAAAGGCAGGCATTGCAAGACATGCGGCACAGCTGTTCTACGCTTTTGCGGAAGCAACTGTTCCCAAGGTAAATGTAATTACAGGTAAGGCTTTCGGCGCGGCTTACTCGGCTATGAACTCCAAAGAAGCAGGCTGTGACTTAAGCTTTGCATGGAGTGGCGCGGCAATTTCTGTTGCAGCTCCCGAAATTGCGGCAAACATTCTTTTTGCTGACCAGATTGGCGGTACTAAAAACCCCATGACCGAGCGCGGCAAGAAAATTGATGAATATATCAAGAAAAATGCAAGCCCCTACGAGGCGGCAAAGGGCGGCTTTATCGACGATGTTACAGAGCCTGCACTTACACGTCCCAAGGTTATTGCGGCTTTTGAAATGCTTAAAACAAAAAGCGAAACAAAGCTTTGTAAAAAGCATGGCAACATGCCTTTTTAGGGGGTGAACGGATATGCATTTAGAGTATATGGGAGAAGGACTTAAAATGTCGGTTCTCGGTGTGTTAATTGTATTTCTTGTTCTTACAATAATTTGGATAGTACTTGAGGGTATGAGAAAGGGCTTTGAAAAAACTTCCAAAGAGAAAAAGGAAAAAAGCCCTGCGGCAGTACCGGCAACAGCATCTCCCCAAAAGGCGGAAGAGGTGGTTGCCCCTGCACCTGTAACCAATGACTGCGAGCTTATTGCGGTTATAGCGGCGGCGGTAGCGGCAAGTATGGGTACAAGTCCTTATAATATAAGAATTAAGTCCTACAAAAGAATAACAAATGTATCGCGTTAGTAAAGGAGAATAAAGTTATGAGAAAATTCAGAATAAATGTAAACGGAAACACATACGAAGTAGACGTTGAAGAAATCGGTGCAGCTTGTGCACCTGTGGCGGCTCCTGTGGCAGCGCCCGCACCTGTAGCGGCACCTGCGCCTGCAGCAGCACCCGCTCCGGCAGCGGCTCCCGCACCTGCGGCAGCTCCCGCTCCCGCAGCACCTGTAGGTGACGGCAAGCCTGTAGCAGCTCCCATGCCCGGAACAATTCTCTCAATAAAGGTTAAACCCGGTGACAAGGTTGCAAGCGGTGATGTTCTCTGCGTGCTTGAAGCTATGAAGATGGAAAACGAAATTGTTGCTCCCTCTGATGCTACAGTTGCATCTGTTGTTGCAACTGTTGGTGCGTCTGTAAACAGCGGTGACGTATTGGTTACACTGGCATAAGAAGGGGCGTGAAACAATATGTTAAATGATATATTAGGGTTTTTTGAAAACTCCGGTATATACAGTATAATTCAGAGCGACCCCATTACGGCGCTCAAAACAGTGGCAATGATTGTAATAGCCTGTGTGCTTTTGTACCTTGCCATTGTAAAACAGTTTGAACCCATGCTCCTTTTACCCATGGCTTTTGGTATGCTTCTGGCAAACCTGCCCATATCGGGGCTTATGCACCCCGAATGGTTTACCGAGGAGGTAATTGACTGGGGCAAAATTGTAACAAAGGGCGGACTTTTCGATCTTTTGTATTCAGGTGTTAAGCTGGGTATTTACCCCTCGCTTATATTCCTCGGAATTGGTGCAATGACCGACTTTGGTCCCCTCATTGCAAACCCCAAAAGTATTCTTCTGGGTGCGGCGGCACAGCTTGGTGTATTTGTTGCCTTTTTAGGTGCTCTGCTTTTAGGCTTTAATCTGCTTGAAGCGGCATCAATAGGTATTATCGGCGGTGCAGACGGTCCTACCGCAATTCTTGTTACAAAAACACTTGCAGCCACGCTTTTGCCTGCAATAGCGGTTGCAGCATACTCATACATGGCGCTGATACCCATAATTCAGCCTCCCATTATGAAGCTTTTAACAACTAAAAAGGAACGTATGATAGTAATGGAACAGCTTCGCGAGGTAAGCAAAACCGAAAAAATACTGTTTCCCATTATCGTAACAATAGTTGTAATTCTGCTTGTTCCCGATGCGGCACCCCTTGTTGGTATGCTTATGCTGGGTAACGTATTCAAAGAAACAGGCGTTGTTGACAGACTCAGCAAAACCGCACAGAATGAGCTTATAAACATAGTTACAATATTCCTTGCACTTACAGTAGGTGCAACAGCAACTGCAAATACATTCTTAAGCCTTAACACAATAAAGATAGTTGCTCTGGGTCTGTTTGCCTTTGCAATCAGCACCACAGGCGGACTTTTGTTTGCAAAGCTTATGTGCAAATTAACAGGCGGAAAGGTAAATCCCCTCATTGGTTCGGCAGGTGTTTCTGCAGTTCCTATGGCGGCACGTGTAGCACAGATGGTAGGACAGAAGGAAAACCCCACAAACTACCTGCTTATGCACGCAATGGGACCCAATGTTGCAGGTGTTATAGGCTCTGCAGTAGCGGCAGGTGTATTCCTTTCACAGCTTGCTAAATAATATAGATAGGAGATGAAGAAAATGGGAGTAAAATTAACCGAAACAATACTTCGAGATGCTCACCAGTCATTAATAGCTACAAGAATGACCACAGAGGAAATTCTGCCCGCTGTGGAAATGCTTGATAAAGTCGGATATAACTCACTTGAAGCCTGGGGCGGCGCAACCTTTGATTCCTGCCTCAGATTCTTAAACGAAGACCCCTGGGAAAGACTTCGCAAAATAAAGGACAAGGCTAAAAACACACCTTTGCAGATGCTTTTCCGCGGACAGAATATTTTAGGCTACCGCCACTATGCGGACGATGTTGTTGAATACTTTGTACAGAAATCTGTTGCAAATGGTATTGACGTAATAAGGATATTTGACGCATTAAACGATGTGCGTAACCTTAAAACTGCCATTAAGGCAGGTGTAAAGGAAAACTGCCACGTTCAGGGTACAGTTTGTTATACAATAAGCCCTGTTCATAATACAGAATCCTTTGCAAAGCTGGCAAAAGAGCTTGAAGAAATGGGATGTAACAGTATTTGTATCAAGGATATGGCAGGTCTTTTAACACCCTATGCCGCATATGACCTTGTAAAGGCTATGAAGGAAACTGTTAAAATCCCCGTTCAGCTGCACACACACTATACAAGCGGTGTGGGTTCAATGACATACCTCAAGGCTATTGAAGCAGGAGTTGACGTGGTTGACTGTGCGATTTCTTCACTGGCACTTGGCACATCCCAGCCTGCAACAGAGCCGTTGGTTGCAACTTTGGCAGGAACACAGTATGACACAGGCTATGACTTAAACCTTTTAAGCGATATTGCAGATTACTTCAAGGGTCTGCGCGAAAAGTACATGGCATGCGGTCTTTTAGACCCCAAAATGCTTGGTGTTGATGTAAACACTCTTAAATATCAGGTACCCGGCGGTATGCTTTCAAACCTTATGTCACAGCTTAAACAGCAGGGTAAGGAAGAAAAATATGAAGAAGTGCTTCGCGAAGTACCCCGTGTGCGTGAGGACTTCGGTTTCCCGCCCCTTGTAACACCAACAAGCCAGATTGTTGGAACACAGGCTGTTTTAAACGTTTTAATGGGCGAAAGATACAAAATGATTTCCAAGGAATCCAAGGCAGTTGTAAAGGGTGAATACGGCAAAACCCCTGTTGCAATAAGCGACGAAATCAAAAAGAAGATAATAGGCGACGAGGCGCAGATTACCTGCCGTCCCGCAGACAAGCTGGGCAAGGAGCTGCCCCGCCTGCGCGAAAGCATGAAGGAATATATGGAACAGGATGAGGATGTTCTGTCCTATGCGCTGTTTGAACAGGTTGCCGTTAAATTCTTTGAATACAGAAAGGCACAGAAATATAAGCTTGACACAGAGGTGGGCAGCGTAGACGAAGCAGTACATCCCTGTTAAGCCTTATGGCTTGTTAACACAAACTTAACATTTTTGTAAAAAAAATCGCTTGCATTTGCAAGCGATTTGCTGTATTATAGATATATAGAAAAAAGGCGGTGATTTTATGGAACAAAAACCAAGCGGAAATACAGTTAAATTCAAAGTGGATATGGATAAGTCCGAGCAGATTAAAGAAATTATGAACGAAGTGTATGCGGCACTGACCGAAAAGGGTTATGACCCTATGAGTCAGCTGGTTGGCTATCTTCTGTCGGGTGACCCCACTTATATTACAAGCCATAAAAACGCCCGCGGAATTATTAACCGTGTAGAACGTGATGAGGTTCTTGAAGAAATTTTGAAAAACTACCTCGAAAGCATAAAATAATTGCATATGGGGGAGAGAGGGCATTGTTCACATTTGGGTGACCTTGCGGTACAAAGACTTCGTCCGTGCCACACAAGCTGGTGGCAAAAGCGGGTCTGGTATTCGGGCGGAACAATTTTCTTTAAATCAAACTCAACCTTTACGGGATCGGTATTCTTTGTAAGACCGATCCTTTTTGTTATTCTGCCGGCATGGGTATCCACCACAATGGCAGGCTTGCCGAAAATGTCGCCCAAAATAAGGTTGGCAGTTTTTCTGCCTACACCGGGCAATGTTAAAAGCTCATCCATTGTGTCGGGAACAATGCCGCCGAAGTCATTCATAAGCTTTGCCCCGCACGCCTTTAAATTCTTTGCCTTGTTGTGGTAAAAGCCGGTTGAACGTATAAGCTCTTCAAGCTCTTGTATTTCTGCATGGGCAAAGGCTTCGGGGTCGGGATATTTTGCAAACAGAGCAGGGGTTACAAGGTTTACCCGCGCATCGGTGCACTGTGCCGCAAGCTGCGTTGCCACCAGTAGCTGAAAAGGGTCAGCGTAGTCAAGAGAACAGTCTGCATCGCTGTATAAATCATCAAAAATTTCACGTATTTTTAAAACCTTATCCTTTTTGTTCATTTTAATGCTCCTTTTGTGCCCGGAATACCCTTATTTTATCATAAAAGACTTGCAAATGTAAAGATTTACATATATAATATAATCAAGATAATTTTTTTAAATGGAGGATGACTATGTACAGTACAGATGAAATAAGAAAGTTTGACCCTGAAGTAGCCGATGCCATAGAAAAAGAGGTTGGCAGACAGAGAAGTAAAATTGAACTCATCGCTTCGGAAAACTTTGTAAGCAATGCAGTTATCGAAGCACTTGGCACACCCCTTACAAACAAGTATGCAGAAGGCTACCCCGGTAAAAGATATTACGGCGGCTGCGAATATGTTGACGTTGTAGAAGATCTGGCAAGAGAAAGAGCTAAAAAGATTTTCGGCGCTGACCACGCAAACGTTCAGCCCCATTCAGGCGCACAGGCTAACATGGCAGTATTTTTCGCAATGCTCGAACCGGGCGACACAGTTCTCAGTATGAGCCTTGCACACGGCGGTCACTTAAGCCACGGCAGCCCTGTTAATATGTCGGGTAAATACTACAATATCGTTCCCTACGGTGTAACAGAAGAGGACCAGGTTATAGATTACGAAGCAGTAAGACAGCTGGCACTTGAGTGCAAGCCCAAGCTCATTTTGGCAGGTGCAAGTGCATACCCCAGAACAATTGATTTTGCAAAGTTTGCAGAAATCGCAAAGGAAGTAGGAGCTTACTTCTTGGTTGATATGGCACATATTGCGGGTCTTGTAGCGGCAGGACTTCATCCCAACCCCGTGCCCTATGCTGACTTTGTAACAACTACAACACATAAAACCTTAAGAGGACCCAGAGGCGGTATGATTCTTTGTAAGGAAGAATACGCAAAGGCGATTGATAAGGCTATCTTCCCCGGAATTCAGGGTGGCCCCTTAATGCACGTTATAGCTGCAAAGGCTGTTTGCTTCGGTGAAGCTTTAAAGGATGAGTTTAAAACCTATCAGCAGCAGATTGTTAAAAACGCGGCAGCACTTTCAAAGGCATTTGTTAATAAGGGCTTTAAGCTTGTGTCCGGCGGTACAGACAATCACCTCATGCTCCTCGACCTTACCGAAATGGGTATCACAGGTAAGGATGCAGAAAAGCTGCTTGACGAGGTTGGCATTACAGTTAACAAAAATGCAATTCCCTTTGATACAAAGAGTCCCTTCATCACAAGCGGTCTGCGTATAGGTACACCTGCAGTTACATCCCGTGGTATGAAGGAAGAGGATATGGAAGAAATTGCTGACCTTATCTACCTTGCAATTTCTGACTTTGAAAAGAATGCAGATTCTGTTCGTGCGAGAGTTGCGGCTCTGTGCGACAAATACCCACTTTATAAATAAAGGAGAAAGGGACTATGAGAAGTCCTTTAGCTGACAGAATACGACCGGCGCATCTTGACGATGTCGTCGGTCAGCGTCACTTATTGGGAAAAGGTAAAATACTTCGCGGCATTATCGACAGCGGTAATATTCGTAATATGATATTCTACGGTCCGTCGGGCACAGGCAAAACCACTGTTGCCAATATAGCGGCACAAAGGGCGGGCAAAAAGCTTTATAAGCTCAATGCCACCAATGCCTCTGTTTCGGACATTAAAAGCATCATAAACGATTTAGACGGCTTTGACGGTATGGACGGTGTAGTTTTGTACCTTGACGAAATACAAAATTTTAATAAAAAGCAACAGCAGGCACTTTTGGAGTTTATAGAAAACGGAAAGATAACCCTTATTGCCAGCACAACCGAAAATCCGTACTTTTATATTTATAATGCTATTTTGTCCCGTGCAACTGTTTTTGAGTTTATGCAGATTGAACCCACCGAGGTTGAAAAGATTGTGCATAAGGCGGTGCAAAGCCTTTGCGATGAAGGGATAAAGGTAAGAATAGAGGATGAGGCGGCACGCCATATAAGTGCCTGTGCCTGCGGTGATGTGCGAAAGGCTGTAAACACGGTTGAAATTGCGGCAATGGGCACTGCTATGAGCGAGGGCGGAGAAATAGTAATAACCCTTGAGGTTGCCGAGGAATGCACCTCGCGCAAGGCCATGCGCTATGACCGTGACGGCGACAGTCACTATGATATTTTAAGTGCTTTTCAAAAGTCCATCCGCGGCAGCGACCCCGACGCAGGTGTGCACTATCTTGCACGTTTACTTGAAGGGGGAGATTTGCAATCGGTTTGCCGACGTCTGCTTGTCATCGCGGCAGAGGATATAGGTCTTGCATATCCCATGGCAATAACCATTACAAAGGCCTGTGTTGACAGTGCCTTTCAGCTTGGACTGCCCGAGGCGAGAATACCTCTTGCAGAGGCGGTTATAATGCTTGCAACCGCACCTAAATCAAACTCGGCAATAATGGCTGTGGATGATGCTATAAGCGATTTACGCGGCGGCTATACGGGGGATATTCCTGCACATTTAAAGGACGCCCACTACGGTGGTGCCGCAAAAATGGGCAGGGGACTTACCTATCAGTATCCCCACTCTTTTGAAAACGCCTATGTAAAACAGCAGTATCTGCCCGATGCCATAAAAAACAAAAAATATTATGTGCCGGGTATGAATAAAAATGAGCAGGCTGCAAAAACTTACTGGGATGACATTAAAAAGAAGGCTGAAAGGAAGTAATGGCTTGAAAGGTGCAATATATAAAAACAAAATAAAAACAGGCTTTATAGTAGCGCTGATATTTGCCTTTTTATCGGCGGTAATTTATTTTATATCCATAGCATTGGGTCTTGACTATACCTCGGCAGTAACATTTTCTATAGGCTTTTCGGTGCTTATGTCGGTAGGCTCTTACTGGTTTTCGGACAGGGTTGTTTTAAAAATGAGCGGAGCACACGAGCCAACGCCCGCACAAATGTCGGTTTTGCGCCCCAAGGTGGAAAGACTGTGCAGGGAAGCGGGGCTGCCAATGCCCAAAATATATGTAACTGACGACCCGTCGCCCAATGCCTTTGCAACAGGCAGAAACCCCTCTCACGCAGTTGTATGCGTAACAGCGGGACTTATGGGTGCCCTTGACGAGAGACAGCTTGAGGGTGTTATCGCCCACGAGATTGCCCACATAAAAAACTACGACATTCTTCTGCAGACAGTGGCATCGGTTATGATAGGTGCGGCAATGATTGCGGCAAACACCTTCGGCAGAAGTATGATGTGGGGGTCAAGACGGCGCTCAAGAGATAACGATTCGGGTAACATGATTCTTGCACTTGCAGGACTTGTGTGTGTGATTTTAGCCCCTATTGCAGGTCAGCTTATGAAAATGGCTTTAAGCCGTAACCGTGAATATCTGGCAGATGCAACAGGTGCATCGCTTACAGGCAACCCCGAGGGACTTGCAAGCGCACTTCTGACTATTGACCGTCACAGTATGCCCATAAAGGGTGCAAGCAATGCAACCGAGGGTATGTACATTTCAAACCCCTTAAAAGGGGCAAACGGTACTGCAAAAAATCTTTTTTCAACCCATCCACCCATTGAGGAAAGGGTGAGAAGACTGCGTAGTATGAATGAATAAAAATAATAAAAAAACTCTTGTAAATATGGAAATAATATGATAAAATACTTGAATGTAAATGAATATTAATGGAGGTGTAGGAAATGGAAGTAGCAAAAATGATTGTAACTATACTGTATATAATCATAACATTAGGTCTTATTGCGGCAGTTATGTTCCAGAAGGGTAAGGATGCAGGTATGTCAGGTGCCATCGGCGGAACCGGCAGTGACTCCTTCTACGGAAAGAATAAGGGCAGAACATTAAACGGTATACTCGAAAAGCTTACCATCGTTCTGGCAGTACTCTTTATTGTAGCAGCTATAGTACTTACAGTTGTTTTTAAATAAAACAAAAAAGCAGAGCCGCCCTTTGTGTATGAAGGGCGGCTTTTAAGCGGAGGACATATTTTTGGAAAAAAAGATAATAGCTCAGAACAAAAAGGCAAGACACGATTTTTTCGTGGAAGATACGTATGAGGCAGGGATTGAGCTTTCGGGAACCGAGGTTAAATCTGTGCGTCAGGGAAAAGTTAATTTAAAGGATTGTTATGCGACGGTGGATGAGGGCGAGCTGTATGTAAACGGCATGCACATAAGTCCTTATGAGAAGGGTAACATTTTTAATAAGGACCCTTTAAGACGCCGCAGACTTTTAATGCACAAAAAAGAAATAACAAAGCTTTTGGGTCTTGTCATGAGAGAGGGCTATTCGCTTATACCGCTGGAGCTTTACTGGAGCAGGTCATATGTAAAGGTATTGCTTGGCCTTTGCAAGGGTAAAAAGCTTTACGATAAACGAAACACGGAAGCCAAAAAATCAGCCGCAAGAGATATGGAAAGGGCACTTAAAGAAAGATGAAATACAGGGCAAAGGTTAAAAGCGTTGCCGAGGGCAGTATAGCCGAGGAGGCAGGCATTGTACCCGGCGATATTATAGCCACAGTAAATTCGAATACTATAAACGATGAGCTTGATTTCAGGTTCTATGTTTTGGAGGACTACCTTGAAATTCTTGTCATAAAGGCAAATGGTGACAGGGAATATATCGAGGTGGAATACCCCGACTCGCCAAATTTGGGTATAGAGTTTGAAAGTGCGCTCATGGGCAGTGCAAAAAGCTGTGCCAATAACTGTATTTTCTGTTTTATAGACCAGCTGCCCTGCGGTATGAGAGATACACTCTACTTTAAAGACGATGATTCCCGCCTTTCCTTTTTAAACGGCAACTATGTCACCCTTACAAATGTGGGGGACAAATCCCTTGATAAAATAATAAAAATGCGCCTTGACCCCATTAATATTTCGGTGCATACAACAAACCCCGACCTGCGCCGACGTATGCTTAAAAACAGGCGGGCGGGCGAAATAATGAAATACATTAAAAAGCTATATGACGGCAGAATTCACATGAACTGCCAGATAGTGCTTGTAGGCGGAGTAAACGATGGCGCCGAGCTTGACAGAAGTATTGGCGATTTGGCTGAATTTTACCCCTACATCACAAGCGTGTCGGTTGTGCCTGTGGGAATTACAAAATTCCGCGACGGCCTTTACCCCTTAAAGCCCTTTACACCTGCAGAGTGCAAAGCGGTTATAGCACAGGTGGAGGACTGGCAGAAAAAGCTTAAAGAAAAAATAGGCACAAACTTTATTTACGCGGCAGACGAGTTTTACATAAAAAGCAATACTCCCATTCCTGCCGAGGAGGAGTATGAGGGCTATCCGCAGATTGAAAACGGCGTGGGGATTATAAGAAGCACAACAGACGAATTTCTGGATGCAATAGAAAATGACCCGCCAAAGGAAAATACAGAGGTTACAATAGTAACAGGTGTTGCGGCATACCCCACAATCAAAAACCTTGCAGACGAGGCTATGAAAAAATATCCGTCTGTAAAAATTGATGTTAAAGAAGTGAAAAATCAGTTTTTCGGTGAGCATATAACAGTTGCAGGTCTTTTGACGGGACAGGATATTTTAAATGCTTTGAAAAACCAAAATATATATAAGCGGGTACTCATTCCCGATGTAATGCTTAAAAGCGGTACAGAGCTGTTTTTGGACGATATGACGGTAAGTCAGCTTTCGGCAGAGCTGGGCTGCAGCATAGAAGCGGCAGGCTGTGACGGATACAGCTTGTGGAACAGGATAACAGAAGGAGGTAAAGCATGAAGCCAATGGTAGCGGTAGTCGGCAGACCTAATGTGGGTAAATCGACTTTGTTTAATAAAATAGCAGGAAAGCGTATATCAATAGTAGAAGACACACCCGGCATCACCCGTGACAGAATTTACACCGATGCAGAGTGGTGCGGCACAAGCTTTACCCTTATTGATACAGGCGGTATTGAACCGTCGGGTAAAGATATTATACTTAAAGAAATGTGCGTTCAGGCACAGCTTGCCATTGATATGGCAGATGTAATAATTTTTATAGGTAACATCCGTGACGGTGTAACCGCCGCAGATATGGAGGTTGCGGCAATGCTGCAAAAATCGGGCAAGCCGGTGGTTGTGGCATGCAACAAGGTAGACGCACCCGGCGAAACACCTGTGGGTCTTTACGAGTTTTACAATCTCGGTCTTGGAGAGCCTATTGCAGTTTCATCCCTTCACGGTATGGGTGTTGGCGATTTGCTTGACGAGGTAGTGGCACTTCTGCCTCCAACAGAAGAGGAGGAAGAGGATAACGGCGAAATAAAGGTTGCGGTTATAGGCAAGCCTAACGCGGGCAAAAGCTCTCTTGTAAACAAAATACTGGGCGAGAACAGAATGATTGTAAGCAATATCGCAGGCACAACAAGAGATGCGGTTGACTCCCACTTTGAAAAGGACGGCACACATTATGTCCTCATTGATACTGCAGGTATAAGAAGACGCAGTAAAATAGACGAAACGGTTGAAAAATACAGTGTTATCCGCGCACTTGCGGCACTTGAACGCAGTGACGTGGCAGTAATTATGATAGATGCATCCGAGGGTGTTACCGAGCAGGATGCAAAAATTGCAGGCTATGCCCACGAAGGCGGTAAGGGTATAGTGGTTGCGGTAAATAAGTGGGATAAAATTGAAAAAGACGATAAGACCATGGACAATTTCCGCAAGGATGTAATGAATAAGCTGAGCTTTATGACCTATGCTCCGCAGGTGTTCATCTCTGCAAAAACAGGGCAGAGAATAGACAATGTATTCAATCTCATAAAATATGTACACGAGCAAAACTCCATGCGTATTTCAACAGGTATGCTCAACGATATATTAAACGATGCGGTAAGCAAGGTACAGCCCCCGTCGGATAAGGGTAAGCGCCTTAAGATTTATTATATGACGCAGGTTGCAACCAACCCGCCCACATTTGTACTCTTTGTAAATGACAGGGAACTGGCACACTTTTCATATGTACGTTATCTTGAAAACCGCATAAGAGAAACCTTTGGACTTGAGGGTACACCCTTGCGCTTTATAATTCGTGAAAGAAGTAAGGATAACGAGAAGGGATGATAAAAGTATGTTTTCTATAGCATTTATAATTACGGCAGTTATAGGCTATCTGCTTGGCAGCATAAACGCATCAATAATACTTTCCCGCTTAAAGGGCAGCGATATAAGAAAGCACGGCAGCGGCAATGCAGGCGCTACCAACACCCTGCGTACCTTTGGTAAGGGTGCGGCGGCGGTTGTTTTAGTTGTTGACGTGCTCAAAGGGGTGGCGGCAGTTTTAATTGCACGCTATATGTTTCCTGATGCACCTGTTTGTCAGCATATATGCGGCTTTGGTGCAATACTGGGTCATAATTTCCCCTTGTATTTCGGCTTTAAGGGGGGCAAGGGCGTGCTCACCTCGGTAGCGGTGCTTGCGGCACTTAACTGGTGGGTAGGACTTGTAGCTCTTGCAGTTGCCCTTGTAATCATGGCAATTACAAAATATGTGTCCCTGGGCTCAATGCTTGGCGCAATAACCGCACCCATTATAGCATTCTTCCTGGGTGATATATACTTTACAGTGTTTACTGTATGTGCCGCAGGACTTATTGTTATAAGGCACAAGGACAATATTAAAAGACTTATACACGGAAACGAAAGGAAATTGGGTGAAAAGAAAAATGAGCAGTAAAATTTCTGTTATAGGTTCAGGTGGCTGGGGAACAGCCATTGCAGTATTACTTAAAAACAACGGTCACGATGTTACCCTCTGGTCCTGGTGCGAGGAGGAAAGCCGTGCAATACGCGAAAACGGAGAAAACAAAGAGTTTCTGCCGGGAGTAAAGCTTCCTGACGGAATAAAATATACAAGTGATATGAAAACGGCGGCAGAGGGCGCAGAGCTTATAGTTTTAGCATCACCCTCACACGCAATCGGCTCAACTGCCGAAAAGCTTGCCCCCTTTATAAAGGGTACTCCCATTGTAAATGTGGCAAAGGGCTTTCAAAAGGAAGGTCTTTTAAGACTCAGCGAGGTTATAAAGGCTAAATGTAATGTGCCTGTTGCCGTTTTAAGCGGCCCTTCTCACGCTGAGGAGGTTGGAAAGGGCTTGCCCACAACAGTTGTTGCTGCATCCGAGGATGAGGCACTTGCAAAAAAGGTGCAGGATATATTTATGTCTGATACCTTCAGGGTGTACACAAGCACCGACGTGGTGGGTGTTGAAATAGGCGGAGCACTTAAAAACATAATTGCCCTTTGCGCAGGTGTTATAGACGGCCTCGGTTTTGGTGACAACACCAAGGCGGCACTTATGACAAGAGGACTTGCAGAAATTACCCGACTTGGTATTGCAATGGGCGCAAAGCCGCTTACATTTGCAGGACTTTCGGGAATTGGCGACCTTATTGTTACCTGCACAAGTATGCACAGCCGTAACAGACGTGCGGGCATACTCATTGGTAAGGGCGTGCCTGTTGATGAAGCACTCCGTGAGGTACACACAGTAGTTGAAGGTGTGTATGCTACCGAATGTGCATATCTGCTTGCGCAAAAGCTTGGTGTGGAAATGCCCATAACAGAAGCGGCTTATGATACATTGTTTAACAAAAAATCCCCTGCAGAAACAGTTAAACTGCTTATGCAAAGGGATAAGCGCGACGAGGAAGAGCCTGCAACTATCGCTTGAATATAATTATTCCTGCTAGCATAAGTGCAAGGCCGATATATTTGGTCAAGCCAAAAGCCATTTTCTCAGCACCGAAAAGACCCAATGCGTCAATAACTGCGGCAACGGTCAGCTGTGAAATAAGAATGACCGATATTGAAACAGTAGGGCTTAAATGCTGTATGCCAAGCATAACGGTAATGGTTATAATAAGACCTATAAGTCCGCCGGTTAGATAAAGCTTGTTTACATCCCCAATTGCGGCAAAATTGCCTTTACCCAGTATTGCCATGGCAATAAGCGAAAATATAAATGCGGTGCCCTGTACAAAGGTATTTGCCTCATAAAGACCAATGCCCTCATTAAGCCGGGTGTTAAAAACACCCTGTAAGCTCATGGCGGCACCGGCAATAATTGAAAAAATAACTCCGAGAATATAAATCACCTCGGAGTTTATTTTTTGCAAAGTCAATAAATTTATTCAGAATAGCTAAAGAAGAACATAGGATGGGGATAGGGAAAAATAGTGCAGAATGAACGAATACAACCCTTGGGCGGAGCCGTCGGCAGTACATAGGTACGGCGACGGTTGGATTCGTTTAGAGCAAAAAAAATAAAAAACAAACCCGTCGTTTGACGGGTTTGTCCTGCTATGATTAAAGCCTTATATCCTTTGTAATTGCTTTTGTTTAAAGAATCAATTAAAAAACACTTGAACCATTTTTTTGCGGTCTGTGCATTTTTCACATCCCTACTATTCTGTAACCTTAATTGAGTAAATACAAGGTGTATCCTTAGAGTTTCTGTCAAAGCGTATTCTTGTAACATCAGCATCACCGTCGTACTTAAAGGTGTATTCACGTTTGCCGCTGATGGGTTCGCCTATAACATACTTTTCTTCACCGATTGCAATCTGAACATTGAGCATATCGGTAGCAGAACCGAATGTAACCTTGATGTCAGCACCCTTTTTAACCTTAATTTCATAGCTGAACCAGCCGTGTGCGTTGATTGTGCTCCACTGCATACCTTTGCGGTTGCCGGGGATTCTGCACAGTGCACCGTCAATAAGCAGTGTATCGCTGAAGTTTACTTCCTTTTGCAGCTTGTGGCTTTCCATAGCGCCGCCGCAAACAACATAGTCAATAACTCCGGTCTCACTTTCAATTTCTGTCATAGCCTTAAGCTCTGCATCAAAGCTTTCCATTACTTCGCGTGTGAACTGACCTACAAAGTCGCCGTGTTCTGCTGTAACATAATTGTCGCCGCGTGCACAGTAGAAAGCCTCGCCCAAAATTTCAAGGCCTTTATCACGAAGGTCGCAAATGGTCTTGATTTTTTCTTCAAGCATTGCCTTGTATTTTGCATCTCTTGTTTCAAAGAACTTTGTGTACGCCATAAATATGTGTGTAAGCTCGTACCATATAGCGGTCATATACTTTAAGTTG
>JAZNUH010000030.1:0-9947 GCA_045592225.1 Clostridia bacterium | reverse complement strand
ATCGGTAAATTTTTCGATATATCTGTGCTCAACACCTTTGACTATTTCCCTGCTCTGCTCGTTTTGCCATATAACATCAGCAGACGCACAGGTTGTTATAAATATTGATACTATAAGTAAAACTGCAAAAATTTTTCTTTTCATTGTATATCACCCAAAATCATTATAACATCTACACCTATGATATAAAAGTAGTATAAATCAAAATTCACATAATATTAAAAATCCTGTAACACACAGGTGCCACAGGATTTATTTACATATATATTCTCGGCAATCTTTTTCCTATAAGGCAATAGGTTTCGTAGCAGATTGTATTGTCAAGTCTTGCAATATCCTCTGCACCAAACTCATCTCCCAGCATGATAACCTCGTCGCCCTCGTGTGCGTTTATGTCCGAAATATCAATCATACACTGGTCCATACATACTCTGCCTATTACCCTTGCCTGTTGTCCGTTTATAACAGCTATACCCCTGTCCGACATAGCGCGGGAGTACCCGTCACCGTAGCCTATGGCAATAGTGCCTATCTTCATTTTCTTGTCAGCCACAAACATTCCGCCGTAGCTTACGGGAGTACCTTCATTTATCTCGTGTATCTGCATAAGCTTTGCCTTAATGGTCATAACCCTCTGCAGCTTTATATTACTCGCCTGTTTAACATATTCAGATGGATATGAGCCGTATATAGCAATACCCGGTCTTATCATATCCAGATGCATTTCGGGATATAAAAGCGAAGCCGCACTGTTGCAGGCATGAAGCATGGGAATTTCCATTCCGCCCTTTTTCAGCTTATCTGTAAAATCAATAAATTTTTCATACTGCATAAGTGTAGGCGCTTTGTCAGGCTCGTCCGCCTTTGCAAAATGTGTAAAGGCGCCCACTGTTTGCAGATTTTTAAATTCAGCAATCTTTATTGCCTCATCAGGCTCGTCTGTGCAAAAGCCCAGTCTGCTCATTCCTGTGTCAATTTTTATATGCACACGCGCTTTCTTTCCCAGATATTCAGCCGCATCGTTTATCTGCTTTGCCGAACGGAGAGAAAACACTGTAAGGTCAGCATTGCATTTAATGGCAGTTGTTAAATCCTCGGGTGAAACACCGCCTACAATAAGCATAGGCAAATCAACGCCCGCCTCACGCAGGCTGTGCGCCTCGTTTGCACAGGCAACACCAAGATAACCGGCGCCGCACTTCTGCGCTGTTCTGGCAACAGCCGCCGCACCGTGACCGTATCCGTCAGCCTTTACCATAACCATAAGCTCTGCCTTTGTGCTTTTCTTTATTTCCTCTATATTACTGCGCAGGGCATCTCTGTTTATTTCTGCCCAGGCTCTTCCCATTAAACTCATTGCGGTCTCCTTTTTGCATTAATATATTTATTATACCGCAAAATTACTTTCACTTCAATACATAATCACAAAAAAATCCGACAGTGCTGTATGCACTGTCGGAAATAAGTTTTTATCCTTCTGTCTGGCTGTCATCCCCAGTTGTACCCTCGCCTTCGGTTGTACCTTCACCCTCGGTTGTACCTTCACCTTCGGTAGTACCTTCGCCTTCGGTAGAGCCTTCACCTTCGGTAGTACCTTCACCTTCGGTTGTGCCTTCGCCTTCAGTTGTTCCTTCGCCCTGTTCAGTATCTCCGGGCTGATTTTCCGGATTGGTTGAAAGCGGAGCGGTTTTAAATATAATTATTGTTTTTACCACCTTACCGGGTGTTGTGTAAATAAGAACTCTTGAAGATGTTGTCACATCCGCACCTGATGCCTTTTCAAGGTCAGTATATGCTTTTATGCTTTCGTCATAGTTCACATTGGTTGTCAATGTACCTGTCTTTTCATCGTACAGATAAACCATGGTTGTATTTGAAATGGTAAAGTTTTCGCTGAGTGCGTTCTTGTCTATTCCGTTTGTATCGGTAGACAGTGTGTTGTTTACTTTGATTACGTTGTCAACCTTACCGATTACTGTACCAAAATAGAATCTGTTATAGGAGTTGTTTGGTGTACGCACTGTGTCGTCCACCATGAAGATACGTTCTTCTCTTGCTTCAGCAGCCGTATCAAGCGGACGGAGACGGTCATAGTTTTCAGCGCCCGCCGTTCTGTCATAGCAAAGAACCGGCTTGCCGTCTACAATTCTCAGAACATCCTTAACCTTTTTAACAGCCTCATCGGTGTTGGTGAGGTATGTTATAATTTCGCCTTCTACATAGCCTGTCATAATACCGCTTCTTGCAGAACGTAAATCGTTAATAGCATCACCCTTCAAGGTATAACCTGTCATACTGTCAACAGGACCATCCGCCGTGTTCTTTGTAACAACAGACTGTGTAAGAAGTGCAAAGGGAGCCTGGTCTGTAAATTCTTCTTCACCTGTTCCTGTGTATACTATCACATACTTTGCAACGTCAACGGCGTTTATGTTGTATGCTTCAATGCGGTAGGATTTACCTACGGAAAACGCACTTGAATATGACTTGATTGTTATATTATCAATGTCTTCAACATCTTCAGGAATCAACAGAACCTTTGTGGATGAATTAACAAGCACCTGTGTGGCAATGCCGTCAGCCTTTACAAACTGACCGCTGCTGCCATAGTAGAATGTCTTATCTTCCCTTGTGTTTTCGGGAGAGGGGAAGGGCAATGTCTGCACCAGATCATCCTCAGATACACTTGCATTTGCAACAACAGTATCTATTTTTTCAACACGTTTTGCTTCGTTTACTGTGTATATTACCATCTGTGAGTAAGGAGTAAGTGATACACTGACATCGTAATTACCGTCACCGTCTGTATCCTTTGTCTGGTTTGCAATTATTGCGGTATCACGCAGCTTTTCAAGCATCAGTGTAACATCTGTATACTCAACACCGTCAATCCATACCTTGTCTGCCAGCTGGAGAAGTCTTTCCTTTGTTGTGCCTGTAATACCGTAAAGCTGAACAGAGCCTTTTCCGTCAATGCCTTCTTCCTTTTCTGCGTTTATAAGATAGCCTACCGATGTGGCTGATTTTGTACTTGATGAGGTAGTGTTTGCTGCTGCAATTTTACCTTCGTGGTCGAGGTAAACTGTTCTTGTAGAACCTACATCGTTTGCAGTGAAGGAAGTTTTTGTTCCTGTATAGTCAGCAAAAATATATGAGAACTGGTATTCCTTGTTACCTATTGTAACAGAATCTGTATCAACAACTGTCATTCTGTTTGAAACCTTTGTACGGGTTACAACACCCTTCCATACAGGCTTACCCGCGGATGCAGGGTCGGACTGCATTACGCTTATAACATCCCATTTAGCAACTGCTGAAGGACTCATATCTGTGTTATCTCTTCTGAATGTAAAGATATAGTCACTGCTGCTTTCTGTGGGGATGGTCAGTGTGCCGCCGTCATACATTGAAAAAATTTGAACATCATCACCTGTCTTGTCGTATGTGTTTACTACATATATCTTGTAGGATACAATAAATACAACGTCTATGAGGCTGTCAAAGTTGTTTTCAACCAGGGTAATACTACCCGACTTGATATTATCAAAAATCTCTTCTGTCCATTCTGTAAGCGCTTTACCGTTGTAAATAAGGCTTACCTTGCTGTCAAACTTGCTTGTTTTCTTTTTGGAGTTTTCGTCGGGATAGTATGTGATGCCTGTTGCATCAACATCCTCAACCAGTTCGATATTTATATTGGATACTGTATTTTTCTTGGATCTTGTAATTTCTGTCAGCATATCAGCATCTTCTGCAAACTCACCGTCTTCAGAATATGCTTCAATACGGCGACCAAGCAGTGAATATGTGTCTACCGACTTGTCAACCTCAAATTCCTTTTCGCCGTCTTTTGTTTCAACCTTTATATGTCTGTTCTTAAGTCCGGGTGCGCCGGTTTTAAGTCCTGTCTGGTAAACAGCTGTAACAATACCTTCTACCTCTTCCTTGCCCTGAAGCTGTTCAAGCGCGGTCTGGCCTTTTTTATTTCCGCCGCCGCCACCGCCACCGCCACCGGTGCCGGTGCTGGGCTTGGTAGTAACAGTACCTGTTGCGCTTATATTTGCCGGAACAACATCAAGTGCGTTTGCAATAAGTATTGCAACTGTGCCACGGGACGCAGGGTCTTCCTGATTGTTTACATTTGCATTTTTTGTAATGCCCTTTTCAGCAGCAACCGCCATGTATCCCTGATACCAGGGTGCGTCCTTCTGCTGCTTGCTTTCTGCAACTGTGCCGTAGTTCAGCGCACAAACAATCATTTTAACAACCTGAACATAGGTTACCTCTGCATCAGGACGGAATGTGCCGTCCTCATAGCCTACAACTATCTTCTGGCTGGATGCAATATTGATGTAACTTTTTGACCAGTGATTTATATCATCAACATCGGGAAAGCCTGAGCTGAGACCCTTAAAGCTTGTCAGCAGGGTTTCAAGCTCCTCAGGTTTGTTTGAAAAAGCTGCTATTATCTTTGCCATTTCACCACGTGTAACGGTATTGTTGGGCTTGTATGTGCCGTCCTCATAACCGTTGATAATACCAAGCTTTACAAGCTTTTCAACCGCTTTACCAACAACTGTATCATAGTCTATATCCGATAAAGTGCTGCTTGCTGTGGTTGTCGTTGTTTTTGTGGTGGGTGTTGCTGCCAGTGCAGTTACCGAGAACAGCATTGCCGCCGCCAAAATCAATGACAGTATTTTGGTAAACTTTCTCATGAATATTCCTCCTTATATACTGCAACCATATCCTGTGATTGCTTTTTAGTGTATCATAAATGCTGACCTAACGTCAACTGTGATTTTTCTTTTGTAATTATTTTTTTCTACACCTGTAATTATTCCTTAATATTGTCCTGCGTCTCTTCCTCCGCTGCCTCTGCCTCTTCCATTTTGTTTCTGTGCCTGTTTTTGCAGATAAAATAGCAGATTACCCCGGCAATTACAGCCACAACCGAAACAAGCTGTGATATACGCAGATTGCCAAGCATAAGACTGTCTGTGCGCAATCCTTCTATCATGAATCTGCCTATTCCGTACCATATAAGGTATAAGCTTATTGCCCTGCCGTCAAAGCCCTTTTTCTTTCTTGTAAGCCATATGTACAAAAAGCCTATAAGATTCCACAGTGATTCATATAAAAATGTGGGGTGTACAGGGGGTGCACCGTTAATGCTCATTCCCCAGGGAAGAGTTGTCTCACCGCCAAATGCCTCACCGTTTACAAAGTTTCCCCATCTGCCTATAATCTGACCGATAAGAAAGCCGTAAGCACCCACATCCAGATAACGCATTATGCTAAGCTTTTTCCTTCTGCAGTAGATTACCACTACAAGAAATGCGGCTATAACACCGCCGTATATGGCAAGTCCACCCTCCCATATTGCAAATATCTTCATAGGATTTTGAATATAGCTTTCCAGACTGAACAGCACATAGTAAAGCCTTGCTCCGATTACCGCGGCAGGAATGCACCACAAAAGCAGGTCGTAAATATTGTCCTGTCTTTCACCCAGCCTGTCAAGCTCACGCTCGCACACAAAGGTAGCAATTATAATGCCTGCAATTATCAGTACCGCATACCAGTGAATACCCCCGTTTATAAACGGTATGGAAAAAGCTATACGATTCAGTGTAAGCTTAATACCAATAGCGGGAAATTCTATAATATTCATTAATCTTCACACCCTTCCTCTGCTGCTTTGACAACAGAAAGTACACATTTTGTTTCATCAAGTGCGCTTTGAAGCAGATTTTCAACATCCTCAAATGTTACCTTGCTGATGGTTTGCGCAAATTCGGGGTAATCGCCTCCGCGCATCAGCATTGATATAAACTCGCTTGCAATAGCGTCTACATTGTTAAGTGAGCGTAAAACCTTTCCGTAAAGTGAGCGTTTTACCCTTTCGAAATCATCCTTTGAAAGTCCCTTCCGCTTTGTTTCCGCTACATATTCCAGAATTTTATCTCTTACCTTTTCCGGGTGGTCCGACTCGCTGCTCATTTCAACAAAAGCATATTCCTTTCCTGCCGAGTAACTAGCCGAAAAAGAGGCATTTACCAGACTGTCATTATAAAGTGACTGATAAAGCTTTGAGCTTTTACCAAAAAGCATTTCAAGCAAAAGTGTGTAAACCGCATCTGCCCATACAGGATTTTCCATAGGCTTTTCCTTAAACCCCATACAGAATATAGGTTTTGCAACACAAAAATTCTGTGTGATTTCGGGTATATTTATTTCGTCGGGTTCACTTTCTCTTATTACCTTAACCTCGGGGCGCGGATTTACCTTTATGCACTCTTCCACCGTTGCCCATATTCTGTCGGGTTCAACGTCACCCACCACAAACAAAATCATATTTGCAGGGTTGTAAAAGCTGTTATAGCATTTATAGAGAGTTTCCTTTGTGATTTCCGATATAGACTCCACACTTCCCGCAATATCAATATTTATACTGTGCCTTTTATACATTGCACGAAGCATATTGAAAAATACATTCCATTCGGGGTCATCGTCATACATTCCAATTTCCTGACCGATAATGCCCTGCTCTTTTTTTACATTTTCATCTGTGAAATACGGGTTCTGAACATAGCTGAGCAGTATTTTAAGGCTTTCATAAAAGTTTTCTGTCGCCGAAAACAGATATGTTGTCAGGTCAAAGGAGGTATAGGCATTTGCCGAAGCACCAAGCTTTGAAAATTCCGCAAATACATTATAGTCAGGCTCTTCAAATACCTTGTGTTCAAGAAAATGGGCAATTCCGTCAGGCAGAGTAACCTTTTCCCCGTCACACATAAACACATTGTCCACCGAGCCGAAATTGGTGGCAAAGGTGGCATAGCTTTTACCAAAACCCTTTTTGGGCATAATGTAAACTTTCAAGCCGCTTTCATGAACCTTTGAGAACACCTGTTCATTTATAATGTCATACTTTTTAACCTTCATTGTCACTCTCCGTTCCGTTGCCGCTTAAAAAATATACTGTATCCATACTTATTTGACGTGCAACCTGTATGATTTGTTCCATTTTTACCGATAAAATTTTTTCTATTTTTTCGTCAATGTCTGTTATGTCCTCTCCTATCTGCGCGCTGTAATAGCTCATAAGCTGTCCGAGATCATCTTTATACGAGCGAAGAGCATTTACAATTCCAAGCACGGCACCGCCAAACTCCTCATCGCTGATTCTGCCTGCTTTTATATCCTCGCTTTGTACAACTATTTCGTCAAAGGTTTTTTGGTATTTGTCGAAATCTATCCCTGCCTGCACCATTATAAGTCCCTTTTTGCGGTAAAAAATACTGGACGCATAATAGCAAAGGCTTAATTTCTCGCGTACATTGTTGAAAAGCTTTGATGATGTTCCTCCGCCAAACACCGCATTATATACCATAAGAGGATATACATTATCACAGTCCGCAGGTACACGGTAGCCTATTACAAGCTTGCCCTGTGTTACATTTTCCCTGTCGGTAACATAGTTTACCTGTTCGGGAGCCGCCTTCTGACAGGTATCTGCATACTTTTCCTCTCTTGCGCAAAGCTTTTCCGAAAGCTTTGTGCATTCATCCAGCACTGCGGCTTTGTCAAATGCACCTATTACAAAAATATCAATGGGCGCTGTATTTATAAGCCTGCCGTGGTACTCACACGCAATTTTACCGTCAAGCTTTAAAACATCCTCTTCCCTGCCGTATGTTGGTGTGCCGTAAGGCTCACTTTTACACATTTCCTCCACGCAACGGGTAAGGGCGTATTTTCTTTTATCGTTCACAGTTGCTCTTATTTCGTCAATAAGCGCCTGCTTTTCTCTTTCTGCAGAATCAAAAACCGGGTGCAGAAGAGCCTCTTCAAGAAAGTCAAACACACTTTGCAAAATGCTTTCATTTTCTATATATCTGTCTGCAAGAGCATCAATCCACAGCTTAACCACGTGGCGCTCGCCCATCTTTTCCACACCCGTAAAAAGTGACGCACCGTAAAGCTCTTCAAGGCGCATATTTATGCTTCGCTTATCGGGAAAGCTTTTTGTTCCGCTCCTCATAATACGTGCAACAAAGGCATTTTTTGCTGCTGTTTCTCTTGTAAGCGGTGTGCTCATATACACTCCTGCACGAAAGTTTTTAAATTTACTGTCAGGCAATATATGAAGTTTTATTCCCTGTTTAAGGATGATTGTTTCCAAACTGCTTTACTCCTTTCGATAACCCCGGTAAGGCTTTCTATATTATTGTCCTCCGGATGGATAAGTATGTGTTCAAATAGCATCTTTTGTATTTTCCCTATCTCCTCGTTTTTAAAGCCGAGGCTTTGAATAAATCTACCGTCCACCGCCAGTTCCGACGGATAAAGAGGACGGTTTTGTGCTGTCGCCCTGTTATATTCATCAAGTATTTTTTTATCATTTTTATAATCTGCCAGCTGCATAGGTGTTACATATTTAAGTTTGTAAAACACCCCACACGGGTCATTTATCTCCTGTTCCCTGTACGTGCTGAGTTCTTTAGCCGCATTCATAAAACGGGATGAGCTTTTAAGCTTTAAAAGTACCTCACCTGTTTTATCTCCGCAAAGCCATGCCCACTTTGCCTCGGCACACTGCGCCCTTACCGCCTCTTTTATACTCTCGTCGGTAATATTATTTGGAAAAATATCCCCGGCTATGCAAAGCATAAACTTCATCTGCTCATAGTTTGCGTGTAAGATTGTTTTGTAAAGCTCTGTAAACACTCTTTCTCTGCTGACAAGCTTTAAATTGTCTTTTAAAAGCTGTGCTGCCCTTGCGGTTTTTTCTTCAATTTCAAAGTCCAGCACCGCCGAAAAACGCACGCACCTTAAAATACGGAGGGCATCCTCCTCAAATCTTTTTTCGGGGTCACCCACTGCTCGTATTATTTTCTTTTGTATGTCCTCCCGTCCGCCAAACGGGTCAACCATCCCGCGTGCCGGTGAAAAAGCCATTGCATTTATCGTAAAATCCCTGCGGGCAAGGTCCTTGTTTATATCCTTTACAAATACAACCTCATCAGGATGTCTGCCGTCACTGTAACTGCTTTCTGTACGAAAGGTTGTTACCTCCGCGTGCTCACCCGCGTGTAATACAAGCACCGTACCGTGCTTTATTCCTGTTTCTCTCGTGTCGTCAAAAATGTTCTTTACCTCATCGGGGGTTGCAGAGGTGGTAACATCCACATCGTCCGATGCTCTGCCCATACATTCATCACGCAGGCAGCCGCCTACTATATAAGCCTCATATCCTTTTTGTTCAAGGGTTTCTATGATATATCGTGCGATACCCTTAATTTTCATTTCCAAGCCTCAGTACAAACTCTCCGAGTGTTTTTGTTGACTCGGGCTTTCCTAAATATTTTATCGACTGCCCCAGCGTTTCACGTCGTTTTTCGTTTGAGAAAAACTGATAAATTGCTTCATCAACAGGGTATGTCGATGTAATTTTCATTGCAAGTCCGTTGTTTGTTAAAAACTCCATATTTCTGTCTTCCTGTCCCGGGATGGGATTTAAAAGCATCATAGGCAGTCCTTTTGCAAGACACTCAGACGAAGTAAGTCCCCCCGGCTTGGTTACAATAAAATCAGCCGCATCCATCATAACATCCACATTGTCAACAAAACCGTGGCAGTATATTTTATGGTTAGCGTTTTTAATATTCTCAATCTTTTTCTGCGCCTTTTTGTTCTTTCCACAGACACAAATTATCTGAAAATCCAAATCAAGAGTATCTATCTTCTTTACAATATTGTATACATTACCAAAGCCCATACTGCCCATCATTACCATAACAGTGTCCCTGTTTTCCATACCCAGCTTTTCTCTTGCCTCGGCTTTTGGCATACTTTTGGTAAACTTTTCGTGGATAGGAATACCAAAGGGCAGAATTTTTTCTGCATCAATACCCTTTTTTATACATGCATGGCTTAAAAGG
>JAZNUH010000029.1:0-5540 GCA_045592225.1 Clostridia bacterium | reverse complement strand
GTCTCCTGTTTTAGCAGCCATAACTGTTACTGTGCCAAACAGCATTATGCAAGCCGCTAAAACTGCCACTAACTTTTTAATCATTTTGTTTCCTCGCTTTCTTTTGTGCACTTTTGTCAAGACAAATTTGCACACTTATTTTGATATTATTTTACACTACCCCACGATGTATTGTCAAGCAGATTGCCTCATTTTTAGTTATTAAAGGGTGGTAGAAAAATTTGCAATGAAAATTATAAATAATCATTTGTAATTTTTTCACTTCACGCCCTATTATTTGTGTTATTTTTTCACATTTTTTATAAACAAAAAGCTCCGCAAAAGCGGAGCTTTAATGTTTTTGCAATTACGCCATTCTTGCCTTGATTTCCTCGAGCTGCTTTTTAATTTCAGCAGGCAGTCTGTCACCAAACTGTGCAAAGTATTTTTCCTGATCAGCAATATCTTCTCTCCATACAGCCTTGTCAACGCTGAGAAGTTCGTTAAGCTGTTCTGCTGTAACATCGAGATCTGTTGTGTCGATGTCAGCAGGTGTGGGCAGCAGACCAATGGGGCTTTCAACTGCATCTGCCTTACCTGCGCAACGGTCTAAAATCCAAAGGAGAACTCTCATATTGTCGCCAAATCCGGGCCACAGGAAGTTACCTTCATCATCTTTTCTAAACCAGTTAACATGGAAAATCTTAGGAGCCTTTTCAGGATCCATCTTCTTACCCATGTCAATCCAGTGACCAAAGTAGTCAGCCATATTGTAGCCAACGAAGGGCTTCATAGCCATGGGGTCACGTCTTACAACACCTACAGCACCTGCGGCTGCAGCAGTTGTGTCAGATGCCATTGTAGCACCAACGAATACACCGTGTTCCCAATCTCTTGCCTGGTATACCAGGGGAGCTGTCTTTGCACGTCTGCCACCGAATACGATAGCGGAAATGGGTACGCCTGCAGGATTTTCAAATTCAGAAGAAATGCAGGGGCAGTTTACAGCAGGAGCTGTAAATCTGGAGTTGGGATGAGCCAGGTTGCCTTCAAATGTTTTGCCGTTAACCTGTTTTCCTGTCCATTCTGTGCAGTTTTCGGGAGGATTCTTGTCCAGACCTTCCCACCAAACTGTCATATCATCATTATTGATAGCAACGTTTGTAAAGATTGTACCCTTCTTTGTAGACTGGAGAGCGTTGAAGTTTGTCTTTTCGCTTGTGCCGGGAGCAACGCCGAAGAAACCTGCTTCGGGGTTGATTGCATAAAGTCTGCCGTCAGCACCTATTCTCAGCCATGCAATATCGTCACCAACTGTCCATACCTTGTAGCCTTTTTCCTTAAGATATGCAGGAGGAATGAGCATTGCCAGGTTTGTCTTACCACAAGCGCTGGGGAATGCAGCAGCAATGTATTTAACTTCACCCTGGGGATTTTCAAGACCCAGAATGAGCATATGTTCAGCCATCCAGCCTTCCTTCTTACCGAGATAAGAAGCTATTCTCAGTGCAAAGCACTTTTTACCGAGAAGAACGTTGCCGCCGTAAGCGGAATTAATGGACATAATTGTGTTG
Organism: Clostridia bacterium; assembly: GCA_045592225.1. GTDB lineage: Bacteria > Bacillota > Clostridia > UMGS1883 > UMGS1540 > JAZNUH01. The sequence goes on along the minus strand of JAZNUH010000029.1, from coordinate 3,987 downwards.
TCCTGGGGGAAGTGAACGATGTATCTTTCGTCGGGATTTACATCCTTTTTAGCGTGCAGACACTTTGTGAAATCGTCACCTTTAATCTGATCGAGTACAGCCTTGCCGACTCTTGTCATAATATCCATGTTAAGTACAACATAGATACTGTCTGTCAGCTCAACACCGATTTTGGAGAAGGGTGAACCAACAGGACCCATGGAATAAGGAATAACGTACATTGTTCTTCCTTCCATAGAACCGTCATACAGAGCATTGAGTTTTGCATACATTTCTTCGGGTGCCATCCAGTTATTTATAGGACCTGCTTCTTCCTCTGTGGGAGTACAGATAAATGTTCTGTCTTCAACTCTGGCAACATCGTTTACTGCAGTTCTGTGATAGTAGCAGCCGGGAAGCTTTTCCTGATTAAGCTTAATCATTTCACCTGTAGCAACCGCTTCTGCGCGCAGTGCTTCAAGCTGTTCCTCGCTACCGTCTATCCAAACTACGTTTGCGGGTTTGGTCAGGGCTTTCATTTCGTCAATCCAATTGAGAAGTTTCTGATTTGTTGTCATCATAATAAATTCCTCCTTGTATGTTATTTTGCAAAGCAATTATTAACAGGATTGTTATAGCTTTCACAAACTTTTCTATCATATACTATACTATTAAAGTTGTAAAATTGCAAGCCTTTTTTTGAGAAAAAGCAAAAATTTTTGCTTTTTTGTCCAAAAATAGAAAAGAGGCTGTAAGATTTTCTCTTACAGCCCTTTTTAACGGCAATATTTTAATGTGTCTGCGGAAAACCGCTGCAGCATCCTTCGGAAATTTCACACAGTGTCTTGCCTGTTTCGTACATAAAATTATTACATACCGCCAAATCTCCAAGTGCCACAACACCTACTACTCTGTTTTTTTCCAGAACAGGAAGTCTTCTGACCTTATCCTTTGACATAATCACTGCCGCATTGACAGTGTCTGTTTCAGGATTTGCAACTACAACATTACGGGTCATAATTTCTCCGACTTTATGGATTTTAGGATCCAGCCCTCTTGCTATATTTCGTATAACAATATCCCTGTCGGTTACTATACCGCAAAGCTCATCCCTTTCATTTACTACAGGAAGTGAACCTATGTTATACCTGCGCATTACCTTTGCCGTTTCTTCAATTGTTGTATCTTCCGACACTACAATCGCCGGGTCTGTCATAACTTCTTTTATCTTCATTACAGCCTCCATTGTGACTTGTCACGTTACTATTATGCTCGCCTATGCTTATAATACTCATTGAAAAAAATAGTAAAAAAACTAAATTTATGAAGCATATCTTATCTCCCCTATGAAATAATAACTGTATAAACATATTCAGGAGGCATTATGAAAATAAGAGAAAAACTTATTGATTTCAAAAAAAGACTTTCAGACAGGCACATGTATAGTATAGTACTGGTTGCCATAGCCCTTTTGTGCGCCGTATCGGTTTACCAGTTTAAAAGAGCGGCTGATTACAGGCTTCTTTTGGAAAACCAGTATCACCGTTCATTCAGCGAGCTTGTACAATATGTAAATAATATTGAAACCTCTCTTGCAAAAAGTGCGGTTGTAACCGACCCGCGAAGCCTTGTAGAGCTTGCAAATGAAATAAATTCGCGTTCTGCATTTGCAGCAGCAAACCTTGGACAGCTCCCCATAAGTCAGACGGATTTGAAAAACACTTCCAAGTTCCTCGCACAGGTTGGTGATTTTACACACAGCATGGCAATCAAGCATTTAAGCGGCGGCACCCTGACCGCTGAAGAACGCAAATCTCTTGCACAGCTTTCGTCTTATGCAGGAACTCTTAATGATTCACTCGTTAAAATCCAGGATGAGCTTTCATCAAAGGCTGTATGCTTTGGTGACATTGAAGGCACAAAATCTCTTTTTTCAAAAACCGACAGGGTTATGGCATCAGAAATGGAAAATGTGGAGCAACACTTTCAGGACTACCCTTCACTTATATATGACGGCCCATTTTCCGAACACGTTGAAACTGCTGTCCCACGTCTTATCGACGGTGCAAAGGAAATCACCCGCGAGCAGGCACAGGAGCGCTGTGCTGAAATTGTAGGTCGCGAGCGCGCCGGTGAAATTAATTTTATTGAAGAAACGGGCGGCAAGGTACCTTGCTATGCTTTTTCCGTACAACCCGACCCAAAAGACAAAAACAGAATGATTACCGTTGAAATAACAAAATTGGGCGGTGCTCTCTCCTGGATGCTTGACACAAGATTTGTCCCCGAAGAAAAAATTTCCATCAAAGAGGCTATTGCCAAAGCAAACGCCTGTCTTGTTTCTCTGGGTATAAAATCAATGAAGGAAAGCTACTACGAAATACGTTCAAATATTGCTACAATTAACTTCGCCTATGTTCAGGAAAATGTCATAGCATACCCTGACCTTATTAAAATAAAGGTAGCACTTGATACAGGTGAAATCCTCGGCATTGAATGCAGCGGATATATTTCAAACCACCATAAACGTAATATAAGCAGTAACATTTTAAGCGAGCAGCAGGCACGAACAAAGCTTTCTCCCGTGGTATCTGCCGAAGGGACAGGCAAGCTTTGTTATATTCCGACTGATTTTGCAAGCGAAATTTTATGCTATGAATTTAAAGCTACACTCGGTGACAACACATTTCTCATATATATAAACGCAGAGACAGGCAAGGAAGAAGATGTTCTTATGCTGCTTGTGTCAGAGTACGGAACTCTTACCATATAACACATCAAATATTTAAACACACAGCGGGTACAATAACCTCGTGGCTGACAGGTGATTTAAACGGAGGTTATTATGAGCAGAAAAGTTATGAACGAAAAACTCAAGCAGGAAATCGCAAAGGAATTAGGCGTATATGACATGGTGCAGAAGGATGGCGGCTGGGGTTCAGTTTCATCCCGCGATTGCGGTAACATTGTAACAAAGGCTATTGAAATTGCAAACAAGGCAACACAGTAAAAAAAGACCCTAAGGCGTGCTTCTCAAAAGGATGTTTCCGAAAAAAGCCGATTGAGAGAGAAACAAAGCCTCCGTGGAGAAATCCTCGGAGGCTTTCATCATATATTTCAGTTTTTATCGCCGTATATAATCCAATCTTTATCATATCCAAATTCAAGGGCGATGAGCTTTGCAAGAGTTTCGGATATGGTGGTCAGCTTTTCTTGGCTTCCTGTGAGCTGATAGATGTAGTTTTCGCTGACACCCAAGGTTTTTGCAAACGCTCTTTTTGTAAGGCCCTGTTCATCAATTATTTTATTCAGTCTGTCTGCAAGTGTCATAAAACTCCTCCTTTATTCGTTATGGTTTGCACGTTGTTTGTTTACAAGTGTTGCAAGCTCAAAACGGCTGTGAACACCCATTTTGGGATAGATTTTCTTTGTGTGGTCTTTTACGGTATGCTCAGAAATAAAAAGCATTTTCGCAATGTCGGCATTGCTGTAGCCAAGACAAATCAATTCCGCAACTTCTCTCTCGCGCTTGGAAAGAACTTTCAGGTGGTCTTCGCTAACAACATCTTTATAAATGCTATTAACCGACTCTGCGGTCAGCACTCCCTGCTCAGGCACCTTGCTATTGCCGTCACTCTCTGAGGTAACGTCTCCGTCGGTAATCCTTTTACGCAGTGCAAACATCAAAAACGGCTCGACCTGCGTAAACACGAGCACAAGCACCGCCATAACCACGGCGTAAAAGATATACAGCGCGATAGGCGCACCCAGGAACATCTCGGCAATAACCGCATGGATAAGAGCCGCCGTGATGGCAAGCCCAATGATTGCGGAGGCTACGTATCTTGACGGATAGGCTTTCATAATCGGCACACCGTAAAGCGGAGCGAGCATACATACCGTCATACCGAATCCAATGAGTATGCAGGCGACATAGGAAAGTGCGGGAACGTATGCGGACACAAGCATTACAAGATAACCGAACCCACCGAGTCCGACAAACAGGGG
>JAZNUH010000028.1:0-8911 GCA_045592225.1 Clostridia bacterium | reverse complement strand
AGGCCATACACGTCAAAGGGTTCATTTTTTATATTGTAAAAAATAAAATCATCCTTTTCAAATGCCGCACCAACCATATTTTTGTCTACTTCAAAAAGCTTATTTTCCATAATACTCCTCCAGAATTCTTGCCGCGCTTTCTACAAGCTCTCTGCACGGACGTTTTTTGTAATATTCCCCGTTTCGTTTGTCAGGAACAGGGTTGCCGTCATAATCCACGCCCAAAAGCTCTTTACATACTATCGAGCCGTTTTCTTCTTTGAATTTTCCGCAAAAGTCCTGTATTTTTTTATACAGTTCCTTTTTTCCTTCAATATCTTCCGCCTCGGTATAGCCATATAAAAAGCTTAAAACACTCACCGCGCCCGAAACAGCGCCGCACACTTCTCTCATCCTGCCCATACCGCCGCCGAAACCAGACACCATTTTTGCCGCAAATTCAGGCTTTAGTCCAATTTCATCCGCAAAAGCACATACTACCGACTGCGCACAGTTGTAGCCACAGGCAAAAAGCTGACCCGCTTTTTCTGATTTTTTCATAAAAACACCTCGTATTCAAGTAAAAAAGGCGACAGTTTATCCTTGTCGCCTTTTATATTATTCAAACATTTTGGACAAAAAGGCCTTTGTTCTCTCGTTTTTAGGATTGTCAATAACTTCGGTGGGTGAACCTTCTTCCACCACAACACCGTCAGACATAAAAATAACCTTGTCCGAAACATTTTTTGCAAATTCAATTTCGTGAGTAACAATAACCATTGTAATATTTTGTGCCGCAAGCTCTTTTATAACCTTTAAAATTTCACCTGTAAGCTCAGGGTCAAGTGCACTTGTCGGCTCGTCAAAAAACAAGATTTTGGGTTTTAGTGCCAAGGCTCTTGCTATGGAAACACGTTGCTTTTGTCCGCCTGAAAGCTGACAGGGATAATTTTCAAGCTTGTCAGATAAGCCTACACGCTCCAAAAGTGCCTCTGCGTTTTTCTGTATCTCGTCTAAAATTTCTTTTTTATTCTCTTTGTAATCTTCTCTTTCCTTTGCCAAAAGCTTTGGAGCAAGCATTACATTGTCAAGAACATTGTACTGGGGGAATAAATTGAAATCCTGAAAAACCAGACCGAAATTAAGCTGTTTTTTTCTGATTTCCTTGGCAGATGCACTTTTTTCGCTGTCGCCGTCAAAAAGCACCTTGCCATTCAGCAGGATTTGTCCCTTGTCTGCTCTTTCCAAAAAATTTACACAACGCAAGAGGGTGGTTTTTCCGCTGCCCGATGAACCGATTATCGAAACAACCTCGCCCTCTTCCATTGAAAAATCCACACCCTTTAATACTTCTGTTTTGTCAAAGCTTTTATAAAGGTTTTTTATTTCAAGTATAGACATATTTTCACCTCTTTACTCAAAGTAATTGAGCTTCTTTTCTATGTAGGACAGTATAATGGTAAGCACTCCGGTAAATGCAAGGAAGTAAAGTCCCGTAGCAAAAAGAGGCCATATTATACCCTTTGCCGCAAAACGCTGGGCGTTCATAATAATTTCTGTAACACCTATAACACGGGCAAGAGCACTGTCCTTAACAAGAGTTATAACCTCGTTACCCATAGAGGGTGTAATTCTTTTAACCACCTGGAAAAGCACGATTTTAAAGAATACCTGTGTTTTGGTAAGACCAAGAACTTGACCTGCCTCGTACTGTCCCTCGGAAATACTTTCTATTCCGCCTCTGTATATTTCAGAAAAATATGCCGCGTAATTTATTACAAAAGCAACTACCGCTGCTGTCATTCTCGATGATATGGGATAGTCAAATATAAGTCCCGGTGCATATAAAACAACAAAAAGCTGAAGCATAAGAGGGGTTCCTCTTATAATCCATACAAAGGTTTTTGATATTGCACGGATGGGCTTTACCTGTGCAAGCCATTTCATATGCTTAAATCTCGCAAACACCTTAAATGGTGCCCACTTTGACATTGTACACAAAGTTACAAGAAGACCTAAAGGTATAGAAAGCACCAAAGTAAGCACAAACAGGAAACAGTTTGTTGCAAATCCGTCCAGTAGTTGCATCCATATATTCATTATGCTTTCCCTCCAAATTCTTCTTCCATTTTGATTATTGCATCATAAATCATTTCTTCTGTTATCTTATAAGGGATAACCTTCATATCAGGGTCATTGATTGCCCCTGTAAGCATGGGCTTTAAATAATCAAAGCTGACATTAACCCCACGCTGACTGAGTGTTGTTTCAACGCCCAGCTTACTAATTAAATTTCCTATTTTAACCGCTTCTTCACGCTGATTATCAAGCATAAGCTGTACCGCGGTTGTGTAGCCTATAACATCTCCGTGTCTGAACTTTTCTTCAAATCCGGGGATTTCGGTAAGTCCGTAAAATACTGCATGGGCTACCGCACCGTTAAAATCGTTGTTTATAAGCATACTTACCATTCCTGTGCTGACTAAAATGATAAGTGCAACCTGTTCAAATCTGTCTGTAAAATTATGAGCCTTGCAATCTTCAAAAGCACCTGCCGCCAGACGAAGAAGCGGTTCATTGCACATTCTGCTGATTGAAAGTCCCATTTCGTCCTTAAAGGTTTTTTCTCTGCCTCTGGCAGAAAACTCTACTTCATAATACTTGGCGAGAGTATCACCTATACCCGCCCTGAAAAATTCAATGGGCGCTTCGCCTACTATGCAGGTATCAATAAAGGTGTGATATGCGGGTGCATCAAAATACCAGAACCCGTCAAAAGCATGACTTTCGGTATACATTACCGCAAGTGCGGAGGAAGCCGCACAGGTTGAAACAATGGTGGGAATAGTTATGATTTTCACGCCCAGCATATTTGCAAGGCATTTGGATGTATCAATGGCTTTGCCGCCGCCAACACCCACTACAAAATCAACACCTGAATTTTTGTAGCCTTCATAAAGTACCTGTACATTCTGTCTGGTGCACTCCTTACCGTACATAACCTTATCGACAATTTCAAATTCTGTCATTGCCGCTGAAAGCTTATCCCACGATTTAGACAGTGCTGTTTCACCGCCTACAACTAGTGCCCTTTTGCCCAAACAGTTGCATGCATTTTTTATATTTTCATACGCATCCTTGCCTATTGTATAATCGGCAAAATAACATTGTTTCATATTTTCAAACCTTTCGATAACTGCCATTGTGCAAGGCTGGGGTTTTCATACCCTATGAAAACCCCAGCTTTTAAACACTTCTTATTTACAAATAAATTACTGAGCGTTCTTTGCTGCTTCGATACCGTCTACAAGACCGTACTTTTCAGCGATTGCATTAAGCTTGCCGTTTTCAGCCAGTTCAGCAATTGCAGCATTAACCTTTTCACATACGTCGCTGCCCTTTCTGAATGCAATACCGAAATACTGGTCACCAAACTTGTTGTCTGTGTTGATTACCAGATCTGTAAGAGTGGAGCCTTCGCCCTCAATCATACCCTGAGCGATTACAGAGTCAACAACTGCTATGTCAGCAACGCCGTTCTGAACGTCCATAAGAGCTGTAGCCATGGATTCAACGCCTGTGTATTCGCTGTTTGCGAAGTAGTCTTTAGCCATAACAACTACACTTGCATCGTTTGTATCGTCGATGATACCCATAATTTTTTCTTCACCTGTGGAGCCTGCTTCAGCAACAACCTTTTTGCCTGTAACGTCAGCCATAATTTCTTCAGCTCTGTCAGCCTTCATAACCATAGCCTGTGTGTTGTACATATAGGGCTTTGTTACTTCCCACATTTCTTTTCTGTCTTCTGTGATGCACATACCGTTCCAGAGAACGTCAATGTTCTTGGAAGCCAGTTCTGTTTCTTTTGCTTCCCAGCTGATTTCTACGAATTCAGCCTTAACGCCGAGGCTTTCGCAAACTGCCTGCGCAAATTCTGTGTCAAAGCCTGTCCATTCGCCGTTGTCATCAAGATAGTTCATGGGAGGATAATTTGTAACACCTATTGTCAGAACGCCTTTGCCCTGAATGTAATCCCAGTCACTGCCTGTTTCTGTTGCCTTTTCTCCGCAAGCTGCCAGTGAAAGCATAAGCACCAGAGCAAGCGCGAGAGCTAAAAACTTTTTCATAATAAATCAAACCTTTCTTGTTTTTTTCAGGACATACATATCGTATTTTATCCTTGATATTAACAATTATAATAACCTTTTACCGCCGTAAAGTCAATAGTTTCCTGCAAAAAACTGTTGAAAAAACACATAATTTATGTTATGATGATAACAAATATTAGTATGGAGGCAAAATTATGGTTTGCGACAAATGCGGTAAAAACAATCCTGATGATATAAAGTTTTGTGTAAAGTGCGGTAACAAGCTGTACCCCGACGCTTCTCCTGTTACAGCAACCCCCGGTATAGGGTATGGTCTGGACGAAAATAATAACACTCGCAAAAATCTGGACTTCAAAAGATTTGTTGTAGGTATAATAGGTCTTGTAATTGCCATATCTGTTTTCTGTGGTGTATCATGGGCTACCAATTACTTTTTCGGTGCGCCCGAGCCCAGAGAGATTTCTGCTGAAAAGCACCCTGTGGTTTATATGAAGGACGGTAATCTTTACCTCTCTCCATACCGCAGTAAGAAAACATACCTTTCTGCAAAAAAGTGCGAGGTTGGTAACACTCTTTCTGTAGATGAAAACGGCAAAAGAGTATTTTTCCAAAACATAGGCAACGGTTCTCTCAATTATAAAAAAGCATCGGATAAAACCGATCAGTCCATATTACTTGCAAAAAACACCACCGGCTATGATATTTCCAAAGACGGCAAAAAAATCCTTTATTCTGCCCACGGCTCTCTTTACTATCACAACCTTAAAGACAGCAAGCTTATAGCCGAAGATGTTACAGAATTTAATCTTTCCCGAAACGAAAAGTATGCTATATACAGCCGTTCCGACGGTGTTTATATCTGTAGTCTCGGTAAGGGCGGCGTTTCCGAACGTGTCGATACAGGTATTTCTTTTGCAGATCTTGTAAGCCCTACTGATGAATACGGCAAAATATACTATATTAAAGATGGTGCGCTCTATTCAAAGAAAAAAGGCAAAGCACCCGTCAGCATCGCAACCGGCGTTTCAACCGCTTACTTTGTAGAAAAAAATCTGTACGCCGAAAAGGAAAGTACGCTCTACCTTGTAAAAGGCAAAAAACTGAAAAAGCTTCTGGAGGGTGTATCCTTCTCATCTCACTATGAAGACGAAACAGCATTTGTTGCAATTCAGACAATAGGCACAAACGAAACCATATTTGTTGTTCGCGGTGATAATGTTTATAAAACAGCTCTCAATATGCACGCTACCACCGATGTTCGTTTCTCAAAGGACTCCAATCGCATGTTCACTGTGGAAAACGGTGATATGTACCAGTACAGCATTGGTTTGAAAAATATAGGCAAGAAAAAATTTATTCGTGAACGCGTGAAAAACATCCGCGTACTGGACAAATATGTTATGATTACCACTGGCATTTCAGGTCTTGGAATTTATGACGGCAAGCACTACATCCACCTTACCGAAAACGGTTCGGTTTATGAGTATGAGCGCGGAACCTTCTATTACATAGACAATGCTGCCGCACAGCCTGCTCTTGTTAAAATGAGAAATAACAAGAAAACGGTTATGGACACCAATGTTTATGACATGGATGTACGCAGCCACGAGTATGTGGTATATATGAAAAACTATAATCCTGAAAAAGAAGTCGGTGATGTTTATTATCTCCGCGGCAAGCGTACAGTAAAGCTTGACGAAAAGGCAACTCGAATAATAAGAACAGCAGAGGATAAAATAGCTAAATAAAGTAATGGGCGGTGCAAAAACACCGCCCATTACTTTATGCCTTCATATCAAGAATTCCGTCAATTACACTACCAAGGGTTTTAAATGCCTTGTTTGTGTTTTTCTTCATATTTTTACTGTCCTTGTCCTTAATGGGGTCAGCCAGCATTCCTATTACCGCACCGATTGCAGCACCTGTCATCATTCCCTTTACAAATGAGTTTGCCATAAAAGAAGCTCCTTTCTAATTACAAAAAACATGTTTTCCTATTGTTGTTACTACCGGTCTTGTGCGTATCCACCTGTTTGTTGCTGTTACGGGGTTATAATAATAAATTGCTCCCCCTGCCGGGTCCCAGCCGTTTAATGCATCCCGCGCCGCACGCAGGCTTGATGATTCCATTTGTGCATTAATCTGCCCGTCACTTACCGCAGTAAATGCACCGGGCTGATAAATAACTCCGGCTATAGTATTAGGAAATGACGAGTGTTTAACCCTGTTTAATATTACCGCCCCTACAGCAACCTGCCCGCTGTAAGGCTCACCTCTCGCCTCGCCGTTTATTGCTCTCGCCAGCAGATTTACCGTACTTTCGTTTGCGGAATATTCACCACCACCTGATGGTAATCCCATTTTAGCAAGAGTATCCGGTCCTGCTATACCGTCTACATTCAAGCCATTTTTTTGCTGAAAATTTTTAACCGCCTGAACTGTCCTCCAACCGTAAATACCGTCAATACTGCCGCTGTAATACCCCCATGAGGTAAGCCTCTGCTGAATTTTGTAAACCTCGTCCCCTCTTGAGCCGTATTTTGATAGCGCAGTTTCATCAAGCGGAAAAAGTCCGATATAAACACACACCAGTATAATGCTTACTAAAGCACAGATTTCACGATAATGTATTTTTTTCATAGCTGTCTCCTAAAAATTATTGTGCTTATATTATTTGAATTTTATATAAAAATATTCTTTTAAATTAAAAACAAACCGCAAGGGCGGTTTGTTCCCATAAATTATGTAATTTGTTTGTGGTGTACGCAATGTTTTTTGTGTGTTTATTTTGTCTTTTGCGGTCTGGGGAAATTTCACACTCTACAAGGGATAGGGAAATTTTTTCAGAACACACGAACTGAACCTGAAAGGTGAAGCCCGATGACGTACAAAAGTACGTCGAGGGTGAAGTTCGTGCGTAGCAAAAGACATAAAAACAAACCGCAAGGGCGGTTTGTTCCTATGAATTATGTAATTTTCTTGTTTTGTATGCGCTATTATTTTAAATGTACGGTAATTTTCTCTCGTCTTTTGCGGTCTGGGGAAATTTCACATCCCGTACCCCCAGAATTTTTTGTCTAAACTCCTGTACTGTATCGCCTCTGCAATATGAAGCGATTCTATTTTGTCGCACCCCTCAAGGTCAGCAATTGTGCGTGCCACCTTCAAAAGACGTGAATATGCACGTGCGCTGAGCCCAATACTTTCAAAGGCGTGTTTAATAATTTCCTTTGCCTCATCTGTAAGAATACAAAACTGTTCTATATACTTACCTGAAAGTGATGCATTGCAAAAAATACCAAGCTCTTTATATCTTTCAAGCTGAATTTTTCTTGCAGCAACAACACGTTCTCTTATCTGTGCCGAGCTTTCAGCCGGTGCGGAATGCAGCTCGTTATAGGTGGGATTTGCCGCTTCAATCTGCAAATCAATTCTGTCGAGCAAGGGGCCGCTTATTCGGGACAAATATGTAGAAATACTCCTTGCACTGCACTTACATCTGCCGCTGCTGTCCCCGAAATATCCGCATCTGCAAGGATTCATCGCCGCCACAAGCATGGTGTTACAGGGGTATGTACAGCTTGCCGCCGCCCTTGTAATTGTAACCACACCATTTTCAATTGGCTGACGCATCACTTCGGTTGCATCTCTGCGGAATTCGGGCAACTCGTCTAAAAACAACACGCCGTTGTGTGCAAGCGACAACTCACCGGGGCGTGCCATACTGCCACCGCCCACAAGTCCTACTGTTGATATGCTGTGATGGGGTGAACGGAAGGGTCTTACCGTAACAAGGGGATTTTCGCTGTCCAACGTTCCCGCAATACTGTGTATCTTTGTAACCTCAAGAGCTTCCTGTACCGTTAAATCAGGTAAAATGGTAGGCAATCTCTGTGCAAGCATGGATTTGCCCGACCCCGGAGGACCAATTATAAGACAGTTGTGACCGCCCGCCGCCGCAATTTCAAGAACTCTTTTTACAGTTTCCTGTCCCTTTACCTCGGCAAAATCCACATCATATATGCCCTTTTCCTTAAAAAGACTGTCTATGTCTGTAACCGTAGGTGTAAGGGTCACTTCTCCCTTCAGGTGCTCAACAACATCAAACAGGGTTTTTGCACCAAACACCTCTATATCCCCTGCAAGCGATGCCTCATAGGCATTTTGCTCGGGCACAACAAAGCGTTTAAAACCCTTGTCCTTTGCTCCTGCTACTGCAGGCAAAACCCCTCTTACAGGTCGGATTTCACCTGATAATGATAGCTCTCCGAGAAAGATGTATCCTTCTGTTTCGGCTTTAAGCTGACCCGTTGAACGAAGCAGAGATATAGCAATAGGCAGGTCAAAGGAAGGACCTTCCTTCTTAGTGTCGGCAGGTGCAAGATTTACCGTGTATTTTCTTGACGGTAAATCAAAGCCACAGTTTTTTATTGCCGCACGCACCCTCTCCTTTGATTCTTTTACCGCCGCATCGGGCAGACCTACAATGTCAAAAGAGGGCAAGCCGTTGGCTGTGTCGGTTTCAACATCGGCTATGTACGCATCCGACCCGAATATTCCACATGATTTAACTGTTGAAATCATTGTTTTTCTCCTTTTATTTGACTTTTGTTAAAAAATATGTTATATTATCCTTACCACACAAATTTAAAACATCATCAAAACACTGGACGTTTTTTGTCTTTTGGCAAAAATGCGGACTCTTTTCGTGCGTCCTTGTTTTGAGATGACCGAATTTGTGTGGTAACAAATGAGCCTCGCATTTTTCGGCGCATGGCTCGTGCTGTGCGCTTTTTTAATGCCCGGCTTTGATGTAGGGT
>JAZNUH010000027.1:0-6470 GCA_045592225.1 Clostridia bacterium | reverse complement strand
AGGCAGGGTACGAAGGCCTTTAATCATATTTTTAAGCAGCGACTCGTTTTCGTCTTTGGGAACCAGAACGTAAATTCCCCATCCTGTTGAAATAAGTGAGGGAATCATATTGAACATTGAATAATAGAAAAGTGCCTCGCTGCCAAAAATACCTAAAACAAGAAAGTTACCTACATAACCGTAATTACCGAAGGTGAGTGCATATTTGTATATGTTACGTTTATATGCGGCAGCGGCATTTTCTTTATGATCGCGTTGAAATAATATTGACAGGGGATATGCCACAAGCAGCGCGCCCAAAACAGTAAGTCCGCCATAAAGAATAAGAGATGAGTTCTGGACAAAGTTTTCTACAGTACAGTTATTTATCATACTGTAAAGGGTTATACCAGAACAGAATATGTATGTTTCTATGCGGGATAAAACAAATTCTGCGCTGTCAGGCACAATTTTTGTTTTTCGCGCTGCAAAGCCACAGAGCATAAATGAAAACATCATCAGCATTTGCGTAAGAGTTAAATTGAAAACTTCCATAAAATCACCCCTCTTTTATTCACGTATATCATAGCACCAAAGAGGAGAAAAAACAAGCAAAAAGATTACCAAAGAATAAAAAAAGTTGTGGCAAAATGTAAGCATATTGCCACAACTTTTCTGTCTGTTTTATACTTTTGTAACGGTGAATTTATCTGTGTCAAAATCTACAGTAACTTTATCTCCGTCACTTATTTTTCCGTCAAGCATTTCTTCTGCAAAAAGGTCCTCGATTTTGGACTGAATTGCACGTCTTAATGGACGTGCGCCATATACAGGGTCAAAGCCGGCACGCGCAAGCTCGGTAATTGCCGCATCGGTAAAGGATGCTGTTATACCGTTTGCTGAAAGCCGTTCCTTTAATGTGTTCAGCATAAGTGCCGCAATGGTTTTTGTGTTTTCTTCTGTCAACTGATGGAATACGATTATTTCGTCAATTCTGTTTAAAAACTCGGGGCGGAAAGCACGCTTTAACTCACCCATAACATTGTTTTTGATATCCTCGTGATTTGCCTTTGCATCCTCCTGACCAAAACCAAGCTTTTTGGGTTCGGTTATAAGACGGGCGCCAAGGTTTGAGGTCATAATTACTATAGTATTTCGGAAATCTACGCGTCTGCCCTGTGAGTCGGTAAGAATTCCGTCCTCAAGTATCTGCAGAAGAATGTTAAACACATCGGGATGCGCCTTTTCTATTTCGTCAAAGAGGACAACAGAATAGGGCTTGCGGCGAACCTTTTCGGTAAGCTGACCGCCTTCATCAAAACCAACATATCCGGGAGGAGAACCAACAAGGCGCGAAACGGCATGCTTTTCCATATACTCGGACATATCAACTCTTATTATTGCATCTTCATCGCCAAAAATTGCCTCGGCAATAGCCTTTGACAGCTCGGTTTTACCAACACCTGTAGGGCCAAGGAAAATAAACGAACCAATGGGACGCTTGGGGTCTTTAAGCCCCACTCTGCCACGGCGAATTGCTCTTGCGGCAGCTGATACAGCTTCGTCCTGACCGACTACTCTTTTGTGGAGTATATTTTCCATGTTTTTAAGGCGTGTCGCCTCGTCCTCTGCAAGACGGTTTACGGGAATACCTGTCCAGTTGGCCACAATTGCCGCAATATCGTCTTCGCCTATCTCGTTGGTGTTTGCGGCATTGTCGGCTTCCCAGCCTTCGCGGAGCTTGTTGAATTCCTCTGTAAGCTCGCGCTCCTTATCACGCAGCTTGGCTGCATTTTCAAAATCCTGACTTTCAATAGCTTTGTCTTTGTCAGCTTTGATTGTCTCAATTTTATGTTCAAGCTCTTTAAACTCCGGCGGAGCAGTAAGAGTACGCAGTCGTGAACGTGATGCCGCTTCGTCCATAAGGTCAATTGCCTTGTCGGGTAAAAATCTGTCTGTTATATATCTGGACGAAAGCTTTGCAGCGGCGGTGAGAGCCGCGTCGGTTATTTTTACGCCATGGTGTGCCTCATATTTTTCGCGTATGCCTTTAAGTATTTCTATGGTTTCTTCTATTGTAGGCTCGCCTACTGTAACCGGCTGAAAACGACGTTCCAGTGCTGCATCCTTTTCAACATATTTTCTGTATTCAGCAATGGTTGTTGCACCAATTACCTGAAGCTCTCCGCGGGCGAGGGAAGGCTTTAAGATGTTGGATGCATCTATTGCACCTTCGGCGGCACCTGCACCGATAATGGTGTGCATTTCGTCAATAAAAAGTATTACGTTTTTGGCGGCTATAATTTCGTCCATTGCTTTTTTAAGGCGTTCCTCAAATTCGCCTCTGTACTTTGCACCTGCAACCATGGATGAAAGATCAAGGGTAAACACACGCTTGCCTTTAAGGACTTCGGGAATATCTCCGCTTACAATCCTCTGCGCGAGCCCCTCGGCTATTGCAGTTTTACCAACACCCGGTTCACCAATGAGACAAGGATTATTTTTTGTACGTCTTGAAAGAATCTGCACAACACGTTCGATTTCAGTGTCGCGTCCTATTATGGGGTCAAACTTGCCTTCGGAAGCAAGCTTTGTAAGATCGCGTCCAAACTGGTCGAGAGTGGGGGTAGAGGCATTTTTCTGCGGAGCGTGTTTAACAGATGTATTTACCGGATTTTCTTCGCCGGTTGTTTTGACAAGCTGATTATAAATAGTGTGTATCTGTACTCCCAGATCAACCAAAATGTTAAGGGCAACATTACTGCCTTCCTTTAAAATAGCAAGGAGGATGTGCTCTGTACCTATGTTCTGGGCACCGCTGCGCTGTGCCTCTGCTGTACTTATCTGCAAAATTTTGCGGGTACGCGGAGTAAAGCCTGCAAATTTAACCTCTGCGCCGGGGTTTGTTGCCAGGATTTCGCTCATTCGTGTCAGAACACGTTCAGCAGTAACACCGTTTTCGGCAAGAACTGTTGCGGCTACACCGCTGCCCTCGCGCACAAGTCCCAAAAGCAGATGCTCACTGCCTAAATAGTTATGTCCAAGCTCTATTGCACCGCTTTGTGCCAGCTGGATTGCTTTTTGAGCTTTTTCGGTAAATCTGCTTGCAAAATCGTTCATATTATCATTCCTTTCCGAATATGGCATTTACCGCTTTAGCACGTATCTGGTCTCTCTGCTCGGGAGAGATATCCTCTCCCTTGCCCATTATATTGGCAGGCATAGCGGTTACCATAATTTCATTTAATGTTTCAAAGCCTATATTGGGTATTATACCCAGATATATGCCGAATCTGACATCACTTATAAAATTAATCATTTCCTTACCCGAAAGCATGCGACAGTATTTAAGACAGCCGTAAGAGCGCATAAGCTTGTCGGCAAGGCGGGGAGGTAAATCCTTTTGTATTTTGGAGCGCAGAGAATTTTCTGCATCGGTTACAATGCGTATTATTGCATTAAAACGCGCAAGTATTTCATCTTCGTCTATACCAAGCGTTACCTGGTTTGAAAGCTGATAGAAATTACCGTCAGCCTCACTGCCTTCGCCAAACATTCCCCTTACTGCAAAACCTGATTTGGCAGTTTGTGAAAGCAGATTGTTTATGCCACCCGAAACCGCAAGTGCAGGAAGATGAAGCATAGCCGAAATGCGTAAACCTGTACCGGCATTTGTGGGGCAGGCTGTAAGATAGCCGTATTTTTCGTGAAATGCAAAGTCAAGTCTTTCACTTAAAAGGTCATCCAAACGGTTTGCATCCTTAAGCGCCGCTTCGGGGTCAAGTCCGGGGGTTATACACTGAATACGAAGGTGATCCTCCTCGTTTACCATTACCGAAATAGTGTGGTCGGAATTTACAAAGAGTGCGCGGGGGAGCTGACTTGTAGCAAAAGCGTGGCTTATAAGATGCTGTTCCACAAGTACCTGCTGTTCTGTATGAGAAAGTTTGTCTACACGGATAAGTGTGAACTCGTTTTTTACTAGATCCATAGCCTCTTCAACTGCTGATATAACCTCAACCGATTTCTCGGCGGTAAGGCGGGAAGGAAAGGGAATACCTGCGATGTTTCGTGCAAGCCTTGCTCTTGTGCTTATTACAAGCTCGGGTGAGTTGCCTGCTTTTTTATACCAGGTCATATTGTTTCGCCTCCTTCAAGATGTTTTATTTTGTCACGTAATTCAGCCGCTTTTTCGTATTCCTCGTTTAGAACTGATTCGCGGAGCTGACGGCGCAGTGAATCAATTTCTCTTTTTGTTTTAATCTTTGCGTCGGCTTTGCCGGGCAGCTTGCCTGTATGCTCGCTGGCACCGTGTACTTTTTTGAGTATTGGTTCGGCAATGGCTGAAAAATGTGTATAGCATTTGTCACAGCCAAAAAGACGTGTAGCCTTGTACTGCTCATAGGTTTCTCCACAGCCGGGGCAGGCATCTTTAACAGGTGAGGCTGAAACGGGGGAAAGGATGTTGAAAAAATCCATTCCCATAGGCTTTGACATACTTGTGTAGCCAAGCTGTGCTGCACAGGCTTTGCAAACATGCATTTCGGTTTTGTGACCGTTTACCGATTGAGATATATAGATATTTGCGGTGTTTTTACCGCATCTTTCGCATAACATATAATTACCTCCTTATGAACTGAGTCCTACTATCATATTTTTTAAAATAGATGCTCTTAAAATATCTTTGGCGGGTTGGGGGACTGAAAGCGATTTATCACTTAGCGCGGAAAGAATAAGTTTTCCTTCTCTTGCATTAATCTGTCCGTAATCTATCATATTACTTACAAAAGCGGTAACTAAATCCATATTTATGCTGTCACCAATACTGTTTACCACATGCATAAGATATGTTGAACGGGGGACAGATACTTTTCGTATTTTAATATATCCGCCGCCGCCCCTACGACTTTCGACGATATATCCGCGCTCTGTTGTAAAACGTGTTTGTATAACATAGTTTATTTGTGAGGGTACACATCCAAAGTGATTGGCAAGTGTGTTTCTCTGTATTTCGATTGCACCGTTTTCTTCTGCGATTAGCTCGTGAAGAAATTTTTCGATTCCGTCACTGATACCCATTGGAAATACCTCCTTTTTGACTTTGACTATCTTTGACCTTTGATTAGATTTTAGCACGATGTATTTTGATTGTCAATAGATTTTTGGAAATTTTTTTAAAAAATTTAGACGGTGTGTTATAATAAATTATCGATTTTACTCTTGACGGAGAGAATTGACGGGAGTATAATAAATGTACAATAAAATAAAGGAGATATTCATTATGAAAGGATTTGTAAAATTTGAACTCGGATCCGAGGGAATAGAATACAGAGAGGTTGCAGAACCCACTCCCAAAGCAGGAGAGCTTAAGGTAAAGGTTCTGGCTGCCGGTATATGCAACAGTGACGTACACGCAATTCATGATGAGCGCGCAACAGTAATGCCTGTTGTTTTAGGCCACGAATATGTAGGTCAGGTTGTTGAAATCTGCGGAGAAGTAGGCGATTTTAAGGTTGGAGACTGGGTGCTCACATTACCTGCCTGCTACAGCTGCGGAGAGTGTGATATGTGTAAGCAGGGTGTGGTAACACTTTGTAAACAGCGTAAATCCATAGGTTCACACGTAAACGGTGCTATGGCAAACTATGTTGTTGTGCCTGCAAAATATTCATTCCGCATTGAAGGCGGCGACAAAATGACAAAAGATCAGCTTATTCCTTACGCTCTTACCGAGCCCATGGCTTGTGTAATTCGTGGCGTGTATGAAAAAATAGATGTAAAACCCGGAGATGTAGCTGTTGTAAGCGGCCCCGGAATTATGGGTCAGTTTGCTGTTCAGGCATTTAAGGCAAGAGGTGCGTATGTAATTGCATCGGGTCTTGATATTGATATGGATAAGCTGCAGATGGCAAAGCAGTACGGCGCGGATGAAATTGTAACAAATCCCGACGACCTTGCAAAGGCTGTATATGCTAAAAACCCCAACGGTGCGGACATTACCTGTGATGCAACAGGTGTAATTCCTTCGCTTAAGACCTGTCTCGGCGTTATACGTCCCATGGGTACACACCTTCAGCTTGGTTTGTTCGGTGGAGAAAAGCCCTTCAGGCTTGACGCAATTTTTGACAGAGAGGTTTCATACATACCTTCCAACTCGTCATCCATGAATGCGTGGAAAATTTCTCTCCAGCTTCTGGCAGAAGGTAAGCTGACACTCGCACCCTATGTTTCAATGCAAACACCCTTAGAGAACTGGAAAGAAGCTATGGATGCTGTTTTGGCAAAGAAGGTATATAAGGCTGTACTGTTACCTGATAATGAGTTTTAATTAAAAAAAAAAGACCGCCGAGTGATGTGACCCCAAAAAGTTAGACTTTTTATAGCGTAGTAGTTTTAATGACTGCTACGCTATTTTTATGCAGCTAAGGTATTGAGTCGATATTGCACCGGACTCATCCACCCAAGTTTCTCTTTAATTCTTTTCTCATTGT
>JAZNUH010000026.1:0-6532 GCA_045592225.1 Clostridia bacterium | reverse complement strand
ATATATAAGGGGTATAATTAATTATTGGATTACTATGCCAAATTTTTATATAAAACGGTGATGATTATGATTAAAATTACACTCCGCGATGATACGCGCGAATTTGAATCCGGTGTATCCGGTCTTGAAATTGCAAAAAGCATAAGTGAGGGACTTGCACGTGCTGCCGTTGCTGTTGAAGTAAACGGTGAAGTGCAGGAGCTTTGGGCACCCATTAATGAGGATGCAACTGTAAACATTCTCACCTTTGACGATGAACAGGGTCGCCATGCGTACCGTCACACCGCTTCACATATTCTTGCACAGGCTATTAAGAGATTATACCCTGCGGCAAAGCTTGCCATCGGTCCTGCTATTGACAACGGTTTTTACTATGATATAGACCTTGACAAGAGCATTACTGTTGAAGACTTTCCTGCAATCGAAAAGGAAATGAAGGCAATTATTAAAGAAAACCTTCAGCTCCGTCGCTTTGAGCTGCCCCGAGCAGAGGCTATTAAGTTCATGGAAGAAAAGGACGAGCCTTACAAGGTTGAGCTTATAAACGATTTGCCCGAGGATGCAATCATATCTTTCTACGAGCAGGGCGATTTTGTTGACCTTTGCGCAGGTCCTCACCTTACCGCAACAGGCAGAGTTAAGGCTGTTAAGCTGACAAGTGTTGCAGGTGCTTACTGGAGAGGCAACGAGAAAAACAAAATGCTGCAGAGAATTTACGGCACAGCATTCCCCAAGGCTTCTGACCTTGACGAATACCTTGCAGCCATTGAGGAGGCTAAAAAGCGCGACCACAGAAAGCTTGGTAAAGAATTAGAGCTGTTCACAATTTTAGAGGAAGGCCCCGGCTTCCCCTTCTTCCTGCCCAAGGGTATGGACCTTCGTAACACACTTATAAACTACTGGCGTGAAATTCACAAGGCGGCAGGCTATGTTGAAATTTCCACTCCTATTATACTTAACAAATCCCTGTGGGAGACCAGCGGACACTGGTATCATTACAGAGAAAACATGTACACCACACAGATTGACGATGAGGATTACGCAATTAAGCCCATGAACTGCCCCGGCGGTATTCTTACCTACAAAACCAAAATGCGTTCCTACCGTGACCTGCCCATCCGTATGGGCGAGCTGGGTCTTGTTCACCGTCACGAGCTGTCGGGTGCACTCCACGGTCTTATGAGAGTTCGTAACTTTACACAGGACGATGCTCATATCTTTATGACCCGTGACCAGATAAAGGACGAAATCAAGGGCGTTGTTCAGCTTATTGACAAGGTTTACACCGCTTTTGGATTTAAATATCACATTGAGCTTTCCACTCGTCCCGAGGACAGCATGGGAAGTGAGGAGGACTGGAACATTGCTACCGAGGCTCTGCGCGATGCTATCACAGAGCTTGGCTATGACTACAAGGTAAACGAGGGCGACGGCGCATTCTACGGACCCAAGCTTGACTTCCACCTTCAGGACTGCATCAACAGAACATGGCAGTGCGGTACAATTCAGCTTGACTTCCAGCTCCCCGAAAAGTTTGAGCTTGAATACACAGGCAGCGACGGCGAAAAGCACCGTCCCATTATGATACACCGTGTTGTATTCGGCAGTATTGAACGCTTTATCGGTATTCTTATCGAGCATTTTGCAGGTGCATTCCCCCTGTGGCTTGCTCCTGTTCAGGCAAAAATTCTGCCCATCAGCGAAAAGCATTTTGAATATGCTGCCAAGGTTGCAAAGGCGCTTGACGATTACGGCATCAGAACCGAAACCGATGACAGAAACGAAAAAATCGGTTACAAAATCAGAGAAGCGCAGTTGCAGAAGGTTCCCTATATGCT
The DNA here is from genome assembly GCA_045592225.1 of Clostridia bacterium. Lineage (GTDB taxonomy): Bacteria > Bacillota > Clostridia > UMGS1883 > UMGS1540 > JAZNUH01. The sequence continues at coordinate 4,694 of JAZNUH010000026.1, read as the reverse complement.
GGTTGTTGGTGACAAGGAAGCAGAAGAGGGTGCAGTTTCTGTTCGTTCACGCGTACAGGGTGACATGGGCTCCATGAAGCTTGAAGACCTTTGCGATATGCTTTTAGAGCAGGATGTTAACAAGGTAATGTAATATGAAAATTAAGTGTTTTTGGTTGTGTATACTTTTAATCTTTGTATTTACGCAGGTGCCGTTAATGGCGGCACCTGTTTCTGTTAGTGCTCCCACATATATTCTTATAGACGGAAATTCGGGCATAACCCTTTCCGAAAAAAATGCTGACAAAAGGATGTACCCTGCCAGCACCACCAAGATTATGACCGCTATTTTGGCAATAGAAAACTGCGAGCTGGACACGGTTTGCACCGCCACCTTTGAGGATGTAAATTCCATAAGCTGGGACAGCACAAAGGTGTGGCTCAGCGAGTTTGAGGAAATGTCTGTGAAGGATTTGATTTTCTCGCTGCTCGTCTGCTCGGCAAACGATGCGGCAAATGTGCTGGGCCGTCACATTGCAGGTGACCTGGATTCCTTTGCAAAGCTTATGACAGCCCGCGCGGCAGAGCTTGGCTGCACAGGTACAAACTTTGTAAATGCACACGGCTTGCACCACGACAAGCACTACACCACACCACGCGATCTGGCAATTATTGCGCGCCACGCAATGACATTGCCTCTGTTTCGTGAGGTGGTAATGACAAGGGAGTACACCATTGAACCCACAGAAAAGTATGACAAGCAGAGGGTTATAAAATCCACAAACCATCTTTTAAACCCCGAAAGCTCCTTTTACTATGAACACGCAAACGGCATAAAGACAGGCTACACGGTTAAGGCGGGCAACTGTCTTGTTTCGTCGGCGCAGTCGGACAGGGGATTTGTAATCTCGGTTGTAATGGGTGCCGACAAGAAGGATGGCAAAAACTGGGCGTTTATTGACTCTAAAAAGCTTTTGCAGTACGGTCTTGAAGAGTGCGTAAGCGTAAGCCGTGCAAAGGCGGGGGAAAGGCTCAGCTCACTTCCCGTTGCCAACGCAAAGGATGCCTTTTTAATTCCCATGCTTGCACAAAATGATGTAAACATTATTTTGCCCGAGGGCGCAGACCCCGACAAAATAAAGAAAAAGGAATACAACATAAAGGACGTTTCCGCACCCTTTGTAAAGGGTCAGACCTTAGGCAGAATGGAATACTGGTACGAGGATGTAAAGGTAGGCGAAACCCTGCTTGTAGCAGACCGCGATTACGAGTATCAGCCTCTGGCATTTATTATTCATCCCGCAAAAAAACTGCTGACTTCCTGGTGGTTCTGGGTGCTTTTGGTGCTTGGAATACTGTTTATTATGACAGCGCGGGCAAACAAATCAAGAAAAAGACGCCGCCGCAGAGTAAAACGCGGATAAGGTGGAATAATACATACAAAAAAGTGAAAGAGTGATTTTTTGAATTATAAAGAAAAATACCAAAGCTGGCTCGACTTTGCCGAAATGGATGAGCAAAACAGAGCAGAGCTTTTAAGCATACAGGAAAATGACGGTGAGATTAAAGAAAGATTTTTCTCTGACCTTGAATTTGGCACAGCAGGTCTGCGCGGAATAATAGGCGCAGGCACAGCGCGTATGAACATTTATGTGGTACGTCGTGCTACACAGGGTCTTGCCATGTACATTTTGAAAAACGGTGGCGGCAGTGTTGCCATTGCCTATGATTCACGTCATTTTTCAAAGGAGTTTGCCCGTGCGGCAGCAGAGGTTTTATCGGCAAACGGTGTTACCGCTTACCTTTATGAATCGCTGCGACCCGTTCCCCAGCTCAGCTTTGCGGTGCGCCATCTCGGCTGCGCGGCAGGTATTGTTATCACGGCAAGTCACAACCCCGCGCAGTACAACGGCTACAAGGTTTACGGACCCGACGGCGGTCAGCTTTCGGGCGAGGCATCAAACGCGGTTGAAAAGGAAATAAACAGGCTTGACATTTTTGCCGATGTAAAGACAGAGGCGGATGACAAGCTTATAAAAATAATAGGTGCAGAGGTGGATGAGGCATACTACAGCAGCACTCTTTCACGCACCATAAACGGCGGGGTTATAAAAGCCTGCCGCAATATGAAAATTGTTTACACGCCCTTTCACGGCTCGGGTAATATCCCTGTGCGTGAGGTTTTAAAAAGAGCAGGCTTTGAAAATGTAATGGTTGTGCCCGAGCAGGAGTTACCCGACGGTGCATTTCCCACAGTTAAAAGCCCCAACCCCGAAAACCCCGAAGGCTTTGCCTTGGCTGAAAAGCTTGCAAACGAGGTGGGTGCGGACATTATTATAGGCACAGACCCCGATGCGGACAGGGTGGGGGTAATGGCGCGAAACAAGGAGGGCAGATTTGTAGCTCTTACAGGCAACCAGACAGGTGCGCTGCTTACCGATTACATGCTCTCCGCCCTTAAAGGTGAGGGCAGACTGCCCAAAAATGCCGCAATAATCAAAACCATTGTAACCACCGAAATGGTGCGAGCAATAACCGATTTTTACGGTGCACAGCTTATCGACGTGCTGACAGGCTTTAAATATATTGCCAACAAAATTGCTCTCTACGAGCAGACGGGTGAGCACACATTTATTCTGGGATTTGAAGAAAGCTACGGCTATCTCACAGGCACAGACGTAAGGGACAAGGATGCGGTTGTGGCATCTCTGCTTATTGCCGAAATGGCGGCAAGCTATTCTCTGCGCGGTATGAGTCTTGTGGATGCACTGGAAGAGCTTTTTGCAAAGTTTGGCAGATACAAAGAGGAGAATATAAACATTTATATGGAGGGTCTTGACGGCGCAGAGAAAATCTCTGCGGTTATGAGCAATCTGCGCAAAAATCTGCCCACAGCCATCGGCGGCGAGGCGGTTGTGCGCTATACCGATTATTCTGCTGGCGAGTGCACAGATGTTAAAAGCGGCGTGAAAACCAAGGTAGACCTGCCCGCGTCAAATGTTTTGCAGTTTTATCTTGCCGACAAAACTCTTGTCACCTTCCGTCCCTCGGGCACAGAACCAAAGCTTAAGGTTTACCTGAGCATCTGCGGTGATGATGCAGAGGCACAGCTTGCGAAGATTAAAAAGGATGTTGACGAGATGATTAAATAAGGGTTGCAAAAACGTAGGAAAAAGAGTATAATTAAAATGCAAAATGCTAAATGCAAAATGCAAAATTGAGGAGCAAATTGGAAAAACCAGCACATAGGTAAGTAATTTGTGTCAGAACATAGGTAAGCCGGTGGTAAGTACAGGTAAGCCCTTTGTCAAGGTGGAGATTGCAAGGTTTCGCAATACGGAAGCTTGCAATACTACCTTGACAAAGCCGATAATATATAATTGATTCAGGTGAAAACACGGTAAGTGTTTTTGCCCTAACCAATAAATATATTATCATTTTAGATCTTCTAACGGAATAAAGCAATACGAAATCGTATCCAAAGTTCCAAGAAGAAAATCAGAAAGAAATACGTGGTATGTATTTTCATCTATACACTTTAAACCTACAGTCAGACCTCTTAGAGAATAACCTATGACTACGCGTATTCCATTGATGATAATTTCTCCGCTGCCAATAACTTTTCGGTGTTCAAACCCAATCGGGTAGTCAATATCATCATAATCACCTGTGTATTTCCTTGGGGATGATGTATATACTTCGTCAGGTGTTCGCATGCCGATAGCTTCATTTGGGCGAACAGAGTTGTATTCTTCAACCCAAGCGTCCAGAACTACTTGATTTGCTTTAACGCCGCCGGAAATTTTACCTTCGATTTCTCTTGAAATATCAGCATGCATTCGTTCCAAAGAACCATTCTGACCAGGAGTGCCTTTCTCGGTACGATCAGGTAATATTCCAAGAGTTATCCACCAGGCAGACAGGCAAGTGAGAGAAAGAAGACCATTAGGAGATGAAAACGGAGTACCGTTATCACTGCGAATAACCTTCGGCAATCCGTATTTTTTAAATAATTCCGTCATCACCTCTCGCACAGCTTGCGAAGTTTTGGATTGCATAAGCTTTGCGCAAAGAATTTTGCGAGAAACAAGGTCTCTGACGGTAAAGGGTTCACAGATTTCTCCATCAGATTTCCACCAACCTTTGAAGTCTATTGCCCACACATCGTTAACTTCTTCAGGTTGAATATGTTGATGTAATCTCCGGCAATCCTTTGAAGCTGGCTTAGTTTTACGCTTCTTCACAAGATTAGCTTTTGATAAAATACGGTTTACGCTACTGAGAGATGGAATGACCATTTCAGGATGAGCTTTAGCATAAAGTTCCCGTATTTTTTTAGCTCCCCAAAAAGGATGCGCAGTTTTTAAAGTAATTAAATCAATTATGGTATCTTCGGATAAAGCATTAGGATGTATATCGGGGGAACGAGATTTTTCTAAAAGACCGGATTTGCCGTCTTCATAAAATCTCTTTTTCCACTTATGTCCGGTTTTTTCGGAAATACCAAAATCAGCACAAATATGTTTGAATGGTTTTTCAGCTTTAAGCATGGCATTGATAAATTGTGTTTTTTCGTTCATTGCATTGGTCTCCTTCCATGGCATAAATACCACCCCCTTCGATGGTATTATATCATAAGGACTTACCGATGTGCTGACACAAACACTTACCGATGTCCTGACACATTCGACTTACCGATGTGCTGAAACCGGACA
>JAZNUH010000025.1:0-15506 GCA_045592225.1 Clostridia bacterium | reverse complement strand
TCTGTGCGATTGTTTTTTGGGGGTTATTTTATGTATTGTATTTGGTAGGTTTTCAAAATGACTAATCTAATGAAAATAGCTTGAAGGTTCTAGTGTGTCAAGGGTCTTGCCATCTCCTTTCTATGTTTTTATTATACAACCTGAATATGTACAAATTATGCACCAATTGTAAATAAGATGTGAATATTTTTTTCTTTGCGGCATAGTCTTTTAGAAAGGAGAGGACTTGCTTTGAGAAGAATACTTGCTTATTTGCTCTTTTTTGTGTTTTTAATAATTGGACTGCCTTTTTGCGTGTCGCTTTTCTGGGACAGGGAACAGGTGGCAAAAAACACATATAATTTAACTGCAACAGTAAAAAAAGCCGATGGCTCTGTAGAAGTGGTGAACGTGGAGGAGTATCTTTACGGGGTACTTGCAGGGGAGATGCCTGCATCCTTTCATGCAGAGGCACTTAAGGCACAGGCGGTAGCGGCAAGAACCTATATAATAAATAAAAAACAGGATGGCGAGGCGGACGAAACTCATCCCGATGCAGATATATGTACCGACAGTACCCATTGCAAGGCGTGGCTTTCGGCAGAGGATATAAAAAGTAAAATGGGGGATAGCTGGGAAAAACAGTATGGTGACAAAATGAGAAAGGCTATAAGCGATACCCGTGGTGAAATTATGGTTTATGATAATGAGCCCATTGTGGCGGTGTTTCACTCCACGGGCAGCGGCAGAACAGAAAATTCCGAGGACGTGTGGGGCGGAAGCTTGCCGTATTTACGCAGTGTGGAAAGTCCGGGAGATGCATCCTCGCCAAAGTTTGAGACGCAGGTAACTGTTTCAAAGGCAGAATTTGAAAATATACTTGGTGTGTCCGCAGAGGTGGGAGAAATCGTACATAGTCAGGGTGGTGCAGTAAAAAGCATTGTTATAGGTGGCAAAAAGTTTTCGGGAACAGAAATCCGTTCTCTGTTCGGCTTAAATTCTGCAAACTTTGAAATTGTCACAGAAGGGGATAATATAACTTTTAATGTAAAGGGAAACGGTCACGGTGTTGGCATGAGCCAGTACGGCGCAAATGCTATGGCGGAAAAAGGCGCTACCTATGACCAAATTTTAAAAACCTATTATACGGGAGTGGAAATAGCGGTTGAATAAAAGAAGAAAATATTGTATAATAGTACAAAACAGGAGGTAACAAAAATGAAAGTATTAATGATTAACGGAAGTCCTCATGCAGAGGGTAATACATACACAGCCCTTGCCGAAATGAACAAAGTTTTTGCGGCAGAGGGAGTAGAGGTAGAAATAGTGCACGTAGGCAAAGAGGCTGTACGCGGCTGTGTTGCCTGTATGTCCTGCACAAAAACGGGCAAATGTGCAATAGACGATATAGTAAACGAGGTTGCGGAAAAGCTGCGCGAATGCGACGGAATGGTGGTTGCAAGTCCTGTTTACTATGCATCACCAAACGGTACACTGGTGTCCTTCCTTGACCGCCTTTTCTACAGTACAGGCTTTGATAAGAGAATGAAGGTGGGCGCATCCATTGCTGTTGCACGCCGTGGCGGATGCTCGGCAAGCTTTGATGTATTAAATAAATACTTTACCATAAGCGGAATGCCTGTGGCATCAAGTCAGTACTGGAATATTGCTCACGGCAAAGGCGCAGGCGAAGCGGCACAGGACCTTGAGGGAATGCAGATAATGCGTACACTTGCAAATAATATGGTGTTTCTTATGAAGAGTATTGCGCTTGGAAAAGAAAAATACGGTCTGCCACAAAAAGAGCAAGTAGTACGAACAAACTTTATACGTTAAATTTTAAGCCAGTTTACAAAGGAAGGGTAGAATTTAAATGGAAAACTTTAAGAAAAGATACGGTCTTGCAACGGCAATATGTATGGTCGTAGGAACTGTTATAGGCTCGGGTGTATTTTTCAAGGCGCAAAACGTTTTGGAGGCAACAGGGGGCAACATGCCTGTTGGTATAGCCGCGTGGGTTATATCCGGCTTGCTTATGATTGTATGCTCGGCACAGTTTGCCGTAATGGCAATAAAATACGAAAAAGTAAGCGGTATTACCGAGTATGCCGATACAACCTGCGGAAGAAATTATGCCTATTACCTTTCCTGGTTTATGGTAAACATTTATTACCCGGGAATGACATCTGTACTCGCGTGGGTTTCGGCAAGATATTTCGGGGTGCTTTTTATGTGGGATAAGGGCGGCCCCAATGTTATGATACTTGCAGGCTTTTTCCTTATAGCATCATATACTTTAAATGCCCTCTCGCCAAAGCTTGCAGGTAAATTTCAGGTAAGTGCCACGGTTATAAAGCTTATACCTGTTGTGCTTATGTCGGTTGTGGGCACAACTGTGGGGCTTGCAAACGGAACACTCACCCACAATTTTACTACCGTTGTTACAGAGGCGGTGGGAGGAAGCACCAGCGGCGGACTTTTTGCGGCAATTGTTGCAACAGTCTTTGCTTATGAAGGCTGGATTGTTGCTACCTCTATTAACTCGGAGCTTGAAAACCCGAAGAGAAATTTACCCATCGCGCTCGTGGTAGGTGCCCTTATAGTTGTGGCGGCGTATGTTATGTACTTTGTAGGCGTGGCAGGGGGTGCTACCAACAAGGTGCTTATTGAAGAAGGTGCGACAACCGCATTTACCAACATTTTCGGCGGCGTTGGCGGAACTTTACTCAATATATGCATAATAGTATCCTGTCTTGGAACACTTAACGGACTTATGATTGGTGCAACACGCGGTATGTACGCAATAGCGGTGCGCAAAGACGGACCTTCTCCCAACACCTTTGTGCAGGTTGACAAGGCAACCAATATGGCAACAAACTCCGCAATATGGGGACTTTTTGTGTGTGCCTTGTGGCTTGTATATTTTTATGGCGCAAATCTCACAAAGGGATGGTTTGGTGTTTTTAACTTTGATTCGTCAGAGCTTCCCATCATAACAATTTATGCAATGTATATACCCATGTTTATTGCGTGGATGATAAAGGAAAAAGATGAGGGAGTGTTTAAAAGATTTATACTTCCCATTGCGGCATCACTTGCCTGCCTGTTTATGGTGTTTGCGGCGGTATATGCCCACGGAATTACTCCCTACCTGGAGGCGAAGGCAGAGGGAGAGTTCGCTATGCCGGTACTGTTTTACCTTATTGTTTTTGCGGTAATTATGATTTTGGGTGCGTTATTCAGAAAATACGGAAGCAGAACTATTGACTAAAAATGCAAAGGGGCTTTTAAATAGCATTATCTATTTAAAAGCCTTTTTGCGGTCTGGACTTTTTTTACATTCCCTTTATTTTATATATTTTGTAGACAAATATACAAAGCTTTGATATAATTTTAAAGATAGCATATAAAAGGAAGGTAGATTACTGATGAAAAAGTTTGTAAGTGTTTTGGTAATGGTTCTGGTGCTTTCTATAATGTCGGGCACCTGTTATGCGGATCTGGTATATCCCGAATATGAGGGAGCAAACCAGACGCAGCCCGAAATTACAGAGCGTATCAACATTGTTTTTGACAATTCAGGTCACGAGCATGTAAAACGTATGCTGACCGATATAGTATACGGTGCTGCGGCTGCAGAAAACACGGCAATATGGATTTATCCTGTTGCAGGTAATGCAGAGCCTGTACGCGTTACACCGGGCAAGGAATTTATGGACAAGCATTTTGCAGCATATTCCAAGTCCAGTAACGAGTTCAAAGCCGAAAATGTTATGGATACAGCTATGGCAGACCTGTTAAAGGACACATCGGTAACAAGCAAACGCTTCATACTTTACGCAAACATTGAAACCGCTGAAATAAGAAGTGAATATAATTTGTTCAGTGGTATGGCACCATACTTTGAAAATGGTGCGGATGTTGTTTTTTCAGCATTTTCCTCTTACGGGAATATGACTGAAAAACGCTTTGTGGATAACAATGAGATGGGTAACGTAGAATACATATCCGACTGCGACTTTTTTGGATTTATGTGCATTAAAAACGGATATTCCCTCTCCGAGTATGTATATGACGAGGGCGTAGGCGTGCTGAAAATAGAAAAGAGCAAGGGCGATAACAACATAATTGTTATTGCAGAGGCAGGCTATGCATACACAGGTACTGATGCAAAGGCGGAAATTTACCTTGGCGGATGTATGATGGGCTCTGCCGCTTATGAAACCTACCTGAAAAAGGGTGAGGTAAAGGGAGTGGCATTAAGCTATAACCACACCCTGTTTGCAGACGAAAATACAGCTCTTGCAATGTATACAGCGGACGGAGCTGCAGTTGACCCTGTGGCTGATGATATGTATATTCCGCTTATTCACGCAGGAAAAATAAAGGTATACCACAGAAACAGAAAGGGTAGCGGTGTATGCTCTGCCGATACAAAGTACAAAACCGCACAGGACAAGGACATAATAAATTATAACGCACCTGCACAAGAGTCCGAAGGCGGTTCGGAGGAGACAGGAGTCGGAAGGTTTGACCTGGGTAATAAGAAAAACAATGAACCCAAAGGGGTATGGGGCAGGATTTTAGGCATTATAGGCGGAATATTTAAATTTATATTTGCGCTGATAAGACTTGGCATTCTGGCATTTATCGTGCTTCTTATTGCAAACCGCAAATTCAGAAGCTATATTCAGCTTAAAATATTAAATACTAAATTTGCACCTACCTACGAAAAGATTGTTATCAAGGTTAAGAAAATAATGGCAGATATTGCAGGTGCGGGCACAAAAATCCGCGGTAATGCAGACCTTAAGGGGGATTATATCTTCATTTCAAAGTCAAGCGCTGATATGGGTCTTCCCAACAGCCGCATAAAGCTTGTAGTTAAAGAACTGGAATCACGCGGAATTGCCTGCTGGCTTTCCGAAAACGGCATAAAGCCCGGCGAAAACTACAACGTAGTTCTGCCACAGGCAATTAAAAGCTGTACAATGATGGCGCTGTTTATTTCTCCCATTTCGGCAAAATCCCAGGAGGTTATAACCGAGGTAGCCACCGCAAAGGAAAATAAGAAAACCATTATCCCTGTACAGATTGAACCCTTTGATTTGTTCAAGGAATTCCCCGATTGGGCATATATGCTCAAGCAGTACCAGAAAACCGATTTATTCTCATCAAAGGAACAGGAAATAAAGGCACTTGCTGACCAGATTGAGGCTTCCTTCAAAGGTCTTAAAAAATAGTATTGTTGTAAACCGAGGAGACAATTTTATGAGAACAGTTAAAATAACGGCATTACTTATGTGCATTATAATGGTGTGTATGTCTTTGGGAATATTACCTGTAATGGCAGAAGAATATACAGACGTACCCTATGAGCACTGGGCACACTCTTATATTTCTATATGTCAGAGCGAAGGACTTATGCGTGGCACATCACAAACCACCTTTGCGCCCGATTCAACCATAAGCGTTGCCGAGGCAATTACCGTTGCAGTCCGCCTTACAGGAAAGGTCCCTGAATACAAGCTTTCGCAAAGCACAGGCGGAAACTGGTATGATACCGCAGTTGATTATGCAAAGGCAATGGGTATAATTTACGAAAATCAGTTTGAAAGCTACACACGTCCGGCACTCCGCGCAGAGCTTGCATATCTGCTCGCGGTAGCAAGACCCGAGAGCGAGTATGAGGCTATAAATAATATTACTGCTCTGCCCGATGTGGACTACGCAACAATATATACAGAACAGATTTTTAAGCTCTACAACGCAGGTATTCTTACAGGCAGTGACTACAGAGGCACATTTTATCCCTACAACAATATAACAAGAGCAGAAGCGGCAACAATAATATGCCGACTGTCAATGCCCAACTGGCGCGAAAAAATTCAGTTCTGCTCTGTGCCTTATGATCTTACTGTAACCACAACAAACAGCAGAGTAAATATTGGCGGTTTATATTCCTATGGCGTTGTGAATATAGGCGGCAAGCCTTATATTTCTCCTGCCACATTGGAAATATATTATGAAAAATCGGAAGTCGGCTTTACCTATTATGATGACGACGATTATGGTGTGCGTATATACAAAAATTACGGAGTAGATGCAAGCACAGTGTATGACAGTTTCTATGTTCCCGCAGCGGGAATGGTGCTTGGTACCGCAAAAATCAGCAACCAACCCCTTGAATATGATGACAGGTACTACTACGGTGCGGTGTGCACATTGGGCGATGCATATTCCCTTTTCAGCCTTGAAGCACTGGGAGCAGTACAGGAAGTAAATGATTTCATTATACCCCTGGAGCTTGAGCTTTCTGGAAATGTTACCGTAGAGGTTGACTATGCAGGCTATGCCCTGCCCGGTTTACAGCGCGACACGGTGAGAAATACTGCGCTGGCCATTCACGATTATATTGTAAACACGCTGACTTATGACCCTGTTATAGCACCACCTCCGGGAATGAATCAGGCAGCTATTGACGAGGCATGGGCAATAACACAGGCGGCAGAGGAAAAGTATGCTTTTGAGTCCAACGTTACACTTGGCTCCAAATACGGAATTTGTCAGGATTACGCGGAGCTTTATTACAGAATGTGCAACCGTGCAGGGGTTCCGTGTTTTACGGTTGTAGGCGGTGCAATGGGTCTTGACGGATTCGGCAGTCACGCATGGAACAAAGTATACGCAGACGGCGAATGGAAGTTTGTTGACACAACTCACGATGACCCCATATCTTCAAAGCCTGTTCTGGAGCATACATACTTTATGATTGATGCAAATAAGCTTGCGAACACTCATGTATGGGGCGGTCATGATTACCCTCTGCCTGATGAATATGACCCTGCCTGGGAGCAGATAGACCCCATGAACGTCAAAAGTGCTGACGAGTTCAGAAAGTGTCTGGTGGCACAGCTTATGATGGGAAATCACAATATCCGCATAAGGGGTGTGTATGGCGGTTTGGCATGTATATATGCTTATGAAATATACTTTGAGTCATTTTATGGAGGCTACAATTCGTCAGCCAATGCCTATGACTTCACAGTAAGGTATTTTGGTGAGTATTAATTAACTTGACGGCATAAACCCTTCTTCACTCTCATATATTTAACTGAGTATTGTTTATATGAGGTGAGGGAGTGTGAAGGATTACATAGAGGAAAGGGTTATCCTTTTTGCAAATTACATAATAGAAAACCGTGCTACAATACGCAGTACGGCGAAAAAATTCAATATAAGTAAAAGCACAGTCCACAAGGATATTTCGGAAAGACTGCCCAGGATAAACAAGGCTCTGGCGAGCGAGGCAAGGGTTATTCTGGATACCAACAAGCAGGAAAGGCATATAAGAGGTGGAATGGCAACGCGAAAAAAATATCTTGGTAAATAGACGGGATGCAGAAAAAGTCCAGACCGCAAAAAGGCAAGCAAATACATAATACATCAAGTACTAAATTCCGAGAAAAATGTGCGTGTCGAAAAATCTCAGTCAATTCGATTTTTCTTTATTTTGGAGCCTTTTTGCTACGAACAAACTTCACCCCCGCCGTACCACGTACTGTCGGGGGTTGTTCACCCTTCGGGTTCAGTTTGTCCGTTCTGAAGCATTTTCTCCTATCCCTTGAGAATGACGGGATGCAGAAAAAGTCCAGACCGCAAAAAGTCAAGGGAATACATAATACATCAAGTGCTAAATTCCGAGAAAAATGTGCGTGTCGAAAAATCTCAGTCAATTCGATTTTTCTTTATTTTAGAGCCTTTTTGCTACGAACAAACTTCACCCCCGCCGTACCACGTACTGTCGGGGGTTATTCACCCTTCGGGTTCAGTTTGTCCGTCCTGAAGCATTTTCTCCTATCCCTTGAGAATGACGGGATGTAGAAAAAGTCCAGACCGCAAAAAGGCAAGGAAATACATACAACGTTATGTATCAAACTGCAGTGAATACGAAAAAACAAATCTGCCGCGACAGATTTCTTTTTTATTGATTATCTTCTTCGTTTATATCATTTTCACCCTGCTCATTATTACCCTTTTTAAGTACCTTAAAAACAAAAAGATAGAGGGCAATAAGGAAGGCGGTAAAGCCAAAGGATATATATACATATAAATCAAGTCCGTTCATTTTAACACCTCCGTTTATACTGATTATATATTTTTTTAAAGCGACTGTCAACATCTGTTGACCTTTTGCTCTAAATAAGATATAATAATTCCATCAAAAAAAGAAAGGCAGTGCTATGAAAGAAGTATTTTTATATACCGACGGTGCCTGCAGCGGCAATCCCGGGGCAGGCGGCTACGGAACTATTTTAAAATATAAGGGCAGGGAAAAGGAAATAAGCGCAGGCTATGAACGCACAACCAATAACCGTATGGAGATTATGGCGGTCATAGCAGGACTTGAAGCATTGAAAGAGCCATGCATGGTAACCCTGACAAGTGATTCAGAGTATGTTATAAATGCTTTGGAAAAAGGCTGGGCAAAAGGCTGGCAGGCAAAGGGTTGGAAACGCAAAAGCGGACCGGCACTAAACCCCGACCTTTGGGAAAGGCTTTTAAAGCTTACAGACATGCATACCATTAAATATGTGTGGGTTAAGGGGCACGCAGGACACCCTGAAAATGAAAGATGCGACAAACTTGCAGTTGCCGCATCTCAATCAGACAATTTACTTAAAGATGAAGGATATATTGGTTAATCTTCTGGATATTGATACTCGGCCGGACGTACAGGGTCGAGTATTTCATTTGCATCGTAAAGGTCAAGATTTAAATCCCGCTGGAAGCGGAAGGCAATACCGTCAACGTGGCGGCGGTCCATTGCCAGTGAGTTATCGTGATATACAATATAGCTTTCAACACCAACGGCACACATTGCCTTAAAGCCGTAGGAGGTAAGCAGAGAATATTTGGGGTCATCTGCGGGAACTGCCGAACCGTAGGGATAAAGATAAATTGGGGTTGAACCTACAAGGCTTTCAACCTCGTTGCGCCATTTTGTGCAGTCGTCCAAAAGCTCATCGTATGAGAGCGCGGCTGTATCACCGTGAGAATAGCTGTGGGAGGCAAATGTCCAGCCTGTAGCCTTAAGACGGTTTATAATAGGTGCAACTGCCTCGGCTTCCTGCTGACGGTTGGGCGAGTCTGCGTGAGTGCGATAGCCCAGTATACCCTCAAAACCGGTCAGACCTATGCACGCCTTTGCACCGTTGTGCGAAAAGTCGGGGTGACGGCTTACAAAATCGTCAAGCAGAGGTACAACACACCTGTCGCGGTCAATGGTTTCTCTTCCGTCGGGGTGCTTTGTATATGATGCAACGTTATTGTTGCTGTCAAGCACAAGGCGGTGAACTGTACCGTTTTCCTGCATATATGTATAATAGTTCATATCGTCAAGGGAAATGATAATAGGCTTTTTTCCCTTGGGCAACATAAGCTTTTTACGTTTAAATGTGCCGCTGGATTCGTCAAACAAGTCATGTGCGTGAACAAGAATAAAATCCCGTTCGTAAAGCGACTGCATAATTTTATTGAATTCATCTACCGTAACAAACCATTCGTCAAACCCGCGGGACATATAGTCGTCATCAAAGGTAAGCTCGGGGTAGGCTATAAGCGGATGAAAAAAGATGTGCTCAACCCTGCCGGTAAACTCTACAAGCTCACCGCTTTCAACATAGGGGGCAGGCATATCGTATTTTACATCACCGCCTGAACGGAAAAGAGAGGAAATGAGATTGGATGCAAGGGCAATAATACCCCATAAAATTGCCACAATCAGAATAAGGGCAACCGTAATAATTGTCCAGCCGCGAACCTGTCTTATAATTCTTCTTTTTTTCCTTGCGTCCATATGTTTCACCTCTTAAATCAAGTATACATCAAAAGGTAAAAGCTTTCAATAGATAAAACGAGTTTTTATGACAATTTTTTTATTTTTATGCGGAATTTTTTTGAGAAAAAGGGGTTTCATTTATCGGGCAAATGTGGTAAAATATAATAAAAGACAATGTCTCGGTGGTCTAATGGATAAGATCGGGGATTCCGGTTCCTCTGATGCGGGTTCAATTCCTGCCCGGGACGCCAGAAAAAAGCATCAATCTTGATACAAGATTGGTGCTTTTTTCAACGAAATAAATCCTTCGGATTTGTGAAATGCCCTTCGGGCGTGAAATATTGCTTCGCAATGTGAAATACGCCTGCGGCGTGTGGATTTATTTCATTTCACAGAAACCGTTAGGTTTCTATTTCACAATTTCTACAAGAAATTATTTCACATCAACGGAGTTGATATTTCACTTATAGACAAAAGAAATCTCCTATGTTATAATGGTTAGGGAGTTGATGTAATATGGCAGAATCAAAGTTAAGAAATTTATCTGTCGAATTTTCCGTTAAAATAATTAAACTATGCGAAAACATTAAAGGACATTATTCACTTACCAATCAGCTTGAGCGCAGCGGAACATCCATAGGTGCAAATATACACGAGGCAAATTATGCACATAGCAAGAACGATTTTATTTCAAAATTACAAATAGCACTGAAAGAATGCTACGAAACAGAATATTGGTTAGAACTTTTCGTTAAATCCGATTTACTCAATAGAGAAACTGCCAAAGAAATATATAATGAATGCGGAACAATCCGCAAAATGCTCATTTCATCCATCAATACTGCCAAACAAAATGCCGAAAAATCGAAAAATTAATTTTTACCGTCACAATTGTGGCGGTTTTCTTTTTTGTGTATTTTGCTATTTTTTTGAAAGTATCTTGATAAATTATAAAAAATATCGGGACACATAAAACGGAACAGGCTATACCTGTTCCGTTTTTATTTGCGCGAGAGGCTATAGCAAAGCTTTGGGGGGATTATAGGTTTTGAAGCCTCTCGCTTATTCTTCTGAGTTTTGATTTAAGCTCAACAAGTGCACTTTCACAGCAGGGTTCGTTAAGTAACCGTATGGGTATACCCTCTGCCTGTTCCTCCTGCAGGGTGCTTCTTGAATAGCGTATATTCAAAAGTCCTTCGGCTTGCGGAGCATAAACCAGAATTAAATGATATGCCTGTTCGTCGGGGATTTCGGTTGCATCTGAAAACTTGTCTATGCATACAACCCCATTTTTCAGTAAGAAATTGCAGGCTGTGGGTAGGTCACCGCAAACCGCTACACGAATATGGGCGAGTGCAGAATTCTTATTATTCATTGGATTTCTCCCTTCGTATAAGATTTATTCGCACCATTTTTCGGTGCCATCAGCATTTTTTACATAGCTGTGGTTGTTTGTTGCCTCCTGAATTGCGATGTAATACCACGCAGAAGGGTCAGAGTTGTCAACCCAGGTTATCATATTTTCGCCCAAATCCTCCGCTGTGTCGGGTGTGCGGTCAAGCATTCTGTTTATAAGGGTTACTGCTTCGGCGCGTGTGATAAACTCATCGGGACGGAAGGAGCCGTCTTCGTAGCCTAAAATCCAGCCAAGTGCTGCGGCTTTGAGTATTTCAGCCTCTGCCCAGTGGTCACTTATATCCGAAAATTCGATTGTTATTTCTGTGTCGGTATTATCAAATCTGGCACATATTGCCGCAAATTCAGCTCTTGTGATAAAATCATCAGGAACAAAGGTGTCGGCAGTTCTTCCCTTTATTATTCCAAGCTTTGCCATGGTGGAAACAGAAGTGTTGTACCATGCATTGGCAGGAACATCGGCAAAGCCGTTTGTCTGTGTTGTGTTTTTCTCCTGCAAAGCTTTATCCAGTAGCCTGAAGAATATTTCGGTGGTTTCGGCTCTTGTAATATTGCTTTCGGGGCGTACGGTATTATCTTCATATCCCTTTATATACGCAGAGTGTTCTTCTGTGTTAAGTACATCCGAAACACTTGATTTTCTCCATTTTGCGTAAAGGGTAAAGTCCTCTGTAACAGGTGTATCAAAATCGTATGCGGAGGAAAATTCCCCGTCGGTGTACCAACCGTCAAAGATAAAATCATCCTTGACAGGGTCTTCTGGTTGTGTAAGCTTTACTGTACGGGCAACTTTTTTATCTTTAATTTCACTGCCGCCGTTTGTCTCAAACTTTACTGTGTAATAGGTTATGCTTACGCTACCGCCCGAGCCACCTGTTTTTTTCTGCCACTTTGCATAAAGGGTAAAGGACGAGGTAACGGGTTTGTCAAAGTCGTACTTTTCTGTGAGACGTTCATCTTCATACCAACCCTTAAACCTGTAACCGCTCTTTGTGGGGTGGTGGGGAGCTTCAAGTATATCACCGTCATTTACTGTGACATCGTCAACACCGCTTCCACCGTTTGAATCAAAGGTTATCGTATGGGTTGCTGTGGGCACAGGCTGTTGCGAGTATGTTGCGGTATAGATGGCATCGCCTGTTACTTCTTCAATGTCAGGAGTCCAGCCTTCAAAGGTGTAGATAAACTCATCATCGCTTTCCCTTTGAGGTGTTTCTTCAGTATATACAGGTGTTACGCCTGCCTCAAGCTCCAGTGTCTGCAGAAGTGTTCCGTCATAGTTTATAAATTCTATGGTGTATTTTTCTGTTTCAAAGCCGAGCTTTAATGAGGTTGCGGCATAAATGACACCGTATTCAAAGCTTGTTTCTTCGGCAGTGTTTTCATCTGCATTGTCAATGGTTACATAGTTTCCTGCAATAGTGGTTGTGTAGCCTTCAGGAAGATAGCCCTCGGGGAAAACTATAACTGTGGACTCATCTCCCTCATCAATGGGTGCGGAAACTACCAGAGCACCATAGTATTCGCCTGTTGCATTGTCGCTCCATATTGTGTCGCCAACTGCGTCCAGCTTGCCACCTTCTTCAATAACAAAGGCATTGGCGTAAAGGTCTGTGTCAAAGGCGCCGTATCCTGCAAGCGTTATTCTTCCGCAGTAGAGTGTACCCTCTTCACCGATTTTTACATTACCACACGAAACATTGCCGCTTACGCTAAGTGTTCCGTAAACATAAAGGGATGAGCCGTTGCTTCCGCTTGCACCAAAGGTTAAATCTGCATATTCGTCTGATATGGCTACATTTGCTCCGGCAGAAACAGTAATCATGTGGTCGTTGCCGCCACCCTGTATATGAACCTCGCCTATATCAAGAGCAGCTTCGCCGCCGAAGGTAATACTGTTCCATTGGTAAGAATAGGAGAATACGTGGCTTTCATATATTTTTTCTATACTTGAATCGCCTTCTGTATTTATAACTATATGCAGCTCGCCGTACTCACGACAGGGAAGAGTGAGTGTATTTATGTTGGCACCGTCAAGGGTCAGCTCAAGTGTACGGATGGTGTCGCCATCCACCTCTTCAACCGTCCATATATAGGAGTAGCCTTCGCCGGTATGGGTTGTGTTTTCGCTCTCCTCCGAAAGAACTGATAAATCAAGGTCGGCACCGGTGTCTGCCAACACAGCCGTATTAACTGTGAAAAGACTTAAAAGCATTGTTAAAATCAAGGTCCATACTGTAAATTTTTTTGCCATAAATTCATCTCCATTCTGTTTTGTGTTTCAAACTGTTATTATTGTAGCATAAAACTGTTTTTAAAAACCGTTCTGCGTAAATTTTGACTTTTTTTGCGCATATTTTGCTGTTTGAAAGGTATTTTTTATGGACAAAACAAAAAATGCATTATATAATATAAAAAAGGAAACAGATTGTAAAACGGAGTGGTTTTGATGAAAATTGCTATTTGTGACGATGAATCGAGATGCTTAAATGACGCGATTGCAGCGGCAGAGGAATATGTAAAAAAGGCGGATAAAAGTATAGCCTTTGATGCATTTTCACATCCCGAAGATTTAATTGACGCCTGCCAAAAGCAGGGCGGGTATGATATATACATTCTTGATGTTATAATGCCGGATATGAACGGCATTCAGTTGGGAGAGAAAATACGTGAGCTGGGTCTTGACGGAAAAATTATTTATCTTACATCCAGCGAAGAATACTCTCTGGACGCATTTAGGGTAAAAGCCTTTGACTATCTTATAAAGCCCCTGCAAAAGGAGGCATTTTTCAAGGCCGTGGATGAAGCGGCAGAGCAGATTGCACAGAAAAAGGAAAAGTTTTTGCTTGTAAAGTCCAAAGAAAGAAGTATAAAGCTCTCATATGACAGTATAGTGTATGCAGAGCTTACAAAAAGGGCAGTTCACTATTATCTTACAAAGGGCAGAACTGTTGAAGGTGTTACTCTGCGTGTGCCTTTTACCGAAGCGTGTGCAGAGCTTCTTGCGGACAAACGTTTTTATCTTTGCAGACAGAGTATGCTGTTAAATCTTGACTATGTTACAGAGGTCGAAAACGAAGCGGTAATACTGGGCGATTCATACAAGGTGTTTTTAAGTGATAAGACATGTCGCAAGCTGAGAAGTGTATGGTCGGAATACTTGTTTGATTAGGAGTGAATATGGCAATGCTATTGCGTGATTTATCAATTGCATACAGTTTCGGTTTTATTTTTATAATGTTTCAGCTTCTTCTGGAAATGCGTTATTCTAAAAGAAAATCCCGGATAATAGCCGCATCCTTTGCGCTCCCGATTATTTTTTTAAACTGGGTTTTGTTCTTAAAGCTGGGATATGAGGGATACGGCACACTTATGCTTTTAACCCTTTCTCTTCCACAGTGTATAATGTACTATGTACTTGCAAAGAACAGGGGAAGCAGATTCTTTTTTACATACTGCCTTATAGACAGCGTTGCACTTGAAATTTTTTATGCTACAAACATACTTAATTACTATACCACGCCCGATTCCAATATTGTGATGTTTGTTACGCGACTTATAATTTATCCTGTGCTGGCTGTGTGGATTTATAAAAAAGTACGCCCTGCATACCTGCAGATGCAAAAGCTTAAAAAAGTGGGATGGGGATTTTTTGCAATTCTCTCGGTACTTTTTTATATAATAATCACTCTGCTTATGACATACCCAACATTTATATCGGGCAGACCGTGGGATGTTCCTGCGCTGATACTCCTGTTTATACTGATGCCTGCTATATATTATCATGTTATTACCACCCTTCGCCGGCAACAGGTGTATTTTGAAAAAGAGGAACAGGAAATAATTATGCAGGTGCAGATTTCCAATATAACGGAGCGTGTAGCAGAGCTTGGACAGGCAAATGAGGCATTTCGTAAAGAACGCCATGACTTCCGCCACAAGCTGAAGGCAATTGCAAGTCTTGTGGAAACAAAGCAGTATGATGAGCTTGAAAAGGTTGTCAGGGAATACGAGGAAAATATTACAAGGACGCAGGTTGTAAGATATTGTGAAAATGCTATTATAGATGCTGTTTTATCAGCATATATCAGAAAAGCAAAAAACATGGGAATAGATGTCAAATTCGGCTTTGCTTTTCCCGAAAGCTTTGAAGCCAGGGCGAGTGAAGTTGCAACCGCACTTGCCAATGCTATTGAAAATGCAATCAATGCCTGTGAAAAGCTGCCCGAAGCAGAGCGGTTTATAGAAATAAAGGTAATTTCAAAACCCA
>JAZNUH010000024.1:0-14769 GCA_045592225.1 Clostridia bacterium | reverse complement strand
GAATACAACCAAGCCCGACTGCATGTTGCGCTTGCGCATATCTGCAATGAGTTTTAATTCTTCGCTTGTGTGTGCATTGGGGTGATGATGCGGTCGATGAGATTTGTCAGCTAAAGATTGTAGAGATCCATCGTAGCGTTTACGCCAGCGGTAGATGTATTGGCGGTTTGTTTTATAGCGTATGGCAGCTTTTGTTACACCATATTTTAAAGAATATTCAATTAATGCTTGCCTAAACCTCATATCTTGTGTTATAGTGTTCATATACGGAATCTCCTTCTTTGTGTAGTTTTGTGTGGTAACTTAACTATAACACATTTTAGAAAGTTTCCGTATATTTTTTTGAACATGCAATTTCTGTTATGAGCTTTGCTCGTAACAAAATTGCGTGTAGTGTAACACATCTATTGTAAACCTACAAATCATAAATCGTCAAAATTGACGAGTTCATCTTGAAAACTGAACCAATATGTATTATAATAGAAAGAGAATTTATATTTGGAGGCTTTATTATGCAGGTTAGCTATAAAGGATTATGGGTTAAATGTGCAGAAAATGAAATATCAAAACATAAGCTGATACAGTTAGCGGAGGTTTCACCTTCTACACTCACAAGACTTAACAAAAATCAAATTGTATCACTTTCAGTTTTGCTTAAATTCTGCAAAGTGCTTAAATGTGGTATTGGAGATGTAGTAGAAGCTATACCTGCCAGTGATAAACAAAGTAAATGCGTTTGAAAGAAGGTGGTGTAATGTTCAGAATTGCCCTGTGCGATGACGAGCAAAAAATACTCGATGAAGTATTGCAATATATAAACAAGTATGCAGAAAGTAAAAATATCCAATCGCTTGAAGTATTCCCATTCGATTCAGCAAGTTCTCTCAAGAACGCATTGGATGACGAGAAATCCTTTGACATCTTTGTCCTCGATGTTTACATCGGCAAAGAAATGGGAACGGCACTTGCAAAGAATATCCGTGAAAGAGGAATTGAGAGTCCGATTATATTTTTAACAACCTCTGTCGAACATGCTCCGCAAGGATATGAAACAGGAACGCTCCGTTATCTTATAAAACCGCTTGAGCCTGAAAAGTTTTATGAAGCGATAGATGCAGCTTGCTTACAGGCAGAAAAATTACAGAGCAAACTTATCAGGTTCAAAACCGAAAATGGCATAGAGAGCATCAACGCAAACAATATTATGTATTCGGAAGCACACGACCATTACCAATACATAAAGCTTGATAACGGTCAGACAATTAAAGTCAGAACGACAGTTTCGGAACTTTATGCTTTACTTGCAAAGAATGACGGCTTTTTCCGTTTGGGAAGTGCATACATTATCAATCTGCGTAACATAAAGAATCTGACATCATCTGCGATTTTGCTTTATGATAACACTACGATACCGATACCAAGAGGGAAACGCGCTGAACTGAAAAAAGTCTTTTGGAACTTTCAATGTGAATGATAGGAGGATTAACTGAATATGACCGGAACAATTATTGAATTTATACTCTTATTGGTAGCCCACGCTGCTGCCGGTATCTTTTCCTCCACTCTCAAATACAGTAAAAAGACCACATATATCATTTGGGGCACCTGGGTTGTGCTTCAAACAGCACTTCTGTTCTATACGGAATTTGTGTTGACAAATTGGGCACTGCAGTTCTTCGTTGGATTTGTATTTTCTTTTGTCGGTCAGTATGTGATATTCTTTGTAACGACAAAAGGAAAGCTTGCACAAAGAATTTTTACCATGTTGACCTATTCGATC
Source organism: Clostridia bacterium (assembly GCA_045592225.1). Taxonomy (GTDB): domain Bacteria; phylum Bacillota; class Clostridia; order UMGS1883; family UMGS1540; genus JAZNUH01. The sequence goes on along the minus strand of JAZNUH010000024.1, from coordinate 12,989 downwards.
TTCTTCTGTATTTTTATGTCTTTGGTTACGATGGTCAACGGCACTTTTGGTGCGCTGCACTGGATACTTACCGCACTCATTCAAGCGGCTTTGCTTTTCGCTATTGTGTTCTATTTTCTTCGCTATGTATGCCCTTTGTGCCGTACTGCTGCAAGGAATATAACAACGGGTTGGGCACCGTTGATTTTTGTGAACATCGTCTTTTTGATTACCGTAATTCTGTCCTCGGTATTTCCGGTTAGACTGACAACCTTTAATGATCCTGCGGTTATCACATTTGTTTTTCTTAGCGTATCTATCTTGTCTGTGTATCCGGTTATTTTTTCAAACATCAACAGCCTGTCCGAAGCGGCAATGAAGAAAGCTGTAGAAACACAAAACAAGCTGCTTATGACACAGATTGAAGCGGAAAACACACAACTTGCGGCAGACAGCCATGCAAGGCATGACAGACGTCACCACAATCTCATTATGTTGGAATATGCCAACAACAATGATTTTGAAAGCGTAAAGGATTACTTAAAAACTCTTGTGGAAATTGATGATAAAGCAACAGGTGAAGTGCGGTACTGTGAGAACAGGACGATTAACACCATTATAACTGTTTATGAAAGACGTGCGAAAGAAAGCGGAATCTTAGTAAAAGTTGCTGCGGAGAGCAGCCGTGAACTTACCGTTCTTCCGCAGGACCTTGTGGTTGTCATTGCCAACCTTTTTGAAAATGCAATCAACGCCACTCTGAAGCTAAAGAGCAGAGATAAGTTTATAGATATTCGTATTAAAGAAAGCTCCAAACGCCTCGTAATAAAGGTTGAAAACCCTTGCAAAGCAAACCTTACCTTTGATGAGTCGTGCTTTGGTGTTGGTATTCGCTCGGTAATTGCCACCACAACCAAGTACGAAGGTATGTATGATTTCACCGCCGAGGATGGAATTTTCTCTGCAAAAATCATCTTGAATTTAAAATAAAACTGCGATCTACGACAAAAAACATACAATCTACGCCAAACTCCCCATTTCGGGGAGTTTTTTTGTTACAATTTTTATAAGTATTTTTATTCTGTTTTAAAAAACTATGTGAGCATTTGTGCAAGGGAGGCATAATAGTGAACGATAAAAAATATGACGAAAACGGTTATCTTATCATATCCGAAACGGACGCTTGTCCTTTATGGGAAAAAGATACCATTCCAAGTGCTTTCGATTGTACGAAAGACTGCTTTTATTGCCGATTTGCAGACTTTCGCACGGAGGAAACTATAATACATGCGAAGGGAATACCGCGAGGCGCAAAACTGTATAGTATCTGCCGCAACGAGAAAAAACGAAAACCGGATGAAAGTGGTTGAAAATATCGGTTACATAGATAAAAAATTGAAAGGAAGAAAGAAATGAAAACAAAACGAATTTTAAGTTTATTTTTAACGCTTGTTATGATTTGCGGGCTTTTGCCGATGAACATATTCAAAGCAGAAGCGGCAAGCTACGGCTGGACGGGAAGTAAGACTGTCGTCAAGGGCGGCATGGACTGTGTGGAGGATGCGAAGGCCGGTGGTAATAACCACGACTCGTCGTCTTATTCATCTCATACAGTGACCAGTTTCGAATCCAAACACTGGGAAGGGCTTAATCAATTGAGTACGACGACCTACTTTGATGCAGATACTGATGCTGTACAGCATCTTGACGGTGGTGACAACTATACATTTACATCGGGTCTCGGTATTGCAAGTCAGACGTTCGTTGTCCCTGCACGGAGCTCGGTTAAGGGTTATTTTACAGCAAACATGGAAATTGATTGTAAAAGTGACAGTGTTTCGGACGAATGGACGGCGGTTGAAGCACTGTTTTACACGGATACAAGCTTTCAAAGTGTTACCTATAGCAACACGGGCGATGAAAATTCGAGATCGACCGGTGCGTTTAACAAGCTGAGAAAAAAGACGAACGCGCAGGGTCGCACTACCCGTAGTGCGACGAAAACATTTACTCTTACCAATACGACAACCAGCGAAAAGACCTACACGCTTTATTACGGTACCCACTCGTATATCCGTGGTAACAGTTCGAACGCCTATAAGCGACATAACGTAACCATCTATACAACCTTCAACTTTTCAAGTGATGCGCCGAATTATGAAACATGGAAAATTTCATTTGATGGTAAAGGCGGCACAAATCCGAGTGCAATCAGCAGACGTTATAATCAGACATACGGGGATTTACCGACACCGACCCGTACGGGCTATACCTTTGGCGGATGGTATTTAGATTCAGCGGCTACTACAAATAAAGTCACAAGCAGCACGGTTATGACGACAACAAGCAACCATACGCTCTATGCAAAGTGGGTTCCCTATACCTATACGGTTGCCTATAACAAAAATAAGCCTGCCACAGCAAGCACAAATGTGACAGGTACAACAGGAAACAGCAGTCACATCTATGATGTAGCAAAAAACATAACACCAAATGAATATGCTCTTACCGGTTATACCTTCAAAGGCTGGAATACTGCTTCAAATGGCAGTGGTACATCCTATGCCAACAATGCAAGCGTAAAAAATCTTACCGCAACAGACGGTGCAACCGTAACGCTTTATGCAAAGTGGGATGCAAATGAATATGACATTACTTTCAACGAAGAAGGTGGCAGCACCGTTTCAGACCAAACGGTTGTCTTTGACAGTACCACAAACAACGAAGTAGCTGTTCCTAGCAGAGAAGGTTACACCTTTAATGGTTGGTTTACGCAACAGTCCGGCGGAATAATGGTATATAATGCCGACGGAACCTGTGCAAAGAACACAGCATATTGGGATGTAAACGGCAAATGGATAAATCCTGACGATGTTATCCTTTATGCACAGTGGACAGCCAATACATATACTTTAACCTACGATACAAAAGGCGGCTCACCATTAGAGGATCAAACTGTTACCTTTGACAGTCCATATATTGGCGAAAGCCCCGAACGTGTTGGTTATATATTTGACAGGTGGTTTAAAGATACCGCATACACACAGCCAATAACAATTGGTTCCACACTTGTTAAGACAGCGGCAGATCATTCTATTTATGCAAAGTGGAATCCCATTACTTATAAAATCTATTATGCAGACGGCACCAATACTGTTAAATTACAGAATGCAAAATACGGCGAGGCGTTTAATCTGCCGCTTGCATCAACTTTAAATCTCACACCGCCTGCAAACCACCATTTTGTAGGTTGGAACAACCTGTCGGCAGATGCCACAACGGTTACCTATGCAGACGGACAGAGAATTACAACAGGTCTCACTACTATCAACAATGACAGTGTAAATCTCTTTGCTGTATGGGCACCAAATGATACCTATCGTGTGGTTTATGACCCTAACGGTGGTTCGGGCAGTCCCAAAGATAATAATTCTTATTATGAGGGCAACACTGTTTCTATAAACTTCGCATCGCCTACACGCCCGGGTTATCAGTTCTCAGGTTGGTCAAAAGAAGCGGACACAGCGGTCCCTATATACACACAAACCGGTACAACCTCCTTTGAAATGGGTGATGAAAATGTTACTCTGTATGCCGTATGGAAGCCCATTGGCTATACTGTAAAATATCACACAGGCACAGCCGAGACCATCAGCGATACAGCGTGTACCTATGATGTGGAAGCTGTCTTGAATGACGGCAGCACACTTACAAAAGATGATTACACCTTCAAAGGCTGGGCAATCAGCCAAGACAGCAATGTTGTCACCTATGCACCGGGTGCAAAGGTACTCAACTTAAGCAATATAAACGGTGCAGAAATTGACCTTTATGCTGTATGGCAGGAAGATGGCAAAATCCGCTTAAGCTACAATGCAAACGGCGGCTACGGTGCACCGGAATATCAGGAAAATTATGCAGGCAAAGTTTTAACTGTCAGCAACATTGTTCCTGTTCGTGAAAACTATACTTTCTTGGGTTGGGACGAGGACGCAGAAGCGACAAGTGCAACCTATCAGGCAAGCGACAGTTTTACATTAGGCAGTTCTAACACAGTCCTTTATGCTGTCTGGAAAAAGAATCCGTCTTTAACCTACCATGCAAACGGCGGTCTTTTTGAAGAAGCAATAGCTACAAGCTATCCCGTAAGCGGTTCGGATGTTGTATTTGCATCTGTAAAGCCTGTAAGAAGCGGATATACCTTCCTTGGCTGGAATACAGACAAAACTGCAACAAGTGCACTTACATCACTTGTGATGCCGGAGGGCAACACAGTTTTATATGCTGTTTGGGAAATAGATCAGTACACGGTAGAGCTTCCGGCATCTGCCGAAGGATACAGCGTTTTTTATGACGGTACAGAAGTGACTGCACCAAAATCTGTATTAACAGATAACGGAGCAAAGGTTTCCTTTGAGGTTGTTATTGCAGAGGGCTATAGTCCGAAGAATATGAATGTTGTATTCGGTAATGTTGCACTTGGTTATATAAGCCTTTCGGGTAATACTTATACATATGAAACGCCTATCATAACATCTGACGGTGTCATAGAGGTAAGGGGCGTTGAAGAAATTACATTCCCCATTACATTAAATAAAGGCACTGGCTTTACAGTTTCCCCTGCAAACCAGATTGTTTCATATAATAAAACACTTGAATTCAAAGTAACACTTGATGATGCTTATGCACTTACTGCTCCTACAGTTTATGTGGACGGTAATAGCATTGCAGGCGTTAAAAATGGAAATGAATACACCTATACTGTGAATAATATTATTTCACAGCCGATGATTTCCGTTTCGGCAACAAAGAATCCGCAGCATACGGCAATCTTTGTATCGGGCGGAAGTGTATACACCTTCTCAACAGTTGAAGACCAGTCCAGACTTACTGAACCTGCGGCACCCGAAAGAGCAGGCTATACCTTCGGTGGTTGGTATACAGAAAAGGAATGCACAAATAAATATAACTTTGAAACTTCTGTAACAGATGATGTTGTACTCTACGCAAAGTGGATTGCAAACACATACAATGTTTCGTATGACTTAAACGGTGCTTTGGGTACAGTTCCTTTAGTTCAGACAAAGACTCACGATGTTACCCTGAAACTTTCAGAGTCAACACCTGAAAGAGACGGCTATTCATTCAAAGGCTGGAATACAGAGGCAAACGGTCTCGGTACGCCTTACGGAGCAGGTAGTGAATACATTGCAAATGCTTCTGCAACACTCTATGCACAGTGGGAAAAGAACGTTTACACGATAACTCTTATTAAAGACACAGGTGTAAATGCGCAGATTTCTGCAAACACCGCCAAACACGGTGACACGGTTACGCTCACTGTTTCTGCGCAGGATAACTACAAAAATCCGGTTATAAGTGCAAATCCTGCATCTAATGCAACACTTGTAAGCGGTACAACATATACGATTACAGGTCCTGTCTCTTTTAGTGTTACAGCAACACCGAAAACTGTTTACACATATACCTTTAATGCAGAAGGTAAGCTTCATTATTCACAGTCTGCAATTGAAGGAAGCGGAGACACGGTTGTTCTTCCTACAGAACCCGCAAAGGAAGGATATACATTTAAAGGCTGGTATATCGGAAATACACAGGTAACCGAAACGACTGTTATAGACAGCGACAAAACAGTAGTTGCACAGTGGACGATTAATGAATATGAGGTTACACCTGCTGCAAACGGAGACGGATACCAGGTAACCACAAACGAAGCTGACAATAAGGTAAACTATGAAGATAGTTATAGATTCAAGGTGACTATTGCAAACGGTTACAACGCTGAAGATATGAGAGTTTATGCAAACGGTGCGATTTTGGTACCGACAGTCAGCGTTAATACATATTCTTACACCATAGAGGACATTTCAGAAGATGTGTCTGTTGTAGTGAACGGCGTTAAGAAAAATGTTTATACCGTTACCTATTACGTAGAGGGCGGCATTTACTATTCCGAACAGGTAACACACGGCGAAGTGACAACAGCACCCGTAAATACTCCTGTAAAGCTTGGCGAAAGCTTTGCTTCCTGGCAGAAAAACGGCGCTGACTGGAATTTTGCTGATGCGATAGAAGAAAACACAACCCTTGTTGCAAAATTCTCCGCAAACACCGTAACGGTAACACCGGCATCAAACGGCGAGGGATATGCTGTTGAATCAAACGACAGCGCAACTCTTGTTTACGGGAATAATAGCTATGAATTCAGCGTAACCGTGGCAGAGCATTATAATGCTGAAAATCTGCGTGTTTATGCAAACGGTAATTATCTGGTACCGGCAGTAAGCGGAAATGTATATACATATACGTTAACGGATATTACAGAAAATACAACCATAATGGTTGAAGGCATCCAAAAAGATGTATATACCGTTTCTTACTATGTAGACAATGTGTTCAGAGCAAGTGAACTTGTTATCTACAACGAAAAAGCTACACAGCCGACAAATCCCACAGCAGACGGAAAAACATTTGCAGGCTGGAGCACAGGTAGTGGTATCTTCGACTTTGATACATTGATTACACAGGATACGAGACTGGATGCTGTATGGGCAGGTGATACCTATACAGTAACGCCTGCTACGGATGGCGACGGTTATGCAGTTTCCACATCAGAAACAGACAATACTGTTGACTATGGCGGAGCGTACAGCTTTAAGGTAAACATTCTCGACCACTACAACGCAAAGGACATGAAGGTTTATGCAAATGGTATTCTCCTTATTCCTGAAGTAAGCGGTAATCAGTATCACTATACAATTAAAAATGTCACAGCAGATATGTCAGTCACAGTTACCGGTGTTAAGAAGGATGTTTACAAAGTTGAGTACATAGTTGATGGTGCGACCTACCGCAGTGAAGCTGTTGAATATGGCAAAAAAGCAACCAGACCGACGAGCCCCGTAAAACAGGGTGAAACATTCAAAGAATGGGTAAATGGCGGTGCTGCATGGAACTTTGACAGCGAAATTACTCAGAATCTCACCCTGATAGCAACCCGGACAACAGACGGTTTCGTGGTTGTACTTCCTGATGATGGTACGGGATATGATGTTTCTACATCAGGTAATGTAAGTGTGAACTATGGCGATGATGTTACATTTACAATAACCATTCTTGAACACTACAACGCTGAAAGTATGAAAGTTTACGCAAACGGCGCACTTATCCTGCCTTCAATCAGCGGCAATGTATATACATACACCGTTGAAAATGTAAAGGTTGATACAACAGTAACGGTTACCGATGTTAAACCCGACATCTATACCGTAACATTTATTGCAGACGGTGAAACGGTCCATACAGAGCAGGTAGTATATCAGAATAAAGCAACTGCACCAAAAACACCTGTTAAAGCCGGTTATGAATTTGATTGTTGGACATATAACAGTGTAGAATGGGATTTCAATACGGAAATTGATGTTGATATAGATCTCATAGCAAAGTTTACACCGATTACTTATCAGGTTACACTACCGCAGAATACAGTTGGTTATACGGCAGTTCAGACCTCATCGGAAAATCCGGTTACATATGATAACGAATTTACATTTGACGTTATTGTAGATGAGGCACACAACGCTGATGATATGAGAGTTTATGCAAACGGTATTCTTCTTGAAGCCACCGGCGAAAACGGAAGTACTGTTTCGTTCCGCATTCCCAATGTAAAAGAAACAACGGTAATTACCGTTAAGGGCATAGGCACAAACACATATGCTGTGACCTATAAGGCTAATACATCAGAATATGTTGGAAATATGCCGGAAGGATTTATTAAAACTCACGATGAAGACTGTGTAATTTCCGACTTAACACCTGAAAGACACGGCTACAAATTCCTTGGATGGTCAGTTGCGGCAGATGACAGTGTGGATTATGATCCGGCAGAAACCTATTCAGACAATAGCGACCTTATACTTTATGCTGTATGGGAAGCAAAACAGTTTACTGTTGAGTTTGTAACCAATGGCGGAACAATAAACGGAGTGGGAATTTCGGAATATACCTATGGCACAGGCGCAATACTTCCTGACGATGTTACTTTTACCGGTTTTGATTTTGCAGGCTGGTACGAAGATGAACTTATGCAAGGGGTTAAAGTAACTGAAATTACTTCAACCGATTACGGCAACAAGAAATACTATGCTGCATATACAATTGCAGATGTAGTTGCAAACGGATATACCGGTGAATATGACGGTGCATACCACCTCATAGACTTCAGTCTGACAGATGCTTTGAAAGTACCTGTGGAAAAATATCAGTGGTATTTCATTCCCGCGGATACAAACACAGCGATAGCAGTAGATTCTGACAGTTATAACGAATATAAAGTCAAAGATGTAGCACAAAATGGTGAGTATTACTGCTACATAGAAACTGTTCTTGTTGACAGCGATATTTCGGTTCATTTCCTTACAAACAAAGCAACAGTAACAATTACAAAAAAACCTGTTACAATCAAAGCTGAGGATGCAAGCAAGGTTTACGATGCTACTGCACTTACAACCAATACAGTACTACTTGCCGACGGTTCGGCACTTGTATCGGAGCATACTATGAGTGGCGTAATGACCGATGTTAGTACCATTACTAATGTGGGCAGTCAGGATAATATAATCGATGCAATTACGGTTGTAGATTCCGAGGGTAAAGATGTAACAGATAACTACGAAATTACAACGCAGAACGGCACGCTTACCATCACTCCTGCAACATTATCAGTTGTTGCAAACAATGTGCGTAAATCTGTGAATGCAACTCTTACAGAGAATGAACTTTATAAAATCAGCGGACAATACGGTTCAGAAATGCTTTCTCTTGCAAATGTAACGATTACAGGTAAAAACCAAAACAATGAAGATGTTGCCTTGGGCGATGTTACGAAGAATGCCGGTACTTATCAGATGACAATCAATTACGATGGTTTTAGCGGTGACGGAAATGAAAACTATATGGGAACAGGAACAATTACATCTGTAGTTACGGTTTACAGACGCTCCAGTGGCGGTGGTGACGGTTCAGCTACGCCAACCTACACAGTTAAATATGAATCAAACGGCGGAAGTGATGTAGAAAGTGTAAAACTTACATCCGGCAAGGTTGCTCAGAAACCTGAAAACCCCGTAAAAGACGGTTACACATTTGACGGTTGGTACACAGATAAGGAACTTACAACCGCTTACGATTTTGATACAAAGGTTACAAAAAGATTTACCCTTTATGCAAAGTGGACTGAAATCGAAAAAGAGCCTGAAGATACAGATACACATAACTGTCCGTCAGAAGCGTTTGCTGACCTTGACACAGCAGCTTGGTATCACCTTGATACAGACTATGCAATCGAAAACGGTATCTTCAAGGGCGTAACCGAAACAACATTTGCACCTAACGATAAACTCACAAGAGCAATGCTTGTTACAGTTCTTTATCGTGTAGAGGGAGAACCTGCTACAAACAGAAGCATACCTTTTGCTGATGTTGATATGGGAGCGTACTATGCTAACGCTGTATCTTGGGCAAAACAAGTTGGTATTGTAAACGGTGTATCTGAAACAGGGTTTGCACCTGATGACAATATTACCCGTGAACAAATTGCGACTATTATGCACAGATACGCACAGTACAAGGGATATGATGTCAGCGTAGGAGAAAACACAAACATTCTCTCTTATGACGATTTTGACAGCATTTCCGAATATGCAATAGCTCCTATGCAGTGGGCTTGCGACAGTGGTTTGATGAAAGGTAAAACAGCAACAACACTCAATCCGCTTGACAATGCTACAAGAGCAGAAATCGCAGCTATTCTTCACAGATTTTTAGAAGCTAATAAGTAAATGACACAAGCCAAGCGGAACGCTTGACAAAGAGCAGAAACAAGCCCCGTTTGAGCAATTCAGACGGGGCTTGCGTTATGCTATGTAGAAATATAAGGATATTTGACGAAAGGAGCAGATGAAATATGCTATGGCGAAAATTGAATAGACATAAGCCAACAGAATATGCACACCGCCGAAACCGCTTGATTTTAGAGTAATCTAAGGTCAAGCGGTTTTTTCGTGCGAAATTTGCCGATATTTAAGTGTATTTTTCTAATACTGTCATAATTAGTAATAAATGTAAGGAGTTGAGAAATTTGAACGAAGAAAGCACACAACAGCAAAACCAACAACAGAATAATAAAAATATTTGGCGTGGCAATTCCGCTATGCGCATATAGGTTTTTTCGCTCTGTGCAGGGCGGAATTGCCTTGCGTTAGGAGCGTGATTAAATGTTATCTTATTACGAATGCCCAATACCAATTTTCCATTTTGCGAAACGAAGAAACCGCACACATCATCACCGGGTATGTCATAAATTCGGCGGCAAGTCTGATGATTCAGGCGGAGGTCATAATCGCTCTTACCGCACAGCCGAGTATCAGCCTTTAATAAGGCGGTATTTTGTCTGTGCGTTTTTTATCATTGCAGAGCACCACCGACCAACCGAACTTTCAAAAAATTTTAATTTGAAAATTCGGAGGTCGTAATATGTCGAAAACTTTTTTTTGAAAAAAATTTTTATTTAGGAAAAAACTGTCCGCAACACCCTTTACAATAATAATCGAAAGGGGGTGCAATCGACTTGGATAAGCAGTTGACTTCCTTTGAAAGACGACTTGAAATACTTTTTATCCTTATGCGTACCTAAAGTGGAATATAAGAAAAGAGATATATGGACAACGGATAATATCAGAACAGCATTAATCTCCTGCACGGATACAAAACTCTATATTGCGATGAACTTAGCTTTTGCCTGTTCACTTCGCATAGGAGAAATTTTAGGATTGACTTGGAATAATGTTCATATCTCTGATGATGACATTGCAAGGGATGATGCTTATATCTACGTCGATAAGGAATTGACAAGGGCATCAAAACGAGCCATTGAAATGCTCGGCGAAAAAGATATTATCCATATATTCAAACCACTTATGAGCAACACAAGCACAAGGCTGATTCTGAAGAGGCCTAAAACAAAATCAAGCGAAAGAAAAGTATGGCTTCCAAAGACTGTTGCTTATATTATGAAAGAGTGGAAAAAATCACAAGAAGAAATAAAATCCTTTCTTGGTGATGCATATGAGGATTTCAGCTTAGTAATTGCTTTGCCTAACGGCAGACCTTGCGAAAACCGTGTGATCGAGAAAGAGTTTATAAAGCTGAAGGAAGAAGCAGGACTGCCTAACGTCGTTTTTCATTCTCTCCGGCATTCAAGTACAACCTACAAATTAAAACTCAATCACGGCGATTTGAAAGCGACACAGGGCGATACCGGACATTCTCAAATAAATATGATAACAGATGTATATGCTCATATTTTGGATGAGGATAGAAAGGTAAACGCACAAAAATTTGAGAGTGCATTTTATGCAAACCCCGATTTGCGTGATGTAAAACCTCCGCAAGAAAAGGCAGAAACAACCATTGATATTGCAGCACTCATTGAACAACTGCAAGCTAATCCCGAACTTGCAGCCACTTTAGCCGGACTAATTGGAACAGCTAAAAAATAGTTCGCTAATTTCAAATTAGCAAACAGCAAAATTCATTAGCAAAAATGAGCGTTAGAGTTCGTTTCCATTTAGCAAGGTTGCAAACAGTAAAACATACAATTCTCCGGCATATCACAAGGGCAAAATAAAAATACCGCAAAACGCTGAAAGTCAGCATTTATGCGGTATTTATGGCACCCCCAGCGCGAGTCGAACGCACGATTTGCCCTTAGGAGGGGCATGTTATATCCACTTAACTATGGGGGCGGGTTTGCTAATTCAATTTTATTATACCCTCTAAGTGGAAACGAATCGTTTACCACTTAGGAGGGGCTTGTTATATCCACTTAACTAAGAGAGCGTGTTTTGAATTGTAACGAAAACTTCATTTACTCGGTCGGCCGTCCTGCACTTAGGAACTTTCATCAAATATTGTACGTCAACCAATTTCACCAGAAGTAAAAATGCTTGCTTGCAAGGACATTTTTACGCCGCCGTCAATGGGTGCGGTGCTCGCAAGAGCACTAAAGCGCGTTAGCGCTTGGAAATTTATATCAAATAAATTTCATACGCATCCATTATAAACCAAAACTCCAATTTTGTCAATCCTTCCGTTTCAAGAAAAGAGAATTTTTTTTATTTTTGGCCTCTCGTATTGACAAAAAGCGGAAAAATGCGTATAATAAAAGCATACAGGGAGTGAACAGCATGGAAGAAATCAAAAATAACGCGGCCAAGGCGATGGAAGCTTTGGTCGAAGCCGCAGGCGTAAAGCCCGGTCAGATTATCATATTAGGCTGCAGTACCAGCGAAGTTGCAGGCGAAAAAATCGGGAAAGGCTCGGTATATGCACTCGGTGAAGCGATTATAGACGGTATTTCATCCGTATTACAGCCGAAAGGTATTTTTCTCGCGGTGGGGGCTTGTGAGCATTTAAACCGCGCTGTCGTTATCGAACGGGAAGCGGCGGAAAAATACGGGTTTGAAATTGTTTCCGTGATTCCGCAGCCGAAAGCAGGCGGCAGTGCCGCGACGGCTGCATATCAAAAAATGCAGGATCCCGTTTGTGTTGAATTTGTAAAGGCACATGCCGGTATGGATATCGGAGATACGTTTATCGGCATGCATTTAAAGCATGTAGCCGTACCTGTGCGCCTCCCGATTTCCCAAATTGGCGAAGCCCACGTCACATTTGCAAGAACACGCCCGAAGTTTATCGGAGGGGCTCGTGCAGTATATGCCGCAGAAGATGCAAGATGACCGTCGGAATGTCGAACTCGATACGCCTTAAACTTGTTAAATTTTAATTCTTTTAATTTGTCGTCCTTGTTAGGCGACAGCCTTTCATCATCATTCGCACCAAAATTCACACAAAATTCCATCCATTCAAGGTCAAGGAATTTTCAAAGTGCGGATTTTAGGTTGCGAGAGGCAAAAACGCAGAAAATA
>JAZNUH010000023.1:0-16800 GCA_045592225.1 Clostridia bacterium | reverse complement strand
GGTGTATATGAAAAACTCCACAAGCTCACAAGCAGACTTGCAGAAGGATTTAAGGAGCTTGGAAAAAAATACAACATCAAGGTTTATGCACGAAATATAGCAAGTGTATTTATTCTTTACTTTGGTTTTGACGAGGATGTTGATGACCTGCGCGAATGGATAAGCAAAGCAGATACCGAGCTTTACAAGAAATTTGTTCAGGGCTGCGAAAGCTACGGTGTAAGATTTTCATGTAAACGCGGCAGAATTTACATTTCCACTGAACATACAGCCGAAGACATAGAATATACACTTAAGGTTGCAGACCAGGTTTTCTCGGAAATACTTTAAAAAATAATGAGGGAGTCGGATTATCCGTCTCCCTCATTTTCTGCTTATGCAGTTTTATTTCATATTGTTTTCGGCCTGCATAATCATCTTCTTAACCATCTGACCGCCGATAGAACCAGCCTGACGGGAAGTAAGGTCACCATTGTAACCGTTTTTAAGTGTAACACCTACATCACTTGCAGCTTCCATCTTAAACTTATCAAGTGCTGCACGTGCTTCGGGAACTAACTGTCTGTTATTAGCCATTTCGAAATTCATCTCCTTGAATAAAAATTAATTTGCCTTAGCAGTAATTATTCTGCTCCACACTCTTTTTTTTATTACAGGAAATGTTTTGATTTTACGGAAAAAACAGCATAAAAATTTTTTAAACTTTTTTATGCAAAAGTATTGCATAAATTTTCATTTTAGTTTATAATTATACATATTTTATTTTTAAAGGAGTATTATTATGCATCTTTCAGAGATAGTTGCCAAAGATAAACAGTATTTTATGAATACCTTTGGCGACAGGACACCTGTGGCATTTACACACGGTAAAGGTATTAAATTATATTCAACCGACGGAAAAGAGTACTATGATTTTATGGGTGGCATTGCTGTCAATGCTTTAGGGCATACTCATCCCGTACTTGTTAATGCGCTGAAGGATCAGCTAGACAAGTTAATTCACACCTCTTCTCTTTATTATATTGAATCCCAGGCATTACTTGCAGAAAAAATTTGTAATAATTCCTGTGCCGATAAAATATACTTTGCCAATTCCGGTGCAGAAGCGAATGAAGGTGCCGTTAAACTTGCAAAAATATATCATTATAAAAAAGGAAGCGGCAAAAATGAAATAATTACACTTACCAATTCATTTCATGGTCGTACTCTTGCAATGGTTGCAGCAACAGGACAGGAAAAATACCAAAAACCATACACTCCCCTGTCTCCCGGATTTATGTCTGTACCAATTAACGACAAAACAGCATTTGACAATGCTGTAAATGATAAAACTGCAGCCGTAATGTTTGAATTAATTCAAGGCGAAAGCGGTGTTCATCCGGTTGATACTGATTACATAAAATACGTTGCAGATGTATGCAAGAAGAATGACATTATATTAATTGTTGATGAAATTCAAACCGGTATGGGCAGAACGGGTAAACTTTTTGCGTACCAGTTATTTGATATTGAACCCGATATATTTACTCTTGCAAAAGCATTGGGCGGTGGTGTTCCAATCGGAGCGGTTTGTGCAAAGGATTTTGTCGCGTCTGCCTTTGCTCCGGGTGACCACGGCGGAACCTTCGGCGGTAATCCGTTAGCTACCAGAGCAGGACTTGCTGTTTTCGAAGTTTTCGAAAAAGAAAAGCTTGTTGAAAACTCCGCCGAAATGGGTACTTACTTTAAAAATCAGCTTGCCACACTTTCAGGAATTAAAGAAGTACGCGCTTTTGGACTTATGATTGGTATTGAACTTTCGGACAACGCTAAAGAAGTTCAGAATAAAATGTTTGAAAAGGGTTACCTTTTAGGTTCTGTAGGAAATACTCTGCGTGTTCTTCCACCCCTTATTATCACCAAAGAAGACATTGATAAATTTATAAGTGAATTAAAAAACTTTATATAATTTGAAAGGATTTAGAAAAATGAAAGATTTAATTTGTTTACATGATTTAACACAGGAAGATATGCTCTCCATACTCTCACTTGCAGCCAAGCTTAAAGCAGAAACAAAAGCCGGTAAGGAGCATCATCTTTTAAAAGGTAAAACACTTGGTATGATTTTCAGCAAGTCCTCCACACGTACACGCGTTTCTTTTGAAGTAGGTATGTATCAGCTTGGTGGCTCTGCTTTGTTTTTGAGTTCCTCTGACATTCAGCTCGGACGTGGAGAAACCATATATGACACTGCGAAGGTATTATCACGTTATCTCGATGGAATAATGATAAGAACATTTGCACACAGCGATGTTGAAGATTTGGCAAAATACAGTGATATCCCCATCATCAACGGTCTTACTGATTTGTTGCATCCTTGCCAGATTTTAGCTGACCTTCTTACCGTTTCCGAATATAAAGGTAATAATTTCAAGGGGCTTAAAATGGCATATATCGGCGACGGAAATAACGTTGCGAACTCACTTCTTTACGGTTGCGCAAAGGTTGGTATGGATATCGCAGTTGCATCTCCTGCAGGCTATACCTGTGATGCAGGCGTAATAGCCGGTGCAAAAGAAGATGCTGCTAAAAACGGAAGTCAGGTTATC
The DNA here is from genome assembly GCA_045592225.1 of Clostridia bacterium. Lineage (GTDB taxonomy): Bacteria > Bacillota > Clostridia > UMGS1883 > UMGS1540 > JAZNUH01. Next base: position 14,212 of record JAZNUH010000023.1, on the reverse strand, counting down.
ATAACCGAAGATCCTATAGAGGCTATAAAGAATGCCGATGCTGTTTATACTGACACATGGTGCAGTATGGGTCAGGAAGCTGAAAAAGCCGAAAGAATTAAAATATTCGGTTCATACCAGGTGAACAGTCAGCTTTTCTCCCATGCAAAATCCGATGCAATATTTATGCATTGTCTGCCCGCATACAGAGATATGGAAGTTTCCGCAGAAATTATGGATGGCAAAAATTCTGTTGTATTTGATGAAGCAGAAAATCGTCTGCACGCACAGAAAGCAGTAATGGCTCGTCTTATGGGAGGTATAAAATAATGAAGGTACGTATGGCTACAGTAGGTGATGCCGAAAGCATACATCAGATTGCTCTTGATGCATTCAAGATTTATGAAAAAAATTCATGCTCTTCCGCCGCATCAGGGGCACTCAATGAAACAATCGAAGATATTATAAAAGATATTAATGAGAAAAATGTTTTTATACTTACAAACGATGATGGCACTCCCATCGGTTCAGCGCGTGTAACCATTACCGGTGAACAGGCGTATTTCAGCAGATTTTGTGTGTCATCAAAACACAACAGTCAAGGCGGCGGTCAGCTTATACTTGACGAGGTTGACAAGTTTCTTGCCGGCACAGATGTAAAAAAACTTTATCTGCACACCGCTTCAAAGGTTGCACATCTTATAAAGTTTTACTACTCCAACGGCTTTTATGTTGAATCAACCAGCACAGACAGGGGGTACATACGCGCTCTGCTTTGCAAAGAATACTAAAACACACCCCGGATGTAGTTTTAAATACATCCGGGGTCATTTTTAAAATAAAACAACGTCATCTTTATATAATCCGTCTCCCGTTTCATCATCAGGCATTAAATCTGCCGGATTAATCTTTTCAGGGCAAATTGTCGAACACTTCAGCATACAAATTGCCGCAGCAAGAGGAACAACAAGTGTAAATATAAGGTATTTAACTGTTTTCCCGGGATAGATTTCATCAAAAATCCTATAATAGCAAATTATCAATGCAGCAGTTAAAACCAGGCTTACTATTGAACCAACAATAATTCCTGCGTAAGAAAGCATAAACGGTGTAAAAAGAATAAGCTCGTCCGTACCTATACCTTTATATACGCTGACTACAACTGCGATAATCATTGCCACAGCAGAGCCTATCATTATCAAAATTGTAAGAACAGATGTTGTAAGCATAACCTTTCTCCAACTGTGTGCCTTTCCCTTTTCTTCATCAAAAGAGTCTGTTACACTGCCCAAAATCCATTCTGTTCCTATAGGTAACCACGCAAGCCACGCATTCGAAACCCTTCGTTTACAAGCTATTTTATAAAGTGCCAAAGAATAGATAATGTAATTTGCAATTGATAAACCGCAAATTAATATGTACATACCAAAAATCAACAACAAAACAATTATTTCCATACTTCTTACTCCTCTCTCTTTTTCAACTCCGGCAGACAACATATAGCACTATTTATATCGTGCAGCTTATCTGCTTTTTTTATCGCCTTTGCTATCTTCTTTTCATCAGGATAATTTTGTATTGTGTAAAGCCATATTTCTTTAAGTCGGTGAACAGTATATCTTTCGGACTGCAACAGTTTCATGTATCTGCTTTCCAGCAGCCGTGAAAAATCTATAAGCTCTTTGGTTTCAAGCGGCTTACCACCTTTTATTTCTCTGAAAAGCGCAGGATTTGCTATTGCTCCCCTTCCTATCATTACACTGTCAATCCCCGGAAAATCCCGTAAAATCTTATGATAGTCATTACATGAATTTATATTTCCGTTAAAGCAAAGCGGAATATGTGTACCGTCATATGCCTTTTTAAATGTTTCTAAATTTGGTGTCCCTTTATAATATTCTTCTCTTACTCTTGGATGAACAATTAAAAGACTTGCCGGATATTTGTTATAAATATGAAGCAGAGCATCAAATTCGCTATGGTCGTAAAAGCCAGCTCTTGTTTTAATCGAAACAGATATATCTGTTTCAGAATAAATGCTGTCAAGCAACTTATCAAGAGAGTGTAACTCAAGCAAAGCGCCCGCTCCCCTTTTCTTTTTTATAACTGTTCCTGACGGACAACCCAGATTAAGATTTAACTCATTGTATCCAAGCTCTTTCAATTTAAAAACAAATTTATCATATGAACTGCTGCTGTTACACATAACCTGAGGCACAAGTCTGTCCACCGTATTATATTCCGGTGAAATATCCCGCATTGTTCTCCTGCTGATTCTCTCATTTTCAGCCGGGACAATAAATGGTGCGAAATATGCATCACATCCGCCAAATATCTCCCGATGAGTATTACGATATGTGTATGTAGTAATCCCCTCCATAGGGGCAAAATAAAGCTTCATGTCTACTCCTGTATTAAGCCATACTCTTTTGTGTGCTCTGTAAACCTGTTAACTGCACTTCCTGTTACTTTAAGTTCAATTATATTCTCTCCGTCAACAAGATGCGGTGAAATGTCAAAGTCATGGTCGTTCCACAAACTGAAACCGGCAAATTTCCCGTTCACAAAGCACTCAACCATTTCTTCGGCTTTAAGGGATATATGCAAATTGTCTTTTATCTTTGTATTTAAAACCGCCTTGTAGCTTTTAACAAATTCTTTTTTGTCGTCGCTTATGAGTTCAAATTTTGGTTCAATATATTCTTTTTCAGGTTTATTGCAACTCTCACAAGTTCCTTCGCTGTCAACTAAAATAAGTATGCTTTCTCTCGGTTTTAACTCCAGTTCAAAAAGTATATCCGCTCCATTTTGTTTGCAGCAAAGTCTGTCAACTGTGCCCCTCCACAAATCCATTGCAATCAGTGTTCCTTCACCTTTTACACAGGCAGGGGTTTTTATTATACCTTCCCCTTCGTTTACAAGGAAGAAAACCTCTACCCCATCCTTCATAAGATGGCTAACTCTCAGGTCTTTGCACGGAACCTCTGTATAAATATCCCGATGTGAAAGTACTGAATAATCTTTTATGACATTTAGTTTTTCAAATTTGTTTTTATAGTCATTATAAATGTATTCGTATTTGTTCTGTCCGACACATAACATACCATCTGCGATATTACCATCAGTAATGCAGCTGTACGGTACATAATTAAATTCAACCTGATTTTGGTAAAACCACACAACCTCATCAATAGGCATTTTTCTGTTTTCACACAAAACACAAACCTTTGCCATATTTACAGAGTCTGTCATAAGGCAGGAAATACGTTTAATGTATGTACTGATAACATCAAAATACTTCCACCATATGTTATTAGGTCCTACATCCGGCGGCCTTTCATCCTTACGGGCATCTCTTACACTATAATAAAATGCGTGAGGAATAAAAAGGTTTACTCCGCGTACACCCAGCCAGTCGGTATACCATTTTAAATCTCCGCCGCTGAAATTCCACGGGATGTTATCCTTGCAGCATGCACCATAGCATTCATTGGAATTTCTGCGTTTCCCGGTACATCTCGCCGCATCTGAAGAGCATTTTGCCTGTGCACTCTCAAATGTTTCCATTGCATTTTTTTCGGGCGCAATCCAGCGCAAAACAACATCCTGTCCCGGAATGTGAAAATACTGCTGCGATTCTATATCATCACCGCGGTGAGGATGACCCATTAAAGCAATACCGTGATTTTCACACCAGTTGGAAAGAGTTTTATAATATGTATTATTTTCTCTTTCAAAAACAGCTTTGTTATATATGTTTACCGTTTTGTTATCATCACCCGTAAAAAGACCTTCAAGTTCAGCCAAATCTCCACCAAGCGCTGTTATTATCTCTTCAAGCCCCCATGTCCATGCCTTACAGCCTTCTATAGGATTTCTTCCTGTGACACAGGGTTCGTCAGTGAAAAAGCCTATAATGGTTGTACCAAAATACTCCTTGAGCAAAGAGTAGTATCTTTCATGAGTAAGCGAAATGAACTTTTCAACTGCCTTGGGGTTGAGCAAATCAGCTGTGCGTGGTGCATTTGCTTCAAGATCATCTTCACCAAAGTGTACTCCTCGCATTGTTCCCATACTTTCAACCTGAACAATGTATTTTCCGCTCTTTGTTTCACATATAAGCTTACCCGCTTCAGCATCATCTGTAATAATTATTGCCTGCGATGCATATTCAGGATTATCCTTGACAACAAGTCCGTGAGCACTGCCCGAAGGGTACATGGCTTCATCGTATAATACAACCTTCATATCGAGTTCATGTGCCGTTTTGACAATAACCTCCATAAAGTGCATAAACCTGTCAGACAAATACTCTATGCTTTCAGGTATTCCCATTCTGGGATGAGGCACAACACCGTGTACACCCTTGCTGTTAAAATCTTTCATTTGACGAATTATTTCATCATCTGTAAAATCGTCGTTTAAAAACCAAAACGGAATTGGAGTAAACTCCCTGTCAGGTTTGTTTAATTTTTCTATTAAGCGATACACATTATTCATTTACTAAATCCTCGTATATTTCTTGTATATTTGTATATATAAAAGTGGGTTTAACATCACTTTTTTCTATGTCTTCAAGAGTTCCTTCGCCACTCAGTACAAAAATGGTGCTTACCCCTGCGTTTACACCACAAGCTATGTCGGTATAAAGTCTGTCACCTATAACAACGGTCTGTTCAGCGGTAAATCCACTTGTATTGATAGCAAGGTAAACCATATCAGGCTGAGGCTTACCAATAAAATGCGGACGTCTTTTTGTAGCATTATAAAGCATTTCCGATACCGAACCGCAATCAGGCACAAATCCATACCAGGTAGGACAAACCCAGTCAGGATTGGTTGCAATATATTCAACACCCCGTCCCAAAAGAATGCAAGCATCTTCAAGCTTTTGGAATGTAAGTTCCGTGTCAAACCCCATACACAGACAGTCGATGTCATCCTCGAATTTTGTTGTAACAGGTAACCCTTCTTTTTTTAGCTGTTCAACAAACGAGATTGTACCAAATGCATAAATTTTATTGTAGTTTTTCTCCTTGAGATAAATAGTTGTAGCATTTACCGACGTTACAAAATCATCTGCTGATGCTACAATTCCCATACCCGCAAGCTTTTCTATGTATTTATCAACACTTTTGGATGAATTGTTTGTTATAAACATATACCTGCCGCCTGATTTTCTCACATGCTCAAGAAAATCAATCGTCCCGTCAAACAAGTCATTGTCAAGGTAAATTGTCCCATCCATATCAAGCAGAAAAAGTTTTTTATCTTTCAAACAAGCCATTACCTTCTCCTTCACAAATTAAAGACCTATTTCCTCATTGATCAGTATAATTTCAAAATCTGCAAGCACCGGTTTACGCCAGAGTACAGACAAGCCACAGCATATCCTTTCCGGACTATTGCAATCATAGCAACGATCGCCCTTAACTGCACAAGGTGTTTTTTTGTTGAGCCTTTTTGCATTCAATGGCGCTGCCACATTTCTTGCTCTCCAAAGTGCGCTCTCATAATCTTTTTCCAGTTTATTCTTTCCAATAATCAGATAAACCTTTTCATGGCCGTAAAAAACACCAGCCACTCTGTTACAAAGTCCATCAATATTGATAAGCTCCCCGGTTTCTGCAAGTGCATTTACAGAGGAAATATATACTTCAGCGTTATTGGCTTCAAGTCTTACCTCTTTATCTGTTTTACCTTCAGGCATTTTTTGATGCCATATTACTTTATTGTTTTCGCCAAGCTTTTCATAAAGCCCCATTTTTGTCGCTGTAACCGAACCGCCAAATCCAATGGTTTTCCCCTTTATTTCTCTGACCATATAATCAGCCGCCTCTGTTGATGTTTCAAAACAGGTAACCGTGTAGCCTGAATTTTCAAGATTTTTTCTCACTTTATCAAAAATCATTTTTCTCCCTCTTTCCTGCTATTATCTTATCATCTATTCTTTATTTTTTCAACAAAAAACTGCAAAAGTTCATACTTTCGCAGTTTTTCTTTAGCCTTCAAGCTTTTTCAGTTCATCCAAGTTTTCTATAACCTGTTCTTTTTGTTTTACATCCTTCAGAATTTTAATTTCAGAAACATGGAAATCCTGCAGAACATTTTCATCATCCTTATCAAGTTTTACCTTGAGCTTGCCTGTAAGCAAAGAATTAGACCATACTGTACCCTTGCCTTCGGGGGTTTTAACAAGCGCACCTACCTTGGGAGTAATTTTTATAAGTTCTTCGTAAGTGCTCTGTTCATATTTAAGGCAACACATAAGCCTTCCGCAAGTACCTGAAATTTTGGTGGGATTTAATGATAAATTCTGCTCCTTTGCCATTTTAATTGACACAGGCTGAAAATCCCCCAGGCAGGAAGCACAACAAAGACTACGCCCACAGATACCAAGTCCGCCAATCATTTTAGCTTCATCTCTTACACCAATCTGACGCAATTCTATGCGGGTGCGGAATACAGACGCAAGATCTTTTACAAGTTCGCGGAAATCAACTCTGCCATTTGATGTAAAGTAGAACAGAATTTTATTACCGTCAAAGGTATACTCAACGTCAATAAGCTTCATATCAAGCCCGTGCTTTTGTATTTTTTCAAGACAGATACCGAAAGCCTCTTTTTCCTTTTTCTTGTTGCCTTCCATCTGTTTTTTGTCATCATCTGTTGCTTTTCTTATAACCTTTTTAAGAGGTGATACAATTTCACTTTCATCAACATCGGATATAGGAATAACAACCTCACCATACTCGATACCGCGCACAGTTTCAACAATGGCAAAATCGCCTTTATCTATTTTAACGTCACCGGGATCAAAATAATATGTTTTACCCGCTGACTTAAATCTGACTCCTATTATTTTCGCCATGAAAATCCTCCCAACAATATATTAGCAAATTAGTTATCCATAAAGGTATATTTGAACCTTTGCCTATCTTTGTAACCACCCCGGAAATCCTGTCCGATGCACGAACAAGTGCAGGCGCTGTTACCTTTTGTGCAAAGTTGCTAATTTCTGTTATATAGTCTTTATTTATTATGTCCTCTTCTTCTGCAGTTTTTATAATCACCGCATCCCTGAGCCACAAATGAAACAGATCAAGAAGGACATTTAAATTTTCTTTATTTTTTTCGAAACAAGAAAGTACATTATAAATAGCACTTTTACTTGTGCCTGACAGTGATGGTAAAAGCTTGTACAGTTCTTCGCGCACAGACAAAATCCCTCTACCCTCTGCCATATCATTGGCAACGCCGATTACACCGCCTGCAAATGAACTTATAACATCGACCTGTTTTTCCATTTCGGGATAAGTTGTTATAATGTGCTCGCGCATCTGAACAGAGCTGCACCTGTCAACTTTTATGGTTACGCCTCTTGAAATAACAGTTTTCAAAAGTGCATCCAGTGATGTTGTAAGAATAAAAATCATTATATATTCCGGAGGCTCTTCAAGTATTTTTAAAAGCGCATTTTGTGCCTGTGCACTTAAAAGCTCTCCTTCATAAATAATGTAAATTTTTTTATCTGCCAGCAAGGGCTTAACATGCATATCCAAAATAGCATCTCTAACACTTTCTACACCTATACTCATTTTATCTTTTTCACGAGTAACCGGAACAAAATCAGGATGATTTTGTGAGGCATGCTTCATACAGGCAGAGCATACACCACATGGTGAGCTTTCGCCTGTGCAATGAATTTTGGACGCAAGATAAGCAGCCACCGTCTTTTTACCTATGCCTTTTTCTCCTTCAAGGATATAGAGGTGGCTGACCGCATCTGCTTTAATTGCCTGTTCAAAGTATTTAATAATTTTATCTTTGCCAAGCAGCTTCATCAAACTTTTTCAAATCTGTCAACATCAACTACAAATATAGTTACGCCGCCCATTTCAACTTCAATGGGATAGGGATCAATCATACCTGTAATACCCGAAATCATGGAAGCGGTTGTAACCTTCTTTCTTGTATGGCACTTTTCTTTCAGAATACCAATAGCTTCGTTAAGGCGGTCTTCCTCTGTACCAATAAGCAGAGTCATATTACCCTGTTTTAAGAAACCACCTGTTGTAGCCAGTTTTGTTACACCAAAACCCTCTTCGTTTAACGCACGCAGTACGGAGTTACCGTCTTCGTCACTAACAATAGCAATTATAAGCTTCATATATAGTTCCTCCTTTATTAAATTTATTCTTACAGAATAAAACTATAATCCTGTTTACAGTAACATTATATAATAAAAAATATAAAAAATCAACAAATATATTAAAAATCCCTCATATCAGACGATACGAGGGATTCAATGATTAATATGTTACAAGATACTGCTCAAGTTCCCACCGGGATACCATTGTTTTATAGCCATCCCATTCCTTCTGTTTTGCCTCAATGTACTTTGAGAAGATATGGTCACCAAGCACGTCTCTTATAAAGGGGTCTTTTTTCATTTCAATTATTGCCTTTTCAAGACTTTCGGGCAGATTATCAACTCCGTGTGCTTTTCTTTCTTCATCTGTCATTTCATAGATGTTCATATCAACACTGGGTGGTGGTGTAAGACCACGTTTCATTCCATCAAGACCTGCTTCGAGAACAAGAGCAAGTGCAAGATATGGATTTGCTGATGGGTCAGGGCTACGCAGTTCTATTCTTGTACCCTGTCCCCTTGATGCAGGAATTCTTATAAGGGGGCTTCTGTTTTGTGCCGACCAGGCAATATATACAGGAGCTTCATAACCGGGTATAAGTCGTTTGTAAGAGTTTACAAGCGGGTTTGTTACTGCCGTAATTCCTGAAATATGCTCCATTATACCTGCAATAAAGCTGTATGCCTCTTTACTGAGACCAAGCTTGTCGTTGGGGTCATAAAAGGCGTTCTTACCGTTTTTGGAAAGAGAAATGTTTATATGCATACCCGAGCCGTTTATACCATAAATAGGCTTGGGCATGAATGTTGCATGAAGTTTGTGCTTCTGTGCAATTGTTTTAACCGCCAGCTTAAATGTCATTACATTGTCTGCAGTTTTAAGCGCTTCGTCATATTTGAAGTCAATTTCATGCTGACCACTTGCAACCTCGTGGTGCGATGCTTCAATTTCAAAACCCATTTCCTCAAGAGTTGTACACATATCACGTCTTGCGTTTTCGCCCATATCAATAGGACCTAAATCAAAGTAACCCGCTTCATCCTGTGTTATTGTTGTGGGATGTCCCTTTTCGTCTGTTTCAAAAAGGAAAAACTCACATTCAGGACCCACGTTTATGGAGTAACCCATTTCTGCTGCGTGGTCAATCGCTTTATGCAGTACATATCTGGGTGAACCGACAAAAGGAGTTTCGTCGGGCATATAGATGTCGCATATAAGACGTGCAACCTTATCAGGGTGTGGTCTCCAGGGGAAAATTGCAAATGAATCAAGATCGGGTCTTAAATACATATCCGACTCTTCAATTCTTACAAAGCCTTCAATGGAAGAACCGTCAAACATACACTTATTATCAAGCATTTTATCAACCTGACTGAGTGTTATAGCAACATTTTTAAGGTTGCCTAAAATGTCTGTAAACTGCAATCTTACAAACTTGACATCATTTTCTTTTATCATTCTGCGGATATCATCCGGTGTATTTTTGCTCATATTAATATCTCCTTTAATACTATCAGACAATATCTGCAATGTTAATAATCGAGAAGTCTTTACCGTAATCTGCTTTCATAGATTCAAAAATTGCTCTTGCAGTATCAAGCGATGTAAGACATGTTACCGAGCGTTCAACTGCATGGCGGCGGATTTTAAATCCGTCACGGTTATGGTTTCTTCCCTTTGTGGGTGTATTGATTACAAGGCTTACTTCACCCGACTGGATAATATCGAGAATATCGTGCAGTCCTTCGTTAATCTTGTTTATTCTTGTTGCACGAATGCCACATTCTGTAAGTTTTTCGTATGTTCCACCGGTTGCACAAATTTCAAGGTCCATATCCTTATACTTAAGGAGAAGCTCGCATAATTCCTGTTTGTCATGATCATTAACAGTAACAATAATCTTGCTCTTGGGTCTTATTCGGATATTAGCACCAACAAATGCTTTATGTACCGCTTCACTATAGCTCTTGGAAACACCCAAAACTTCACCTGTGGATTTCATTTCCGGTCCAAGGCTTACATCAACATCGTGCAGTTTTTCAAACGAGAATACAGGCATTTTAACAGCAACATATTCACTCTTTTTGAAAAGGCCGGTGCCATATCCAAGATCTTTTATTTTTTCACCAAGCAGAGCGTGTGTTGCAAGGTCAACCAAAGGAATACCTGTAACCTTACTGATGTAAGGAACTGTACGGCTGGAACGAGGATTAACCTCTATTACATATACTTCTTCATCATATACGATAAACTGAATATTTATAAGACCTATAACATGAAGTGCACGCGCCAGACTCTCTGTGTATTTAACCATTGTCTCAACGCATTTTTTCGACACTGTCTGCGCAGGATATACAGAGATACTGTCGCCCGAATGTATGCCGGCTCTTTCAAGATGTTCCATAATACCGGGTATCAGAATATCTTCACCATCGCAAACTGCATCAACCTCAACCTCTTTACCCATAAGATATTTATCAACAAGAATGGGATGTTCCTGTACTGTGAGGTTAATAATTTTCATAAATTCAACTATATCAGCATCGCTGAAGGCTATCTGCATACCCTGACCGCCAAGCACATAAGAGGGGCGAACAAGAACAGGATAACCAAGCTCATTAGCAGCTGCGAGAGCTTCTTCACAGGTAAATACTGTCTGACCTTTTGGACGGGGGATGCCACACTGCTCGAGAATTTCATCAAACTTTTCTCTGTCTTCAGCAGCATCAACGTCAGCAGCAGCTGTACCAAGAATTTTTACACCCATATCATTAAGAGCCTTTGTCAGTTTAATAGCTGTCTGTCCACCAAACTGAACAACCGCACCATAGGGTTTTTCAAGCTCTACAATTGCTTCAACATCCTCTTCGGTAAGAGGTTCGAAATACAACTTGTCCGAAATGTCAAAGTCGGTGCTTACTGTTTCCGGGTTATTATTTATAATAATTGTTTCAAAGCCCATTTTGGAAAGTGCCCAAACACTGTGAACAGAGCAGTAGTCAAATTCAATACCCTGTCCAATTCTTATAGGACCTGAACCCATAACAATTACCTTTTTCTTGTCACTTTCTGCGTTAGCTTCGTTTTCGCTCTTATATGCACTGTAGTAATAAGGTGTTACAGCTTCAAATTCTGCTGCACAGGTATCAACCATTTTATATGCCGGGTGAATACCATAGCTTTTACGGAGGGCTGTAACCTCTTTTTTGCTCATACCAAGGAATTCACCGATTGTTTTATCGGTATAACCAATGTATTTTGCGTGTTCTATGGTTTCCTTATCTTTTTTACCTGACTTGAGGTCTTTTTCTGTTTCAATAATAGATAAAATTCTGTCCAGGAACCATACGTCTATCTTTGTAATTTCATAAATTTTATCAAGGCTTACACCTCTTCTTATTGCTTCTGCAATTACAAACAGACGTTCATCATCAATATCGTAAAGCTTATTTAAAATTTCCTCATCTGTACATTTGTCAAGTTTGGGCAGGCCAAGGCGGAAGATGTTAAGCTCAAGTGAACGTACGGCTTTCATAAGTGCGCCTTCAAAAGAGGGGCTGATAGCCATAACTTCGCCCGTTGCCTTCATCTGTGTTCCAAGCTTACGCTCAGCTGTAACAAACTTATCAAAAGGCCATTTTGGTATTTTAACAACAACGTAGTCAATAGTAGGCTCAAAACAAGCGTATGTTGTTTTTGTAACTGCATTTTGTATTTCGTCAAGAGTATATCCCAGCGCAACCTTTGCCGCAACCTTTGCAATAGGATAACCTGTTGCTTTGGAAGCAAGTGCTGATGAACGGCTAACACGGGGGTTAACTTCGATAACCGCATATTCAAGTGTGTATGCATTAAATGCAAACTGTACATTACATCCACCCTCTATACCCAATGCGTCAATAATTTTCAGGGCAGAGTTTTTAAGCATATTGTTTTCATCTGCTGTAAGAGTCTGTGCAGGTGCAACAACTATACTGTCACCTGTATGTACACCAACCGGGTCGATGTTTTCCATGCTGCATATTGTTATAACATTTCCTGCAGCATCTCTCATAACCTCGTATTCAATTTCCTTCCAGCCGGCAATACATTTTTCAATAAGGACCTGACAAACACGACTGAGACGCAAACCATTACTGCCGATTTCACGGAGTTCCTCAGGGGTGCTTGCAATACCGCCGCCGGTACCGCCTAAGGTGTAAGCGGGACGTACAATAACGGGATAACCGATGTTGTCTGCAAAATCAAGTGCATCCTTAATATCGGATACAACCTTACTTGCAACACAGGGTTCACCGATAGCTTCCATTGTATCTTTAAACGCCTGTCTGTCCTCTGCTTTTTTAATTGCAACAGATGAAGTTCCCAGCATCTGCACACCGTGAGCCTGCAGGAAACCTTCTTCGTAAAGCTCCATAGCAAGGTTAAGACCTGTCTGTCCGCCCAAAGTAGGCAGTACACTATCAGGTTTTTCCTCAAGAATAATCTTCTTGACAGTCTCGGTGTTAAGAGGCTCTATGTATACCTTGTCTGCAATATCCTTATCTGTCATAATTGTAGCAGGGTTTGAGTTTACAAGTACAACGCACAGTCCTTCTTCTTTAAGTGCGCGACAAGCCTGTGTACCTGCATAGTCAAATTCTGCGGCCTGTCCTATTACAATAGGACCGGACCCTATAACTAATACCTTTTTTATATCGGGTTTGATAGGCATGTATTATCTTCCTTTCTGAAACTTAATTATAAAACTGCTAAAAACTTTTCAAACATTTTATTTTGGTTTCTCGGACCTGTACTTGTTTCGGGTAAAAACTGAGTTGAATAAATCTTTTTGCCGATATATTCCATACCCTCTACACTCTTGTCATTTACGTTTATGTATTTTACCTGTGCAATGTTTTTGTCAATTGTGTCAGCCAAAACAACATAGCTGTGATTCTGACTTGTTATATAAACATTACCTGTGTCCACCTCTTTAACAGGATGGTTTGCACCATGATGACCATATTTAAGTTTTGCAGTTTCAGCACCCACTGCAAGAGCAAGAAGCTGATGACCGAGGGAAATACCAAAAACAGGAATATTTGTTTTTATAATCTCTTTAAGCGTTGCAATTGTTTCGGTACATTCCTTCGGGTCACCGGGTCCGTTTGAAACCACTATGCCCATAGGTGCAAGTTTTATTATTTCCTCGGCAGATGTATCAAAAGGAACAACCGTAACCTTGAAATTATTGTCAGTTATGAGTTTAACAGGAACTTCCGTGCTTCCCATATCTATTACAACAACATTGCGACCTTCGCCAATTGTGTAGGCTTTTTCGGTTGATGACTTTTTAACCGCGTTACCTATAGAAAATGCTTTGATTTCTTTCAAAACTTCCTCTATATTAAAATCGGGATTAGTGGTAATCATTGCATTAATGGTACCACTCTCCCGTAATATTTTGGTCAATGCTCTTGTATCAACGTCACAAATACCTGTAACATTATATTCAGCCAGATATTTAGTTGTATCATTATCGTCACCCCTGAAATTGCTGCCTTCTCTTGCAATTTCACGAACAATAACAGCACTTACACGGCTGTCATCGGGCTTAGAACAGTTGCCGATAACACCACAGTTACCTATTAAAGGATACGTCATCACAACGCCCTGACCAACATAAGACTTATCAGTTAAAACCTCCTGATAACCGGTCATAGACGTATTGAAAACCATTTCAAAAATTACCTGTGCAGTAGAGCCGATACTTTTACCTTCAAATACTTTACCATTTTCTAAAATTAAATATGCGTTCAATCTACTTCCGCTCTCCTTTCGTATGTTTATAATAAACTACACAAATTACATTGTGTTTGCACAATTTATATTTCAAGATATTATACATCTTTTTGCAAAAAAATGCAATATATTTTTAAGATTTTTTCAAAAAAGAATGTAGGTTTACAATAGATGTGTTACATTCCGATATATTTTGATACGAGGAAATCTCGTATCAAAATATATCGACAAAAATAATAGCGAATAGAAACTTTTTGTGTTAAAGTTTAAGTACCACCAAAAACCACACAGAAAGG